>NZ_JARVSV010000005.1:0-163216 GCF_030209025.1 Pseudomonas sp. MEJ086
CCGACCTGTAGGAGCCCGCTTGCGGGCGATACGATGGCGGCCATACCGCTGAATCCGCGTCGGCCCGATGATTCGCCCGCAAGCACAGCCCGCTGCCACGGTATGCAGCTGCTGGCGCAACGGGCCAGTCGAATGGAGGCCCAGCCCCCTCTGGTGTCAGCGGGCTTTTGCCATGACACTGAAGCGAAGCCTCCAGATATCCGCAGTGTGAACCCCCAGGGAGATGGCGAAATGAGCACCCGTATCGAGATCAAGAGCAACCCCGGAGAGGACGAGCGCTCGGCGATTCTCCGGCCCTTGCGGGCATACAACCTGGCCCAGGCGGGTGACCCGAAGCCGGAGGCGATCGCCTTGCTGGTTCGCGACGAACGCAGCGATGAGGTGATTGGCGGGCTCTATGGCGAGATTTTCTATCGCTGGTTATTCATCGAGTTGCTCGCCATCCCGGAGCAAACGCGAGGGCAGGGCACTGGTTCACGGCTGATGAACATGGCCGAGGAGGTGGCGCGCGAGAAAGGTTGCGTGGGCATCTGGCTCGACACCTTCAGCTTTCAGGCCCCCGCCTTCTACGAGAAGCATGGCTACAGCCAGTTCGGTGAACTGGATGTTTATCCGGCAGGGCACAAACGTCTATTTTTCCAGAAGCGTTTGCTGTGAGGTTCGTTGGAACGGGCTCACTTTGGCTGGCGCATGAGGCATTAATGGGAGCTGCCAGCAAGCTCACTTCTGCCTCAACACCAACGTCGTCCCAGGCCCCGGCACATGGATTTCGGATGCGCTGATCACCTCGATGGGTTCGCCGGTTCCAGGAAACAGTACGGCGTCGCCTTGCACCTTGGCGAAGGTCATCACCGAGCCCACGAAGTCATAAGCCGCTGAGCCCTTGAACTCGTAATTCTTGATATGAGCCTTCTTGGTGATGATCTGGTTCTCGCCAAATTCGAAGCTGATGGTCATCGGGTAGCCGTCCTGCTCGGCGGTGCCGGTGTACAGCCCGCGCGGCAGTTGCTCGGGGGTTGGCTTGGCCTTGTAGGTGTCGACGATTTCCAGCTTGGCCGGGCTCACCGTTGGCGGTTTGCTGCGGAACGCGTCCATCGATTTCTTGTGTTCGTAGGGCACGTAGATCGTCACGTAAGCACCCCAGGCAATGAGCGCGATGACCATCAGGCTGAACAGGTGGCCGGATCCGCGCTGTAACGTCTTCATCGTATTCTTCTCTGGTTGCGGTGGTAACCGGTGCCTTTCATGGGAGCCATTCCATCACTCCCACCCGCTGCACCCTATGCGCCTGGCGCGTTGATAATCCGCCCAGGCGTCCGAGATCATCACGTCCCTTTCGGCCTTGTCATCCCAGCCCTTTTCGTCTCGCTGCGCGATCATCAACAGCAGCCAGTCGTAGTGCGCACGGCGCACGTTACATTCTATTTTTGCCTCGGTTACGCTCGTTGGCATTGGCTTGTAGATGAGGCTCTTTTCGTACTCGGAGAACGGGCCGAATGCCGAGCACGCAGGCAGTGCGAGAACGAACGCGACCAATGGTACGCGGTACATCGGCTTCCAGATTGCTGACATGCCTATCCCTCCATGGCGGGAGCTCCAGTCTCCCCTTACCGATGCACTAGGATATCAAGCGGCTTCACTCGTTGCAGAGTCAGCATGGCGCCTTCCGTTTGCACGCGCCGGGTACGGGGCTGTACGTCGAGTCAGAAGGGCGAGTTGCTTGGACCCTCTACACGAGGCGGCCCCAGAAAGAGCCGCTTCCGGGCCCAGCCAAGAGGTTCAGGAATGACAAGAACGACAAGCCATCTCCTCAAGTCAGTGAGGGTAAATCAATGCTGCTTGATGACGTTTTCGTGACGCATGGATAGCTCCGGGCTCGCGAGTGGTCTACTGGTCGCGAGAGCATGCCAGGCATGGTCGGTTCCGATGCCTGTCGGTCCAGCCACTCATGTGAGCACTACGGAGGATGGGATATGAGCGAAAAACTAAGGGTCTTGTTCGTCTGCGTCGCCAACGATGCACGTTCCCCCATGGCCGAAGCGTTGTTGCGCCACCTGGACAGCGAACACTTCGAGGCGCATAGCGCCGGAACCCAGCCGGGGCAACTCGACCCTCGGGTCATCACCACCCTGGCGCACGCCGGAGTCAGCCCCGAAGGGCTGCGCAGCAAGTCGATGGACGAGTTCGCAGGCCAGCACTTCGATTATCTGATCGACCTGTGCGACAAGTCCTCCGACGAACCTCTGCTTTTGCCATCCTCCAGAGAAGCACTGGTGTGGAATTTCGCCGATCCCACTGCCGATGAACACGATGACGCCTTCCGCCATACCTTCCAGGAAATCAGCGAACGCGTACGCATGTTCACCCTGGTGAAGAACAAGGTCGTGAACGTATAGCAGGAGCATGGCCAAGTCCGCCGCTCCTCTGGCTGAAAAGAACGCGCTCGAGTGCTACCCGGCAAGTAGCCGCTCCATCTGCTTTGGAGCACTCTGGAAGTTCGATTTTGCGGGGACTTACAACGCCGATGATCCGTAGTGCATTGCCCAATGATGCCAAGGCCATTGCCAGCGTTCACATCAGAAGCTGGCAGCAGGCTTATGCCGAGTTGCTGCCGAGCGAGTATCTGGGCTCGCGCAATCGAGACTGGGCGCGAGAACATTCTGGTCGCCGAGCTCGATGAGCAAGTGGTTGGCTGGATTTCAGTCGGAGCCAGTCGAGATAGCGATGCGGTGGCCGGGGTCACTGGTGAGGTCTTGGCCATCTATGTAGTGGCCGAACAGTGGGGTTCAGGCGTCGGCCTGGCATTGTGGGAGGCGGGGCTGCAGCGTCTGGCAGACCACGGCTATCGCCAACTGACACTCTGGGTCTTGGCGGCCAATGCCAGGGCCAGGCGTTTTTACCGCAAGGCCGGTTGGGTGGCGCAAGCGCAGCATGCGCGTAGCCTCGAGCGCGGCGGTGTGAAACTGGAGGAGATTCGATACGGATGGCCAGTAAGGAGATGCAACCCATGAACGACCGGAACGTACGAATCGTTGCGCAACATACCCTCTCGGATAACTGGTACCTGCTCCAGAAGATCGAGTTCGAGCAGCAGCGGCGGGATGGCAGTTGGCAAGCGCAGACCCGCGAAGTCTATGACCGGGGCAACGGCGCCACGATCGGGCTCTACAACCTGGCGAAACGCACGGTCATCCTCACCCGGCAATTTCGCATCCCGGCATACGTCAACGATCATGACGGTTACCTGATCGAAGCGGCTGCGGGCCTGCTGGACAACGCCAGCCCCGAAGAGCGAATCCGCCTGGAGGCCGAAGAAGAAACCGGTTATCGGGTCAAGGCGGTGCGCAAGGTGTGCGAGGCGTTCATGAGCCCCGGCTCGGTCACCGAGCGCGTGCATTTCTTCGTCGGCGAATATCAGCCTGAGGACCGGGTCAGCGACGGTGGTGGCCTGGCCGCTGAAGGCGAGGATATCGAGGTGCTGGAGCTGCCTTTCGACCTGGCGCTGGAGATGGTCGACGACGGACGGATCATGGACGGCAAGACCATCATCCTTCTGCAGTACCTCAAGCGACTCATGCCATCCTCCGGCCCCCGGATGATTCTGGTCGCCGGCCCCTACCGTTCTGGCACCGATGACGACCCCGCGCTGCTGGCCGCCAACCTGCAGGCCATGCACATGGCTGCCGGGGCGCTCCTGCAGGCGGGCCATTTTCCGCTCATTGCCGAATGGGTGGCGTTACCTCTGGTCCAGCTCGCGGGTTCGCGCAACATTGGCGATCAGCTGTTCCAGGCCCATTTTCACGAGTATGCCAAGACGCTTCTGCAGCGTTGTGACGCCGTATTGCGCATCGGCGGCGCGTCGCAAGGGGCGGACCTGATGGTCGAGCTGGCTCAGCAGCGAGGGCTGGCGATCTACCGCGACCTGAGCGAGATCCCCGCTTGGCACAAGCCGTAGGCCAGTGCTGACAGCGTTAGCCCGGCCACGCCGCGCTACGCCGACACGATCGGTAGATGAACCGTGAACACGGCGCCGCCTCCAGCGGCGTCGTTGACCGTGATGCGGCCCCGGTGAGCGCGCACGATCTCCTGCACCAGATGCAGCCCGAGGCCGTGGCCGGGAACATCGGTCTTGCCACGGTAGAAGGGGTGGAAGATGTGCTCGCGGTCCTCGCTCGCCACGCCCTTGCCCTGGTCGGCGACCGCCACGGTTCCGCGTGGCGCCACGGTGATGCTGATGGTGCCCGTGCCTTCACCATGGATGAGCGCGTTCTGCACCAGGTTGGTGATCACGCGGCTCAGTGCGCTGGCCTGGCCGAGCACCCACACGGGCTGGTCGGGCGCATTCAGTACCAGGTCATCGCAGCGGGAGAGGGCCACCGGCGCGATGTCCGAGACCAGGTCGCGGGTCAGGGCCACGAGGTCGACGCGCACGAATTCGACCTGGGGAGACTGCAGCCGCTGCAGGTCCAGCAACTGTTCGGCGACGGTGGCCAGGCGGCTCAGGTCGATGAGCAGCACCGGTTTCAGTGGGTGTGAAGGCATGCCGTCGATACGCGCCATCAGCACGGCGATGGGCATGCGCAACTCATGGGCCGCGTCCCGCAGGAAGCGATCGCGGGCGTGATAGGCCTTGCTCAGGCGCTCCATGGCGGCATTGAAGGCACTGACCAGCGGGCGGATTTCCCTAGGCACGGAATCCTCTGTCAGGTGCGCATCCGGGGTGGAGATATCCAGCGCCGAGGCTTCCTTGGTCACCCGCCGTACACCGCGGGTCGCATGCAGCACGACGATGGGGGTGGCGAGCAGGGTGAACAGAATCAACGGCGTCAGGAAGTACGGGCTGAGCAAGCCGGTCGCCTGCAGAATCAGGCTCTTGAAGTCGGACATCGCCACGCCGCCGACCATGATGTGCACCTGCTGGTCCTGAATCGGCTTGACCTCGATACGCATCGTCAGCTCGTTCTGCTCCGGCAGCGCACGCATCTGCGAGACGCCCAGCAAGGGCAGGCTGCGTTCCAGCGCCTGATACGCCGACGGCACGTCACCCAACTGCTGACGATGGCCGTTGGCGTCGCGAATCACCACCCAGAGCTGCGGGTTGTCCGCCTGCAAACTGCGCAGCTCATCGGTGCGTTCGAACGCCAGGCCATCGGGCTGCACGGCAATGGCACTCACCAGCGTGTCGATGACCGAGTCGCTCATGAAGGTAAAGCGGTCGTCGATGATGTAGTACAGGGTGCCCGCGATCGAGGTCACCAGTACCACCACCTGCATGAGGCACAGCGACCACAGCAGGCGGCCGATGAGCGAGGGGCTGTGCAGCGCTTTCATTGGCCTTCCTTGAGCAGATAGCCGACACCACGAATCACCGCGATCTCGACCCCGGCCTCCGCCTCTTTCAACGCGCGCCGAAGCTTCGAGACATGCGCATCGAGGGCATTCGACTGGATCTCGTCCGCCAGGCCGTAGACCGCTTCATGGAGGTTTTCTCGCAGCACGGTCCGCCCCTGGCGATAGATCAGGGCTTCCAGAATCAGCAACTGGCGCCGCGGCAGGTGAAGCGGCTGGCCATCGACGATGGCCTCACCAGCGGTGAAGTCGAAGGACAGCGCGCCAAGGGTGGCGGTAGGCAGAATGACCGTGGCCGGGCGCCGCGCGATCGCGCGTATGCGGGCCAGGAGTTCGTCGGCGGCAACGGGTTTGACCACGTAATCGTCCGCCCCGCCATTGAGGCCATCGACCCGCTCCGCGACCTCCCCGCGGGCGGTCAGCAGCACGATGGGCAGGGCAGGCGTCAGGCGCCGGGCCGTGGCGATGAAATCGAGGCCATCGCCATCCGGCAGACCACGGTCGAGGAGCAACAGATCGTGCACGTGCAGGCGCAAGGTCGACGCCGCTGCGGCGAGCGAATGGACCATGTCCACGATCAAGCCATGCCGCCCCAGCGCTGCCTGAAGGGCCTGGGCCATAGGTAAGTCATCTTCGACCAGAAGGATTCGCAAAGTCGCTGCACCGCGCCGTTTCACCGAAGCGCCACATAGTAGCGGAGCGCAAAAGTTTGCGACGCAATGTTCAGGCAATGTTCGACGGTGACTATGCCAGGACAACTGCTCCCAGGGACCGGGATTTCATGCGTCGCAGCGGCTTTCTCTGCCTAGCCGGTGCACAGGTCCTGCCGGGACATGTACTACCTGCAGACCTTTGCCAGCAGAGCACCGCTATTGGCGAACCCAGCTCGCGCAGTAGCTGCCCGCAATCGTTAGGTAGGACTGATCATGAGTAGAACGCTTGTGGTATTCGGTGCGCAGAACAGCGCAGGTGCCTTGGCCGCTCGCCAGTACGGCAACGACGGCTACGACGTGGTGCTGGTGGCCGACGATGCACAGTGCGTGCGCGCGCTGACGACCGTACTGGAAAGCGAAGGCATCTCGACACGGACCTTCACCGGCGACGTCTCCAGCCCCGAGCACGCTAAGGCGATGATCAGGTCCATCCGCAGCACCGTCGGCCCCATCGACGCGGTGTACTACGGCCTCGACCCGCTCAATACGGCGGACTACACCGCCGCCCTGAACCCGGCCAGCGTCATCGAGGCATGCGCGCTCACCTACCTGAGCATGACTGCAGTGGTCGACGAAGTGCTGCCGGAAATGCGCTCGCGCAAGTCGGGCGCCATCCTCGTCGAGCACAACGGCACCGAAGCCGCCGCGCAACCCACTCCCGGTGACGACGACCCAGCGACCGCCGCCTGCAGCTACCTGCAAGGCCTGCAACAGGAGCTGGCGTGCGACGGCGTACATATCGGCATGCTCAGCATCGGCTCGCTGTTCTGCCGGCATAACGTGGGGTTCTTGCAGCGGAGCAGCGGCCCTTTCAGCAAGGCCTGACCCGCTAGCCTTGCGACCGCCCCGCTGCCTTCTCCACCGAAGGTATCAGCGCCGGCATGTCCCGCCATTTGACCCAGGCCTCGTTCCGCCAGTGCAGCAGGCTCACGGACAGCCCTGCCCACTGCAGTGAACTCAGGCTGGGCGCTTGCTCGGGCGTGGGTGCGCAGGTCGCCCGCAGCGTGGGGATCACTTCATGGGTGAGCCAGCGGCGCAGGTTCTGGTTCTCGGGAATGTGGTGATAGACCATCAGCGCATACATGCCGGATTCGCTGACCATCAGCGTGGGCCGGACATTGCCGTGATGATTGAGGCTGATGATGCGGTGCTGGTCGTCATCGAGCTTGCGGATGAGCCGTTCGTTGAGGTGGCAGCCCATCAGGCGGCCGAGATCGACGACGCTGAACCATGCCTGGGAATCGAGCATCAGGGCGTGCAGGAAACGGTTATGACGGGTGAAACGGAGGGATTCGAAGTGTTCGTTCATCTTGGCGTGGCCCCTGGTAGCGATACGCCGCTTCCTGAAACCAATCAGTAGGGACGCATCAGATTTGAACCGCGCTAGCGGCTGATGTTTCTTCCACTAGCCAGGACGCCAATCCTGTATCGCTGTTTCCAGCGACAACCCAACCTTACTGTCTGAATCCGTATCGAGCAAGAGCAATCATGTGTCTGGCCCGCGGGTGTAAGCGAAGCGGTCTATGCTCGAAAATGACAGCTGCCAGCACTACCTATCCTTCAAGATTTTCAGCCTCGGGCCGATGCACTGATACCTACTTTGGAGTCCTTGTCGTGTTCAACTCTCGCCTCAAACAAATCAACAGTGAGCTGGAAGCTCGCTTAGCGATGCAGGAGGAGGTAAGGGAGAACCTCGAAAAGGAAATGATCATCATCCAGCTCAGCGGCGATGGCCGTATCGAGCGTGTCAACGACCTGTTCCAGAGCGAACTCGGCTATCGGGCCGGGGAAGTCGAGGGGCAGTACCTGACCCAACTGTCGCCCTCGGATCTGGCGCGGGACCCGCACCAGTTGCGCGCCCTGTCGGCGATCAAGGAACGCCGTCACTTCAACGGCGCCCTGCGTTTGCTGGGCAAGGATGGCCAGCACGTATGGCTGCGCTCGGTGGTCATCCCCATGAGCGATCATCTGACGGGCGCCAAGCAGATGGTCATCCACTCCAGCAACCTGACGCGCACCATCGAGGCGTCGCTGGAGAACGAGAGCCTGGTCAAGGCGCTGCTGCGCTCGACCGCTGTGATCGAGTTCAATCTGGACGGCACCGTCATCACCGCCAACGACTCCTTCCTGCGCGGCATGGGCTACAACCTGTCGCAGGTGGTCGGCAAGCACCACAGCATCTTCTGCACCGCCGAAGAAAGTGCCTCGGACGCCTATCGCCAGTTCTGGGAACGCCTGCGCCGTGGTGAGTTCGTCGTCGCCCGTTTCCGCCGTATCGACAGCGGCGGCCGGGATGTCTGGCTGGAGGCGTCTTACAACCCCATCACCGACATCCACGGCAAGCTCTACAAGGTGGTGAAGTTCGCCACCGTGATCACCGAGCAGGTGAACCTGGAAAAAGCCGTCGCCGACGCCGCCAACCTGGCCTACAGCACCTCGCTGCAAACCGACACCAGCGCCAGCAAGGGCCGTGAAGTGATCCGTAACACGGTCGAAGTGCTGCACCGTTTGGCCAACTCGATGGAGAACGCCACCCAGGGCATCCAGGCGCTGGATCAGCAGGGCCAGATGATCGAAGCCATCGTCAAAGCCATCAGCGGCATTGCCGATCAGACCAACCTGCTGGCACTCAACGCCGCGATCGAAGCGGCGCGTGCAGGCGAGCAGGGCCGTGGTTTCGCCGTGGTGGCCGATGAAGTCCGCCAACTCGCCTCACGGACCTCCAAAGCCACTCAGGAAATCGTCGGCGTGGTGCAGCAAAACCAGGAACTCGCCTCCAACGCCGTCGACGTGATCAACCGCAGCCGCGAACTGGCCGGCGAAGCACTGACACTGGCCAACGCGTCCGACACCGTGATTCAGGATATCCAGAAAGACGCGGAGTGCGTCGTCGCCGCCGTAAGCCAGTTCTCCAGCCAGGTCGCGAACTGATGTGAAGCGCTCGGTGAGGTGCCCTGCGGGTGCCTTATCGGGTGCTTCTGATTGAACCCGTTAAGCTTGGCAATACCGAACCCAACCTTGAATCACTCGCTCTCGATGACATCTCTTGGGCGCTGCATAAGCAGCCGCCAGAAGCGACAAGGCCCCACATTTCTGCGAGGCCTTGTGTTGTATGGTGCGGCACCAGGAGTCGAACATTTTTATCTGTATAATTTTAATGGATTATCTATGTTCTTTTAAATATCTTATCCCTTTGAGTATCCTTTATCCCTGCGCTGTTAGAATATGGTCAGCCTACCTGGTTTTCAGTTACGTCTAACCATATATTAATAACTCACCGATTTTGAAAATTGTGGCGTATTTAAACGGGAGAAAATAGAATAGTGGCCAAGGAGTACAGTAAGCCATGCATACTTATTGTCTTTGTTTTTCTACGCTTTTCCGTTCACTTTCTGCCATATCCCGTAGATGTCCGGATCTAGGCGCCGTCTATCGTTACCGCGCACAATGCGGAAGAGGTCTTTTGCCTCTAAACCCTTAAAAAAGCCTACTATATCAGTAGTACGTCTCCTGCCCTCATTATTCGAACTGTAGGCTGCGGCAATTCTAGTTGCGTCCACTCGTTCTAGGCCAAGCCCCATCACAAGTTGTAAAGCATCAAAGTTAGGAACACCTTCGGCAGCTAGAACAGATAGGTCTCGAACACCACCTTGAATTTTTATTTTCCGACGCTTTGCCTCGTAGGATAATAATTCGGCTACGCCATATAAAGCCCATGGCAGTAGATATTGAACTTTTGAATAAATTATGCGGACTAGCTCGCCAAGATTTTTATTCTTTTGGCGGTCTCGTATTGATGTTAATGGCTGGCCTTCGATCCAGATGCAAGAAACAAAGGATGTCACTCCGCCAAGTTTCTCTCCCTCAAATTCAGACATGAATTTTGAAACTGGGCCTAATAAGTAACTCAGAGCGTCGAATTTGTAAATATGGCCGCCAACTACTATCTGACCAAACTTCTCAAGACGCCAGTCTTCAAGAGACATTAACCACTCGTGAAGCTCAGCCTGGGCCTCAAGTGACCAGCCAATACGGGCTGCAATATTCATCAGATCAGTGTTAGAGTCAAATGCGGCCTTTAGGACTTTCTTTTGTTGTAGACTAAAATTTTCAGAGAATTTTTTTACATCCATACTAATTTGGCTGGATGCCAGCATGTTATTGGATATCTCATTGGCATCTCCAGAATTTAATTTCACAAGTCCAGCAACACTAGCGTGCGTGTAGCTCACGCGGACGAGATTTACTAATCCTCGGATTCTTTTAGCGAGAGCTGTATTTTTACCATCGATTTTTATACTTCCGAGCTTGATGTTTTCTAGATCGGACTCTTGAATTTTATCCGATTGAATGGCTTCTTTAAGCTCGGTTAAAGCGGCACCTAAAGCTGACTGAACCGGAGGTATAGAGTCTAAGCTAGTTCCAAGGTAATTTTGCAACGTAAATCCCTGTAACTTATGCTCATAACTTGTGGGCTCAAAAAGAATACAGTGTCCCTCAGAGTCAACTCCAAATCTTCCAGCTCGCCCGGCGATATTCCAGAGAGAGCGAGGAGTGATTTGGTAGTTCTTTGAAACTAATGATTCTACCAGTACGGTTGCGAATGGGAAATTAACACCTTCGGCTAAGGTTGTAGTAGCGCATACAATATCGATTTTCTTTGCGGATATTATATCTTCCAGAGATATGCGCACGCTTGGCGGAAGCTGAGCGTGGTGATACGCTACCTTTCTTCTAATATGACTTCTTAGTGATGACTCCGGGTACAGCTCTCTTTCGATTTTAGCATCTAATCTCTCGATATCCTCCTCTGTGCTAGGTTCACTATCGCTGACGACCTGAGATCTCATCTCAAAAATACGTTGAGAAAGATCTTCACACATCTTTACAGTTGTACAAAGGACTAAAGTAATTCCTGATGTCGAGAGTTTTATGGCCAGAAGAGCCAGCCTGGTTAGGCGATCATCAGACTCAGTTATTCTCAGTGGTGTTGGATCAATACCTTCGAACTTCAGAACTCCTTCGCCAGATATAAATTCAAATTTTCCCAGTCTTAGACGATTGGTTCTCCAGTCCACCTTTACGGATGATGATTTTTTACCAAGATCGAGCCAGGAGACTAAGTCGGATATGTTTGGGGTTACTGCTGAGAGCTGGATTATCCTTGCGTCCTTAGGAACTATCTGCCTAATCCGCCACAAGTAAAACTCTAATAGAATACCTCTAGAGCCCTGCTCAATATGATGTGCTTCATCCACCAAGACTAGAGCAATTTTTTTCACGAATTCGTGATCTACTCTAAGCAGTAGGTCGGCCCTTTCGGGGGTAAAGACCAGGACCTGGGCATCTGACTCCTCTGGCGTAGATAATTGCTCATGAACTGTCAGATGAGCCCCTAACTCTCTGACATTTATACCTAGCCGGCTAAGTGAGGCCGTTAAATCTCTAGAAACCTGATGGACTAGGGCGCGACTAGGAGAAATATACAGAACTTTTCTATCTGGCTGTGACTTGATAGCAGAGGCAATCAGTACTTTAGCTAACGAAGTTTTGCCTGTTCCAGTCGGTGCGGCTAGGCCGTAACTAATAACACTTTCTGCTAGAAGGCCTTTTTCAATTGCCTGTTTTTGAACTGGCCAAAACTCAAGAGGTACACCCAATGCATTGATTTGATGTCGCTCTAGATTTGAATGATTTTCTAAGATTGCTAGGCTTGAATACTTACGCCTTTGATCTAGTACCTTGGAAATTGCGATGAAGTCATCGCCGGCGAGATCTAGTCGATAACTACCCGCTTGGTTACTAAACTCTCGGAAGATAGAGTTGGTTTGGTCAGGGTTTACATTTCCAAACTGAAGGCTTTCACCTTCTTGGAAAAGAGCTTCTGCTATTGCTTTGTGTACCAGTTCATTAATGTCATCTGGCACCTCCGTTTCTGCTTGTAATACATTAGGTTTATCAGCGTCGGATTTTAAGCTTCCCCAGTAGCTTTCTCTACGTCGTAAGAAAAAATCTTGAACACGATTATCGAAAGATGAATCCTTAGCGACCTTTGCTGATGCACCCGGCAGGCCAGCTAGATCATATAATAAAGCAGCTTTTAGGAGATGTTTTCCCTGCGATATGAAATCAGCTTCATAAGCTGATTGAATTCCAAATCCTGCCTCAATATCGCCAGCAATTATACACAGCTTCTGCTCCAGCCCAGACTTGGAGTCGATCCAAGCAGGGGCACTTGCTAAAACAGCTTGGCTGAATCGTAAAAGATTACGTTTCGCTAGGGCTTGTTCACTATCGTTGTAAGACTTACCTAGTCTTTCATCCAAAATTTTGCGTTGGAGTCCTGAGTAACCGGAAGCAAACCATTCTGCTTCCATGCAAGGGCTTAGTTCATCTGCTTCAAACATAGTATTAGCCTTCCGCTATGGCATCCATGACACTCTTTCCATAATGATATGACTCACGAGCAAGCGTAGCCAGATCATCTACAACTATTGCTGAAAACTCAAATGGATATGAAATTGATGAACTCAAAATAAAGTCGTCATCTGCACTATGGACTGTCGACGAATTAACTACAGCTACCCCAAGAAAAGAGCATCTGATAGGTCCAGGAGGAATCAGGTCTCTCTTTATTTGGCGGGCTTCATTGGTGGAGAATGAGGTAGATAAATTGTCTCTGATTTTTGCGAAATCAAATCGCTCATCTTCCTTGGCGTATCCATCTATCGATTCAAGCATTTGCTTGAGAATGCCATGCCTATGCCCTGAGAATTTGGTTTTTTCAGTTGGAAGTATGCTGCTTTTGGCTTCTACTAATAAATATTCAAATTCAGTACCATCTGTTTTGACAAAAAAACCATCCATTTTATGAACATTAGTATTTTCAGATGATGTCAGGGTAAGCTTACTGTATAGTTTTCTATATCCGAGGACTTCCTCTAGATAAACAGATGATAATATTTCTGCGCAATGACTGTTTTGAAATTTTGGCGAGGTAGGTGCTTGTGCAAACAGCGACCATATCATTTCCAGTGCGTCATGTTCTGCACCAAAATCTTCACCGATTTTTTCTGGAGAACGATAGTGATAGGGTAATTTTCCGCCTATGTATCTTGAAAGCTTCCTACCATTGTGGTCTGGTTTCAAAAAAGTACGCCGCCCTGATCTTACCTTTTGTATTGTCAAACACGAGGATTCAATATCAGCGCAACCATCGACATACAGATTTAGATCAATTGGCAAAATACTCTCCTTCTTGTCAGTGATATCCACCACCAATTCCAGAGTTGATGGGGTGTTTGGAGCTACAAGCATAGGTGCGGTTCATGTCCCTTAAAGATAAGTGCAGGTCAAATAAGATTCATGGTATTGATAGCACTTTGACTCCACTTTGGTGTCAGGATAATCAGGAATAGACCACGGTGTCTACCTTGATATGAAGACATGCCGAGCTGACCCCGCGGTTAATGGATAGAAACACCCTAAAATGCGATCACCCATATCATCTACCTAGAATCACCTAATCGCACTAACCATGTTTGAGCAAATCGTAAACACACAATAATCTCTTGAATTCGGTACAGTTTCGATCACTGTAAGATTTTAAGTACTGCTCAAGATCTTCAATGGCGACTATTTGATTATAAGCTGACCAGATTATCGAAGAAGATTTGTTTGTTGGCGCAACTGTGTCATCATCCAATATGGCTGCTATGGTGAGATGATTCGTTTTAATCCGATCCTTTGTTGCATCCACTACTGTCTCGATTTTTGCTTTCTGCTGCTCTTTAAGGCGCTCTTCATCTCTTAGATTTTTACATACCTTCGAGAAGCCAAATACTGGGAAAAATTGGCTGGACTGAATTTTCTGTTTGTTAATAAGTTCAAGTAGCTGGTAGTTTGACTCTTCTAATATCTTGAAATAGTTGCTAATCATTTCTGATATTGTGAAGTACTGATACTGAATTGTTTTGGCGGAGCCGATCGCAAGAATTTTGTCGCTATTTTTTAGACTGTCCAAATCTTCAGTGATCGTAACTTTTATTTCTCCACCTGCAAAAATTTCTTTGACGATATTTTGTACTTTGCGAACATCCATCGCGGTTACTGGTAATGTAAGTCCGGAAATGGCCTCGTAGACGCTTGCGAAACTATCGGTTTTAATTTTATTAATTCTTATGGTGGAAGAAAATCCCTCAAGATCAATATCGTGCTCTGTAATGTCCGTTGAATTTGATCCTGCTTCGTATTCAACTAGCAAAAAGTTTTCTCTAATTTTCTTTGCGTGTTCAGAATTTGGTTTTACATATGTGAATATTGTGCGTAAAAGAGCTTTAATATTTTCATCGCTTACGCTATATCCGATAAAAACGATTGGGTTGTGTATAAATAAAGACAGCAGTTGGGCGCGGATGAGCTCGTAGCGGGCGAAGAATGCCTCATAATCAGCTTCGCTAATGATAATCTTTGTGGGGTGATCTACGCATCCGTGGATCTTGTAAACTGATCCGTAGGGGTTGCTAAGTAATATGTCATTTCCGATTAATGGAGAGAATTCGAAAAAAAGCTCCAGAAAACGATCATAGTTAGTTGTTATGATCGATCCTATGTTTTTGCTTGCGCGTTTTAGGGCAGCGAGCTCATCTCCGTGCTCTTCTTTGATATTTATTTCTCCAAGGAGATGGGATATGTAAATTTTGAGTCTGCTGACGCTCACCCCATTTTTCATGTTTTCATAGAACGCATCATTTACAAATTTTAGTGGGCCATCACGATCATGCGCAATTTCTTTGTTAAATACCTCTTCTAATCTGCTTGCTATCCGGTCATATCGGAACTCGCCATCTACTTCGCATCCTGCTTTGATATCGTAGTAAAACTCGTCAGTACCGCGCAGGTCGCAAGAAATTTTCCTGAGTAAGCCATCCCATGTATAAGACTGGTTAAGATAGCGCAGGCTGACGCCTGTTCCGACGAATAAAATCGGATGATTTCGGTATTTTCCGATGAACTCTTCGACTTTCATAGCTGCCCCGACTCGATCATGATTTTGAATAGCTAGGATTTATAACATTCCACAGTGCGTACTTGCAGGCTGATGTTGCAGCCTGGCCGGCCTTGCTCCGGTAGAGTATTCGAAATTGTCAGTGACACATGGATGATCCGCCACATATTTTATGCAACTGTATAACGCAGCAAGTCATCATCTTATTGCTGCCATCAGCCGCTTCTGCCGATGAGCGGATCCTTTGGATGCATTTGAGAGATGGTTGCCGTAGAAAAATCCCAGCGCAGGTTGACTACCTAAAGAGCACGCTTGGGGCTAGGCTAGCTTGTTCGTAAGGTACAAGTACCTAGATTTTTAACATAGAAATGCAGAAGCCGCATATTTCTTGACCTGATAGTTAATCTTTCTTCGAGGAGGGGGACGTTTCAACATTTTTGGCCGATAGCTTGTGATTGTGACCGCCTTGATCAGGCTCTACTCATAGATCAAAAGTCCATGATTGTTGTAGGCGTCGAGCAAGCAGCCGGGTCGTCAGCAGGTAGTAATACCGCGTTGCCTGACTTCGCTGGCTGAGGCGGTGTTCGAGAAACCATGCCAGATGTTTTCTCTGCCAAGCCCAAGGCATTCTCGACGCCAGCGCGCAGCGATTTCGGCCTGGATGATTTTTGCCTGACGCAAATGGCGTTGTCGGGTTGCGTGCGAACCGGTCAGCACGCCAGCCAGGAACAGTTCCATATCGAAGGGCCTACACATGCTGGCCACCGATATAGGTAGCGACCACATCGATCCGATCGTGCCCAAGCTCATAGCTGATTTGCTGTCGGGCGTCGCGGTCAAGGTTCTGATCTGATTCGTAGCAGCGACCGCCATTGATAGGTGCGCGGTGCTGGGTGATCTGCTCGTAGCGTTCACAGGCGTAAGCCGCTCGCAGTTCATGAAAGCCTTTGAGGTCATGCGTGTGCAGGACATCCCGCGCAGGGCGTACTACTTGCTGCAGCACACTCATGTAGCTTTTGTCGGGCGCAATCAGGTTTCGGCTACCCGCTGGCGAAACCCGCTCCGCAAATCCAAGCACATCGCTAACGCGGTGATCCACTGCAATCCAGCGCAGCGCTGAAGCACCGGCACGGTAGCCTTTTGTGCCGCCTTGGATGTTGATCTTGCCGAGGTCTTTGGTCTCTCGGCATAGCCGTGACGGGGCTACCGGGATGGTCTCATTCAAACGCACCATTGGCGCGCGCTCATTGAGCGATGACAGAGATACTTGGAATCTGGGGCTTGCAGAGCACGTTGACTAGAGGTCTTCACCGTCAAAGCGCTTTTGCTCAGGCTCCCGGGGTTTTGCAGTGCGGCAGGCATTGTCTGAGAGGGGCGCTGGGGTGCGAGCCATCAGAATAGTCCTCGATATCGAACCGAGTCGTATCCCTGGCCTTATGCTTTTGAGCGCTGGCTGGCAGTGAAAAAATCGACGGAACGCCAAAACGAAAAAACCCGCCAAAAGGCGGGTTTTCAAGGGTTCCAGAGAGGTAGGTTAACTTCAGTGGAACCTCAAATGGTGCCGGCACCAGGAGTCGAACCCGGGACCTACTGATTACAAGTCCAGGATGAAAGCCAGGAGGCAATGGGAAAACCACCCAAGGCCCTGATTTTTTTGGACATTAACGGTTATTGAGCACGCATAACGATTGGCGGTGTGGACGTTATGTGGACACTCTGAAGCGTGTCACCTTGCACAGCGCTTCAATTCCTTTCACACCGTGAAAAACCTACCATCCCCGCGAGCCCCGCGCCGCAGCTGGCCTGCAGCACCTCTTTCATCACCACCGTGATTTGCACAATTTTCTGATGCAAAGCCCGCCGGCGGGAGGGGGATAAGTCCGTTTTCGAGTCGATTTTTTTTCCTGGCGTCGATTTCTCAGCGGCACGGGATCTGCCACAGCTCGTCGAGCCTGGTGGTGTAGGTCGGGCTCAGGAACTCGCGCCGCATCTTCCATTCTGGGTCAGTCGGTACCGCACCTGGTCGAATGGTGCTGCTCCCCCATCTGGCGTTGATGGTGTCCAGCACCTGTATGACGCGATCCGAGCTTTCGGGCTGCTGTTGCGCGAACAGATCCAGGGTGTGCTCATTACGGCCGCATAGATCGAGCAGCAGCACCTCGGCTTTGGCGTACGAGAAACCGCTGCGATAGGCCGCTTCCAGAGCGCGATTCGCGGCCTGTATGAGTTGCCTGGTGTCATCGGTCGGGTAAGGCAGCTTGACGGCCACCCCGTTGGCGAATTTGGCCTCGTCTGCCGATGTAGCGACGCCGACCGGCCACTCACGCGAGTAATTCTAGATTTTTATAGTCATATTGTTTCAAGCATCGTTTTTCGGGAGTTGATCCACAAACGACTTTTTTGAGCCCTGCCCTATTTTTAAACTCTCTAACTCTTCAAACACCTTGCTGAGGGACTGCGGATTTTCTAGCAACATTCTGTCCTTGATCACGATGGTACGATTTTCATCAGTCAGTCTGCAGACATCCCTGATTATCTGATCCACAATTGGGCTAAGTATTTTCATGTCGTGGGTAACAATCGCCAACGCATAATCTTCAGATGTAATTCCATCTGAAAGCACTTGGAAGTGCGATATCCGCTTTTCTCGATCTGGGTCCGGCTCAGGAAAATTGCTGTAGTCGCCCTTAATAAACTTCATGACAGAACTTATACTTTCCGCGGCCACCTCATTGAAGGTAACTTCGGCAGCCCCAAACTGGCCTTCAAAAGCGGATGGCGAGACCGCGCCTTTCATAAAGATCGGCAGAACTGTTTTTATTAAATACTGACCCACCACCGAAACGGTAAAGGGATGAACTTTGAAATCATGAAGCAAGGGGATTGTGATTCGCTCATACATAAGGCTCATCACTGTATCCGATATTACACTCATAGTTTTGAAGGTAAAGAATTGACGAACCGCTTCAACTTTCTTCAGTAGGTCATCAAATTCATTATTTGTAAGATATGCATAAATATCTCTATGATAACCAAATATGTCTAAATGCCCTAAGCTCACTCGTTTCTCACTCGAGACCCTCGATATCCTTTGTGTAAGCTCTCTAAGATGCTCATCAGTTAGCAACGCTAAACCTCTACGATCCAACGCAGCCTCAATTGCGGGAATGATGCTTTCAGAGTCGACGTAGACTTTCGCCTTGAAGAAGCATGACGCAACGCGGTGATTACCAGACAGCCTTACATTTAGATCGTTAGCGTCAAACTTTAATAACTTGAATGATTTTATTATTTCGGCGACCTGGATAACTGGCGGAGACTCTCTGAAGAACTTAAAGCCTTCATAGAAATTCACTACAGCTGCGACGTATTCGTTAAATTCTTTGCTCTCAAGGTCTGTATCGATCACAGAGCAGTGGGAGTCGAAAAACTTCTGAGCATTCTCTGTAAAACCGCCAGATGCATACATATGGTATTCAAACTGCTGGCAATCCGAAGCTAAAGATTCATCAATTATGCTGTGCAGGGCAAATTTAATTATTTCTTTGCAAGCATCAGGCTTTCCCAAACGTTTGGAGAGCTTTTTGCACTGCACTACACCTATTCCCCCGAGAGCTGATGACAGGATCACGTCTCTTCCCCGCTCACCTGTGCCCTGCATCAAGGAGACCTTTACTTCGCCTGAACTTTTATCTAGGGAAATTTCATCTTTTATTAATGTGTAGACGAGAATTTCAAATTCCCGATCTTCCAAGTCTCCATAAGGAAAGCCATCGAGACCTGCAATTAAGGAGCTAGGCTTAATGACTGCACTTAATTCAGCTTCAATTTTTTCAGGACTGACTTCCTTGCGCATTCTGGTTATATCCTTTGACATTTGGATGGGTAATTATTGCTGCAAACAAATTGAGTTAAGCTTACTCCACAGTTTCTTGGTGGGTTCAGCTGCTTTGCCGAATTCAGCTGCGTCGGCCGGGCTCGGCGTAGGCCCGGGTACGTGCGTATGCGCAGCCAGTTGGGTGTTCATCTGTTCCACCAGGTCGCACAGGATCTGCAGCACGTTGACCGACTCCGAGCCCAACCAGGTCTTGGGCGCCAAGCTGCGGCGTATGCCTTGGATGCGCTCGTAGTGCTCGGCGTTGTCCATAGCCTCCACTTTCCGCTCGATGGCCTTGTCCTCGATCCGGCCATCGGTCTGGCGTAGCCAGTTGCCGTCCGCGTCTTCTGCCGTTGTTTTTCTGTGCGAGCACCATTTGTCGCCATCCTAACCGAAGTGTGTATCGTGTGTATCAAGGCATTGACCGCACGGCTATTGGTGTGTACCATACACACCATCGAAAGGCAGAAAGGAGGGCCGGATGCGAAGTAGAGAGGTGATAGATCTGATTGTTGCGGATGGATGGTATGAAGTGGCGGTGAAAGGTAGTCACCACCAGTTCAAGCATCCAACGAAGCAAGGTCGGGTAACTGTTCCACACCCGAAGTCAGAAATAGCGGTAGGAACACTGCACAACATACTGAAACAAGCCGGCCTCAAGTGAGGCCGGCCACACCTCTCAAGTGTTCGGCCAGATGTGTGATCGGGACTGCGCAATGTCAGCCCCTTAGCTAAAAGTTAGAGGTTCAAGAAATGAAATTTCCAGTCGTACTGCACAAAGACGCTGATTCGGACTATGGGGTGACTGTGCCCGATGTACCGGGCTGTTTCTCGGCAGGCGCCACTGTCTCGGAGGCTCTGGAAAACGCACAGGAAGCCCTGGCACTTCACTTTGAAGGCTTGGTGGCTGATGGTGATCCGCTCCCACGTGCGAAGGAAGTAGACGCGCATATGGGGAATCCCGACTATGCCGGCGGTGTATGGGCTGTAGTCGATTTCGATGTGACCCCGTATCTGGGGAAAGCTATTCGTTTCAATGCCACTCTGCCGGAAAATCTCCTGCAGCGGATTGATGACATGGTGAAGAAAGACCACCGCTATGCCTCCCGCTCTGGCTTTCTGGCCACAGCGGCACTGCGGGAATTGTCGGTGGCATAAGCCGGCAACAAAAACGACAAGGGCGCCGATAGGCGCCCTTTTTCGTTATGCGGTGATAGGTTTCAGCTTCCCAGCCAAGGACGTTGCCGTTGCGGCCTTTGTGTTGAATCCGGCGGCATCGCCCGGGCTGGGAGTTGGCCCCGGCACGTGCGTATGCGCCGCCAGCTGGGTGTTCATCTGCTCCACCAGGTCGAGCAGGTCGCAGAGGATCTGCAGCACGTTGACCGACTGAGAGCCTAGCCAGGTCTTGGGCGCCACGCTGCGTCGTATGCCCTGGATGCGCTCGAGCATGTCGCCGCCCACTGCGCTGTTCAGCTTCTGGCCCACCACCAGGTTCAGGTCGCGGCCGGTAGCCTGGTGCAGGTCGTCCACTGCAGCCAGGCTGGCAGAGCCGCCCGATAGCAGCTTCAGCGCGCCCAGGGCTTCCACCTTCTTGATGCCGCCCACCGACTCGGTGCTGTGATCCAGGATCTGCACCGAGCTGCTGTCGTAGTGCTCGGCGTTGTCCATAGCCTCCACTTTCCGCTCGATGGCCTTGTCCTCGATCCGGCCATCGGTCTGGCGTAGCCAGTTGCCGTCCGCGTCGACGCGCTGCTGGCAGGCCTCGCTGTGCTGCCACACCTGGTCGCCTTTCGGTACCCGGGGCAGGCTCAGGCCCTGGGCGAGGATCTGCTGGATAAAGGGCTTGTGTGGCAGGCCATAGGCGAAGCACACCACCACCGCGGTACCTTCCTCGGGGAAGCCATACATGCCGGCCTCCTGGCCGCCGTTCGGTACCGGCAGCGGCAGGCTCTGCAGGATCGGCAGATCCGGATCCGGCTCGCCGTTGGGCAGCAGCACTTCCACGTCGACGGCGAAGCGTGGGCGGAAGTCGTCGCACAGCCCGGGCTGCGCCGGCGCGTCCGGTACAGCGACCACGCGACCGAACCGCGGCAGGTGGTAGCCGCCGGTCAGTTCAGGGAATTGGCGCTCTACAGCGCGGCGAATTGCGTCTTCCATCGGATGGCCATCTGCGTGTCGACGAGCGTCACCGAGGTGATGCGTTCGTCCTGGTTGATCGATACGCCTGGTCGCAGCCCGGGCAGGGCCGCCACCATCGCGCTTTGGTTGCCCTGGTAGCCGTCGAACAGCTCGGCCGGCAGTGACAGGGCGCTGCGGGTGCCCCAGTAGCTGTGCGCCCAGCTGCCCACGTACACCTCGCCGTCGCCCTGCTGTTGCCACATGAAGTCCGGGATATCAAAAACCCGGGCCAGGCTGTCTAGGGCCTGATACCCGTTGGCGAGGCTGTAGAAGTACGGCGCCTTGACGCGGGCGTATGCCTGATCCGGTACCCGGAACTGCAGGCCGGTGCGACCGCCGATATCGGAGAGCACCTGGTGCAGATCCACATGCCGCAAATTCATGGGCAGCGGCAGGGCCAGCACGCTGGTCAGCTCGCGGCAGAACAGCACCTGCTGCTGGGGGTGCGACGACGTGCAGCGCTCCACGTGGCCGATGAAATGGCGCTTCAGCGGGTTCTGGTCATAGCCGATATCGAGCGTCACCAGGCCGCGCACCGCCTCTGTGGCGGTGATGGTGAAAGTCGCCCGGCCGGGGCTGCGCAGATCCAGCCGCACCTCGTCTTTGATCAGCGGGTACGGCTGGCCGGCGACGGTCAGCACCTTGTGCAGCTTCATTCCAGGGCCTCGTCCAGGCGCTTCAGCACGCGTTCGAAGCCGGTCAGCTCGACCGGCTGTTCGCCCTCGCCGGCGGCGCCGGTCACGGCTTGCCCCGGGGCGGATTGCTGCTTGACCGGGTTGCCCGGCCGGCGGGTCTCCACGCGCTCGGAGTTGGACAGCTTCTCGGCCAGGGTGAACTGCACACGCCAGGCGTGCAGGGTGTCGTCTTCGCGAGCGCTCACGCCCTCGGTGAACTCGACCTGACGCACGCCGAAGGCCTCGGCCGTGTCGTTGACGATGCGGTACGTCTTGCGCTGCCCGCCGGCGCCGGTGGCCTCGGCCAGGCGCATGAGCGCCGTCAGCTGGCCCCGCTCGCGGTAGGTGATCATCAGCGCCACGGTTAGCGTCTTGGGCTTGAAGCCTTTGTGCGCCGCCGCGGTGTTGCTGGTCTGGCCGGACATATCGGCCGATTCGATGCGCAGGTTGGCGGTCACCTTCAGCGACTTGCCCTGCACCTTTTGACCATCTAGCAATAGCGTCATAGGCCGACAAGCTCCTGGACGAAACTCAGGCCCTGGCGGGAGCCCACCAGGACGACGCCGGCGCACAGCACCCACTCATGCCCGGGCGGATCGAGCTGCAGCAGCTCGGCGCGTAGCTGCGCCGGGTTGCCGGGGCCCAGCAGGCGAGCGCGTATGGTGTCGTCAGGTGTGCCGCCCTCGAGCAGCGCCTGCAGGTCGGCCAACTGCTGGTTGCGGCCCTGCTGCTGCGCCGACTTGCGAGCGGCCAGGGCCGCCAGGTCAGCCATGGGCGAGCTGTCGGCCGCGTAACTCTCCAGCACGGCCAGCTGGCCGGCCATGGATTGGCGCGCCGCCTTGGTGATGGTGCAGCGCTCCAGGGGCAGCGACTGCCAGCGTGGCAGGGGCTCGGCCTTGGGCATCGTCCACTTTTCCACCTCGAGCTGCGCCAGGTGCCGCGCTCGACGTTCAGAGCGCACCAGATCCGGTACCGGCATCAGCGCATTGAAGCGAGCCAGGCTTTCGGCAAAGCGATCGTAGCGCGTAGCCAGGAACAGGATCGGCAGTGCGTACAGCTCAGCGATCGGCGCCGGCGCCGGCGCCGCGGCCAGCTTCCCGGCCAACAACTGCACCAGGTTCGGCGCCGACAGGTAGCGCTGGTGCCCGCGGCCTTGGCCAATGCCCGACTGAAACGGCGTCACCGCCAGGCATGCCGGCGACTCGCCCAGTTGGCTGGCCAGGGCGCCGCGGCCTGTGGCGATCACGCCCTGAGCGGCGTGGCCAACCGGCCCCGGGTTGGTGGTGGCCACGTTGGCGAGCCCGGCCAGGCGGGTGGCCGTGGTGGCCAGCTCGCCGCCGGCAACCGACTGCGCCGCCTCAAGCTCGCCCATCCACTGGGTCGCCTGGGCTGGCCAGCGCATCGTGACAGGGCTCCAGATCATGCCGGGCTGCTCGGCCACTGAATCGCTTTCGGATAGCTGTCTTGCAGCGACACGCGGTTCAGGGCGATGCGATAGCGCTTCCAGGCGTCCAGCTCTACACGTTCGGCCTCGGTGGTGTCCTCGAGGTCGGCGGCATCCTGGAGCGGTGCAATGCGTGCGGTGGCTTCAGCCTGCAGGCGGTTGCGCTCGAGCACGGCCGCGCTGATGAACGCGGTACGGGCCGACTCTTCGTCAAATGCCCAGGCGCCCTCCTGCCAGGTGTGGTGCAGGGTTGGCCGCGGCTGAGTGGTAAAGCCTTCAGGCAGCGGCCCAAGCTCGGCATGCTCGCGTGGTTGACCGGAGTCGGTGCTGTAAATCGTGCCGCGGTTGTCCTCGAGCAGTTCCCAGCGGGTGTGCTCGATGCGGCACGCCACGCAGCCCTCGACAGGTGCGGGCGGCTCGGCCAAGGTCGCCAGGCCCGGAACCAGCCATTTGTCCGGGTTCATGGGATCAGGATCGGCGAAGCCGGTACCCAGCAATTCGCCGGTCTGGCCATGGTAGTGATAAACGACGGGGGCGGTAGTCATGGGGCGACCTCAGTAGCGAATGCAGACAAGCGGGTTGATGTTGCGTGGGCGTGTGACGCCGACCGAGCCAGTTACCGGCGCAACGCCGGTGGCGGCCATGAGGCCTACCGAAGCGGGCCCACTGATGCCACCGGCGCCGGCGCGTAGAAAGCTGGCCGAGCCGAACTCCGAATGGGTATGGCCCTGTAGGCTTTGATCCTGCCAGCTGGCCCACTCTCGGCCAGAGTCACGATTAGCGCCGTCGTCGTAGCCGCGGCGGAACTCCCCGCGGGCATCGGGTAGGACGAGGTATTCGCCGGTCGTGCTTCGCGTGCCTGTTGGAGTCCCAGGATCGGTGCAGCGGTAGCCCCAGGCCGCGGTGGCGTTGAGGGCGTCCCCCACATAGATCGCCGCGTCCAGTTCTGGGTAGCCAGCACGCCAAATCGCCGCGCCATTGGCCTTCAAGGTTCCGGCTGGGGGTGTCCGGCTAAAGGTTTCGATTAGCGTCCCAGGGGCTTCAAGTTCAAGCACGGTACGCATACCGCGCGCGCTACCGCCTGCAAGCACGAAGCTTTTAAACGCGGTGCCGATATTGGCGGTGCTGAGAGTTGTATGAGAGCTGGCCATGACCTCTCCGGCGATGGTGACCTCTCGCTTCCAGGTCACATGGCTCCAGCCTGTGTACCAGGCATAGTTGCCACCGTAACCGGCACTTTTGTAGGCCGTGACGGCGAGGCGCGGGATATAGACGATGCCGCCGAAGTCGAACCGAATGTTAACCAGCCCGTTCTCATGGCTCAGGAATACGCGCACGCCACCGCCACCGAGCGGCGAAAAATATCCGCTGATGAACGCGGCGGGCAGATAAAACGCCCCTTCGTAGAAATACCAGCTCAGGTGCATTTCGAAGGGCGAGGTATACCCGTTGATGCAGCCTTTGATGGTCAGGTGCGGCATGACGGTGGAGTCGATCGGGATCTTCGTCCTGATCATCACGCCGCTTTCCTGGCCCGACTGAGTGATGTCCAGGCACTCAACGGTGAATTTTCCGGTTAGCGGCTCGGTGCGCCACTGCAGGTCGTCAGTGATGCCATAGCCTGCCAGCGTGGTGGCCTTGTTAGCCTTGGTCTCCAGCGCTGACAGCAGACCATTCACGCCGGCGAGCGGGATCCCTGTAAGGCCCCCGCCGTTACCATGCAGCACGCCGCCAATGACGACGCCACCGCCGTTTCTCAGCACCTGAACAGCCCAGTTGCCGTTGTCATTGAGCAGGCCGAAGCCGTTGCCGTCGTGATAAACCCAGCCGCGCCCATTGACGCCGATCACCAGGTTCGACGCGCTCTCGATCGGCCCGGTCATTGCGCCGCCGCTCAAGGGCAGGCGCTGGTTGATGGTCTCGGCCAGTGCCTGTCGAATGGCCTGCACCATGCGCGTGGTGGCCAGCACTTCGCCGCTGTCGCTGACGATCGCGCTACTGATGGCGTTGGGGATCTGATCGAGCCCGACATCCGCTTTCGTCGTAGCCCGGGCACGCAGTTGCGGGTAGTCACCCACTCGCGCAGCAAAGTGCTTGATCAGCTCGCCCTCGATCGGCTCAGGGGCTCGGAGATCCGTGATCACGGCCGCGCTTTGGATCTTGGCGATCGGCACCAGGTAGTGCCTGACGCCAAGGCTGTCGGAGTAGTCCACCAGGTCATCGCCGAACACCACTCGGAAGGTGCCCACCACGTCGCTCAGCTCGCGCTGCAGAAGCACGTCCAGCCAGGCCGTCGTCGGCGCTGCGGGTACCGCTACCGGCTGGGCGGCATTCAGCTGAAGGCGGATACCCTCGACGTAGGCGATACCGGGCTTCAGCCGGTACTCGCTGCCTACTTTTTCAAGCTGGAGCGCGGTGCCCAGGAAACAGGCCCGGCCGAACATGTCGCGGTTGCTCAGGCGCTCGCGCTGATCGATGCCGGCAAGTCGAACGGTGAAGTCGTGCTGCCAGGTGCTGGCGTCGATCGTTACCCCGGTGAGCTGCTGCGCACCGTCGAACACCACCATAAAGTTCCTGGTGACGTTGTTGCCCAGCTGGAGCGGCGGGATATTGCGGCGCTTCTGCTGAGTCGGCAGGTAGGCCACGGCCAGCAGAACGTCGTTATCCGTCTCCAGGCCAATCCAGTTGAAGTCGAAGTCGCCGATATCGCTGCCCATCATCAGGCTGTAAACCACCTGGTTGGGGTTCACGTAGCCTGCCTGGGTAACCGCGTAGGTGCCGACGATCTGCGCCGCCGGCGGCTTGCCGGCCGAACGGCTCACAGCAGCATTCGGGTCGAGGTTCGGCACGTTGGCCAACACGAAGCGCGCCACGTTGACGGTTTGCTTGGCGGCCAGTCGCTGAGCGATCAGGCTTTCGCCGTCCAGGGTAATGCTTGCGCCCACGGGGCTCTCCTACAGGCTTGCGACCAGGGTCAGCTGGTCGTCGTTAAAGTCCGCCAGGCCCATGTGCATGGTCATCGGCGTTATGGTCACGAAGTCGTAGCGGCGGCACGTGCGGCCGTATTGCTGGATCAGCACGCGCAGCAGCTCGGGGTTTTGCGACAGCTGCGAGTCGGAAAGCTGCAGCAGCACCACGTCCCAGTCCCGATCGGGCATGCGCTCGTCGATCTCGACATAGCCCACACCCAGGCGGCGCAGGATCCGCTTCATGCCGGCCGTGCTGCCTGCGTCCACCGCATTGATGAATGCGTGCTTCACGCGCAGCCGGTACAGCGATTCGGGCTCGTCCTTGAAGCGGGTGATATCCCGCTGCCAGGCCAGCAGATCGAGCACGGCCAGGTGGCAGGTTTCCGGATCCATCTGCAGCAAAGGCCAGCGCAGCCAGTCCTCTACCTTTGCCCACCAGCTCTGCGCCGCGGCTGTCAGCTTTGCGAGCTGGATCCCATCCAGCCAGAAAGGCAGCTTCAACTTGATCATTCGTGTACCCCGTTCGGGAACTTCACTATTTCGAAGGGGTCGATCCCCGTGGCGGCTGGCTGAACCGTCGCTCCTCCCCAGGTGCTCGTCGGTCGCCGCCTTTCCTTTCTCCCTGCGTCATGCACGCCGTTTCACCTCCAAGCTCTGAATCCTCGGAATGCTCAACTCCGACACGATGTCGTCGTTCAAGAAGCGCAGCGACTCGATGCCGGCGAACTGGTTGTGCAGTTCCTCCCCCAATCGGCTGAACGAAAACCGCGACTGCGGGAATGTCCGCGTCGGCTGGTAGTCACCCTGGGTGCTCTCCCGGAAAGCCGCCCGAATGAACATGGCCACGTCCTCGCGCAGCTTCTCGCGCTGCTCGGTGGTCAGTGTCGATCGGGGCCACAGCTCGACCTCCAGTGCGTGCAAGGTTTCGGGCATCACCATCACCACCAGGTCATCACCATGGCCATGGTTGCCCTGGTCGCGGATGTAGGCGTTGATCTGCTCCAGGAAGGTGGCGGCCGGCACGTCGGCATCGAACAGAACAAAGGCGTTCGCGCTGCCCGGGCCACGTGGTGCGCCGTGCTGGAAATACACGCCGTCAGGGCTTACACCGGGGAAAGCCGAGATCATGGCGCGGTACACCGCATCGGTATGCCACTGGTTCACCGCGGAGAACTGATTGCGCACGCGCAGGCGCAGCTCGTCGTCGGGCTCGGCGTCTGCACCTGGTGCAGTCAGCCAGGCGTCAGCGTTCACCGCCTGGGCAATGCCCGGTACCGGCTCGGGCAGAATCGCGTAATACCCCGGGGCCAGGTTGTAGCCGCTGCCCGTGTCGATCGCCTCGGTCGGGATCTCCAGCTGCATCACGCCGTCGTTGAAGATCCCGGCCACGGTGGTGACCAGCTGGTAAACGTGCCCGTTGATAGCCGGTGACTGCACCACCGTACCGGCCGGCACCTCGAGGGCGCCGCCGGCGTTGACCCGGGTGAACAGCAGTACGCCCTGGGCGCGGGTGGCGCCCTTGCGCTCCACGTTCACCGCCCAGGCCAGCATGTCCAACCAGGTGCCGGTAGCGGTCTTCACAAAGAAGTTCGGCAGCACTGTGCCCGCGACGAACTCCAGGATCCACAGCACGGGCTTGGTCACCAGGGCGGTGACGATCCGCCAGAACGGCGAGTAGGCGCTGGTGTTGCTCAGCGCGCTGCCCTGGGCGGCTACCTCTTTTTCCCAGGCCTGGCGCAGCGCAGCCTCGGTGGTGGGAATGCCGGCGTCATTGAGCGCCTGCTTGAAATCAACGGTCACAGGGTCACCTCGATGTCGCCGAATTCAACGGTGCGAGCGGTTACCAGGTAGATGCCGGCGGCCTGCTCGCGGATGTGGGCGGTACCCGGTACCAGGCGTTCGTCGGCCTCCACCAGCAGCTCCATCTGCTGGATGCAATCGCGTTGGCGGAGGCGATCACGCTCGGCCACCAGCGTCACCAGCAAGCCGCTTTCGCGGATCATGTGGGCGATGTCCTGGGCGATGCTGGAGCGCCCGTCGACCAGCACGGGCTGACGTGACGGATCCAGATCCAGGTCGTTGCGGGTGATCAACAGGTCGATATAAAGGGTCATCCGGCAGCCATCTGGATCATGTTCTCGAGTTCGAGCGGGCTCATTGCCTTGCCGGTGTGGATTTCCACTTTCTCGACGTGCGTCCCGCGGTTGACGTTCTGGTTGTTCTGGATCGACTTCAGCAGCCCACCCTGTGGCACGGCCGTAGCCCGCTGAGGGCTCAGGGTTGAGGTGCTGTCACTGATCGCTTGGCGGGCACGCTGGGTCTTATCGCTGGCCTCTTGAGCCGCCATCGATGCTTCAACCGCCGGGATCTGAGGCTGTACCGGCTGGGCAAGCATCAGCGGCATGGGCGCCGACCACTGCATGGCCTCGGCCGCGGTAGGGCCTGGTTGCGGCATGGCCATGCCCGGTAGCTGTGGCGGTGCCGGTACGTCACCGAAGGTGGTCTCGATATTCACGCCCGGGATGCTGTTCAGCATCTCGATCAGGCCATTGATGGCCTTGTGGAAGATCCCCACGATGCCGTCCCAGGCGGCCCGGGCCATGTTTCCCCAGCCGCCCATGCTGTCGAACCAGGCACCCAGCGCGGCCAGCTGGTCGGAGATCCACTTGAAGGCCTTGGTGTTGGTAATGGCGGCGACGATCTCGTCCCAGTACACGACAGCGGCCACCAGCGCAGCACCCAGGGCGACCACGCCCAGCACCACCCATACGATGGGGTTGGCCAGCAGCGCGGCATTGACCAGCCACAGCGCGCCCTGCCAAAGCAGCGAGGCGGTTTTCGCGATCCCCATCCATGTGGCCATCAGGATCAGGCCACTGACGAACAGGCCGATGTACAGCGTATGCAGCAGGAAAGCGCCAATGCTGCGCCAGGCCACGATGTTCAGGCCCAGCCAGGCCAGCTTCGACAGACCAACCACCATAGTCATGGTCGAGACCAGGGCAATCACACCCATGATCGCCAGTGCCAGGATGCCGATAACCCGGGCCAGGTTCGGGAACATGAGCGTCCAGCGCATCAGGGTGCCGGCGATGTCCGTCAACCAGGTCATCAGCGGGGCCAGGATGGGAATCAGCACCTGGCCGAACGACACGCGCAGCGCCTGCACGGCGGCGCCGAACTGCTGCCATGGGTCGACCATGGCCTTGGCCATCTTGTGCGCCTGCTCGAGGCCGCGCACCCGGCCCAACTGGTCGATGCCATTGGCCAGGCGTCCGGTGTCGCCCATTAGGGTGGTGATCAGGCGCGCCGCCTCGCCGCCGAAGGCATCGCGCAGCTTCTTGCCGTTGGCCTCGATCGACAGATCGCCGAAGCGGCCCTTCAGCTTCTCCAGGATGCCGAGCATCGGCAGCAGCCGGCCCTGCTGGTCGGTAAAGCTCATGCCCAACTTTTCCGAGGCGCCGGTGATGTTCTCGAAAAAGGCCTTGTACAGTCCGCCGGCCTCGCCGCCTTCCATGGTGCTACCGAGCGTGCCGAGCACGGCCATCTGCTCGGCCAGGCTCACACCGGCGGTGCTGGCCAGGCCGCCGGCGGCCTTGAAGGCCTCGCCGATCTGGTCGCCACTGGTGCGGAACAGCTGCACGGCCATGGCCGTCTGGCCGGCCAGGCTCTCGACCCAGGCACCTTTGCCCATGGCGTCGGCCTGGCCCTTGAACAGGTTGTACATGGTGCCGACGTAGGCGCCCATGGTGTCGGCGTCGGCCTTGGTGGCCTTGGCCAGCACGTTGCTGGCATTCGTAAAGGTCGCCAGCTGGGAGCCGGTCAGCCCCTTGATCGCGCCCTCGATGCTGTAGGCCGAGGCAACGAAGTCCCGGGCATTGGCGCCGTAGGCGACGGAAAAGGCCAGCGACTTGCGATTCAACGAGTCCAGGGCATCCTCGGCAACGCCCAGGCTGCGCACCTCGCCCAAGGCGCGGTTCTGCTCCAGGGCGGGCTCCATTGCTTTGCTGATGGCCACGCCGGCGCCCACCATCGCGGCCAGGCCAATGCCCGACTGCTTGATGTATTTCTCGCTTTGGTCGGCGAGATCGGAAAACTTCATCTGCACCTTGGCGAGCGGCGCGGTTACCTGCTCATTCAGGCGCATGATGAAGTTCAAGCGGGCGCTACGATCGGCCATATCCGCTCCTACGCCGCCTGCGGCTCAAGCGTGGCCAGGCGCTGGTTGATCACCTGGATGTTGTGCTCGAGCATTTCACTACCGAGCCAGTTGAAGCCCTCCAGCTGCGCAGCAATGAGCGTGGTACCAGATCCGGCGAACGGATCAAGGATCGTGCCGCCGCGCTCGCACAGCTTCACCACCTCGCGCATCAGCTCGGTGGGCTTGCCGGTCATGTGGTGCTTGTCCGCCTTGCGTACCGGCGAACGGATCACGCCAGGTAGCACCGGGGCCTGCCGATCCAGCGGCATGCGGCCTTTGCTGCCCCAGATCATGAACTCCGCTTGTGCCCGGAACCGGCCAAGCTGGGGGCGCACGCCCTCGGTCTTGTCCCAGGCAGCTACGCCGCGCCATGTGAAGCCAGCGGCCTGCAGGGCATCGGTTGTGATGGGCAGCTGTCGCCAGTCGCTGAAGATGCACACGGCTGCGCCTGGTTTGAGTGCCCTGTAGGCCTCAGAAAGCCAGAGCACGCTCCAAGCCAGGTGCGACCGCTGATCCCTGTGATCACCGGCGAAGTCAGCGTGCTTGCTGTGCGAGCCCTGCATGTATTTGCTGGCTGTCGATTGCTGGCGACTGCCGATATGTAGACCGCCGCTCGAATACGGCGGATCTGTGATCAGCGCGTCGACGGAATCACTCGGGAGCTCTGCCAGGAATTTCAGGCAATCGCCGTGGTACAGCTTGTTACTCGTCAAAAATCTTTCCTTACTAGCCATTCAGTGCGTGCGCGATGCCGTTGGAGATCGCTATTTCCATTCGCCGCCAGTACTCGTCATCGAGCCATTTGGCGGTGCCCAGCACCTCGGCCGTGGGCTCGATGCCGGGCATCCAGCGGCCGGCCAAGGCCAGCAGCTGGCCCAGGCCGTCCTCGGTCAATCGTTCGGCGTGGGCGAGCGCTTTTTTACGGTCACTTCAACGTCCGGGCCGTACTCCTCGAGCAGCGCGCCGGCGATCTGCATCGTCATCAGCGGGTTGGCCAGCAACTCCTTCAGGGCGGCTTTCTGCTCCTGCTTGACGGTGCCGGTCAGCAGGTTGTGCGCCGGCGCGACCTTGTTGGTCGGGGTCATGGCGTTGAAGTACTTGGTCACGTCCTGGGCGGTCAGGTTGAAGCTGAACTCGGTTTCGCCGATCTCGAGATCGATGGTGCGGCTGGCGGTCATGGGGCGTTCCTTGGTCAAAGTGGATTGGGTTGCCGCGGGAGCACGTTGCGCACGTACGCCTGCAGGCCGATCAGCATTTGCCGGGTCAGGGCAAGCTGGTCGCGGAGGGTGAAATAATCCTGTCGAGCGTCTGCTGTGAGTTCGGCGGCTCTTGCATCAGCCACGCCGGCGGCGCCGGGATCGGCATGCACAGTGGCGGGGGCGGCGCAGGTGGCTGCGAGGCGCAGCCGCTGACGGCCAGCAGCAACATCAGCGCGCAGCTGCTTGTTCTGATCGAGCGCATGGTTCAGTTCCTGGGTGTTGGTGGTGTCGAGCTGCTCGAGCTCGGTCAGCAGCTCGCGGCCGAGGCGCAGCGTTTCGCGCAGCGAATCCACTGCAGCGGTCTGGGTTTTGGCGGTGGCCACCGCCGTGTCGCGGTCGGCCGAAACGTTGTCGAGGCGCCACAGCACGGCCAGCAGAGCCAGCACCAGGAACGCGACCAGGTAGCGCGGAAATCCAGTCATCGGGCGCACCAGTCAGCCTCGGCCAGGCGCCGGCGGTGCAGGCCACGCACGAAAACAGGCTTGCCCTGGGCGTCCTTCACGTAGGCCCATACCGGTTTGCCGCCAGGGGCCCAGGCGAGCGCCTTGCAGCCGGCGGCGATATCGCCGGCGTTGATCAGGCCCACAGCCCGGCTTGCGCAGGTGGTGGGCACGCCGAAGTTATGGGCGTGGCTGCTCAGGGCGTCGAAAGTGTTCTGGCTGATCGCCGGGTTGGTCAGGCAGTCCGCCAGGCGCAGCTGGTCGTGCTCGACCACCAGGCGCTCGACCTCGGCGCAGCGCTCGTCCGACCAGAAGTCGCCGACCACAACCGGATGCGGGCTGGTATGGCGGGTGATGCCCTTGCATACGGTCGGCAGGCCACCGGCCAGGCGATCGGCATAGACCACGTTCTGGCCTTCGCCTTCCCACCTGCCCAGGAACGCCTGCAGCTGGGGGCTGAACATGTTCAGGGCGCCGCTGCCGATCAGCAGCGCCACGGCGCTGGTGGCAACTTTCGCGCGCAGGTTCATGGCTTACGCTTCCAGTCGCGCAGCATTTGGCGGTACTTCGGGATCAGCAGCAGGATCTGCAGCACCATGTAAAGCGCAGTCAGCCCGTAAGCCACCGCCGACCAGTCGATAGCACCGGTCGCGCCGGTAGCGGCAACGCCCAGTGCGGGCGATGCCTTAACGATGGCAAGTGCGGTGTCCTGCGCAGCCTGATTCGTGCTCATCGATGAGCCCCTTTTTCGAAAGTGGTCTGGCAGGGAACGCAGCGAGTCATGCCGCCCAGCGCTTGGCGCGCCGGCGGGATCTCCCGATCGCAGTCCTGGCAGTGGGTCAGGCTGGGGCCCGTCGAGCGCGGCCGGGCTAGCTGCGCGGCGATGGCCTGGTCACGCTGACGCTGCTCCAAGGCCTGGGCGCGGTCGAACGGGCAGGTCATCAGCGCAGGCCCTCGATCTCGGTTGCGTCGAGGTACGGCACGCCGTTGATGCGCACGAAGTCCGGCGAGGTAACGTCGAACGGCACCTTGTGCTTGCTCTTCTCGCCGCCCTTGCTGTCGATGTTCAGCAGGCTGGACACCTTGAGCTTCAGCCCGAATGCCTCCACGCGCAGCTCCTCGTCCCCGGCCTTGGCGAAGAACACGCTGTCGAAAGGCTCCAGTGCGCGGAAGCTGCCAGCACGGCGTGCCGCCTCGATCAGCAGGGTGAAGTTGCTGGTATCCAGCTCCAGCTCGCCGGATGCGCTCACGTCGCCGTCGACGTGGCCATTGGGTACGCCCTTGTCCTGGGCGACGGCCGAGTTATCGGTGATGTCCAGGGTGGCGGTCTCGACGTGAACCAGCAGGTCGCCAATGTTCACGTCGAAGTTCTTGCCGCTGATACGTGCCATGCGGGCTTACTCCGATTCGTCGTTGGAAAGGTCGAGCGCGATGTTCGCGGTCAGGTCTTTAGGGCAGTTGTGCGGGCGCAGCTTCAGGTAGGCCTCGACCTTGGTCTTGCTCATCCACACCAGCTGCACGTCGCCGTCGACCGGGGTCTGGATCTCGCCCGGGAACTGCTGGCCGGCGAACAGCACGGCCTTGGCCATGGCGCGCAAAGGGGCCATCAGGGCGCTGGTGTTGGCGGCCATGCTGTTGGGGGTGTTGTTCAGGCGGCGATCGGCAACGCGCTGGATCAGCAGCACACGCACGCGCCGGGCGGCCTTGTCGGCGATGCGCAGGTACTCGACTACCTGGAAGTCGCTGCCCGGGGCGTCCAGCATGTTGCCGTCGCCCCAGAACACGCCCGGGTAGTCCGGATAGGTCTGCGGTACCGAGAAGCGCGCCTTGTCCAGTTCGGCCAGGTAGGCGTCGGGCAGCGGCACGCCGTCTTTGTCTTTCGGCTTGGCGCCCAAGCCCACCACGGCGCCGGTGGCCACACGCATGGGGCTGTCGGCGATGCTTACGGCAGCGTTGGCCAGGCGGCCAGCCAGTACACCCAGATCGTTGCCATGCAGTTGCGGCACTGCCAGCACGCGGGGCGCGGCAATGTCCTTGGTGATGGCCCGCTGCGCTACCAAGTAGGCCGGCCAGTCCTGGGTCGCCTGCTCGATGCCGGGGGTGCAAGCCATCACGAAAGTCCGGCGGCCGTAGGTGTTGTTCAGCGCGACGGCGGCGCCGTGCATTTCCACCAGCTCGGCACCGGCGGACACCGGCGCGGTGATCACCACGGCCTCGACCGAATAGCCTTGCTGCTGGGCGTGCTCGAGCGCGTCCTGCCAGGTCACGTCGTCTGCGATCGGCGCCGCCAGGCAGGCCCAGCGGTCGCCGCCGTTATGGCGAGCGGCTGTGATCTGGGTCTTCAGGTCACTGGCCGGCACGCCCAGCTCGCCGTCCAGGTCGCTCTGCGTGTTCAGGGGGATCAGCTTGCCGACGCCCTTCGGGGCCGGGCCGATGAAAAGGAAATAGCGCTCGATCTCGGTCACGGCACCCTGGCCGAGGTTGAGATTGTTGACGCTGACTTTACCGAGTGCCATGTGGGTGCCTCGTTAGCGGGGAGAGTTAAGGATTTGCTGCAGCACCAGTTGCACCAAGTGCGAGACCTCGCTGGGCGATGCGCCCAGGAAATCGCGCTTTGGCAGCTTGATGTCCCAGCTGGTCGGGCCTGGCTTGTCGCCCTTCAGCGCACGGATCAGCAGCCCAGCCTGGCCAAAGCGCACGTGCTCCTTGATCCAGTTCACCGAGGCGCGCTGCCAGCGGGTCTTGCCTTGCTTGTTCACTCGGGGCAGGCGGATCCGGAAGCCCAGGCGGCGCAGGCGCTTTGCCTGCTCGTCGGTGCTCGGCGCGTCTACGTTCACCGGGTTTGCCTTGCGGGCCATCGCGGCAGTCATGCGCTCGGTGCGGCCGTGGTGGTGCTGGTCGGCGATCCAGCCCTGCAGGCCGTTTTTCCAGCCGAGGGTCGCCTGTTCGTCCGAAAGCTGGACGACGTTCAGGTACTTGTTCTTGATCAGGCCGCTGAGCATCTTGCGGCGGCCTTTGCGCTTGGCTTTAGCCGGTTCGTAGGCCGAGCCGTCCAGGTTGGTCTGCTTGCGCACGCGCTGGTTACTGATCGAGCGCACGCGCTTGCTGACGGTGTTCAACAGGCGCCGGCGCAGCTTGGGCGTCAGCTCCAGAAGGGCCAGCTGGGTATTCACATCCAGCATGCCGTCCATGCGAAAGTCGAAGGTGTTACGCGCCATGGCTGGCCACCTCGCCGTGCTCGGCGACCCACAGGTCAAACGGCACGAACGCCCAGCGCTTGCCGAAGGCTTCGATCTCGCCGTCTGCCTGCTCGGCCAGGTATTGAGGCTCGACGAACTCCAGGGACAGCTCGACGTCGGCCAGGTCGTTGTCCAGCTGCTCGATGTCGAACGTCGGCGCCGGCAGCGCGTGATCGGCGCGACCTTCGTCGTGGTTCTCCAGCCAGCTGCCGACCAGGGCCATCAGCCGGCCCGGGTGGTCGGCGAAGCGCTCGAGCACCAACACGGCGCGATAGCGCATGTCGCCCAGATGCAAGCCCTGGAGGTCGTCCTTCCAGACCAGATCCAGGGTCACCTGCTCGGCCCAGCTGTCCAGCTGCTCGGCGGACACCAGCTGGCACTGCAGCAGGTAGGCGGTCAGGGCGCGCAGCTTGTTCATAGCAGCGCCGCCGTGATGCGGCCGCGGCCCTGGATCGAACGCACCGCCTGCTGGGAAAAGGCCAGGAACTGCTCGCGGGTCTCCGGGCTTTCCTTGGCGACGTTGGCGGCCTCGGCGCGGCGGTTCACGGTGGCGAACTGCTGCAGCAGGTACGCCTTGGCACGGCAGTAAACGGCGCGCTTGTAGGTCGCGGCCATGTGGGTGCGCTGGGGCAGCACCATGGGATCGGCCGCGGCCACGTTGGTGATGCCTGCGACTTTCCACTGGCTTTTGCGCTTGGCCAGGTCGCTGTTGACCTCGCCCATAGCGATTGCCAAACCATCGGCCAGCAATTCCACCAGGTACTCCGCCGGCAGGCGGTAACCCTTCTGGAACTCAGCAACGGAGAGATCCGGCCAGAAGCCGTCATTCTCGATCGCCTGTTCCACCAGGTTGGTGGGTTTGCCGGAAAAGCTCATTGCTGGCCGCTCGAATAGGGCGGGGTGACTGCCTTCGGTGGCAACGGGCTGCACGCAGCCGTTACACCTCGACAGGCCCCGCTGGGGGTGGGTAGACGGTTACTCGGGGGCGCCTTCGGCCTGCTGCTTGCGCAGCGCCTTGCGGGCACCCTCCAGGCGGGTGTTCACGCCGATCTCGGCATACAGCGCAGTGGCGCGCTCAAAGTGGGCAATGGCCTTGGCCCATTCCTTCTCGTCCATGGCCAGGATGCCGAGCACCTTGTGGTAGCGGGCCGGGATGCGCTCGAACAGCTGCCACTTGCCGTCCACCAGGGGCAGCAGGTTGGAAACGTAGGGCTCCGGCGATCGCTTGGCCTTGTACTCGGCCTCGGCCCACTCGATCACCTCGTCCGCCACGAAGGTCTGGATGTTGCGATCGAAGCGCTCCGGCAGCTTCTGGCCCTGCTCCATGGCGAAGGTGGCCAGCTCCAGGCCCTGTTCGAACTGCGCGGTATCGAACAGCCACACCAGGACGTACACCAGCACCGGGTTGGCGTAGTTCAGGCCGCTGTCGCGGTAGCGCTGCACATACTCCAGGTACTTGGGCAGCAGCTCGTCGCGCTTCAACTGCTGACGCAGCTCGCGGCTGTCGATCTGGCTGATTCGCTCCAGATCGCTGGCCAGCGATGCTTCCATCAGCTTGAGGTGCTTCTGGGCGTTGGCCGGGCTGCTCAGGGCAGAGTCCGAGGTGTATGCCACAGGTGCATCACTGGTGACGGAGCCACCAGCGAGCACACGGCGTTTGTGGGCTAGTGCGATGCTCACTACACGAGCTCCAGGCGGTTGGCCTCGATAGCGGCGAACTTGCCCAACTGCTCGATCACATAGCCTTCGTTACGGGCGTTGTAATCCTCGACCTGGGAGCGTTTCGGGTTCTCCAGCAAGTGACGACGCCAACTGCTGCTTTGGTAGTAGAGCGACAGGTTGTCCCAACTGGTGACCACAACGCCGGTTGCCGGGAAGAACGGCACCACGAAAGACTGCAGGCCGCCGTAGGTGGCGATCACCTGCTGCTCCTCGATGCGCTCTTTTTCGGTAGGGGTCTGGCCTTGAGCGGCGTACAACTTGCCCTTGTCGTAGGCCAGCAGGTCGCTACCAACGATGGCCACCAGGTCGCCGGCATCGCGGAACACCGGATCGATCATCTGTTTGATGTCATGCACCAAGGCATCCAGGTTGGCGTAATCGCCGCCAGCACCCAGAGAAATCTTGCTGGCCACGTTGTCGGTGGTCAGCACCTGCGCTGGGATCTGCTCGCGGGCGATCTGCATCCAGCCCTTGTTTACATCCTGCAGCAACGGGTTGTTGGCCAGGTTGGTCTGCACGGCCGCGTGGGTACCGTTCCAGCCCACCATGATGCGATCCAGGGCGATCTGGCGTTGCACGGCCGCGCTGTAGCGCTCGGCAAAGTCCGAAAACTTTGCCCAGCTGTCGATGGTTGCAAAGCGCAGGGCAACGTCGGTTTCGGTGCTGAAAAGCTCGTAACCGAGGTTATCCAGATCCAGCAGGTGGCGTGGCACGCGGTCATTCTGCGTAGTGTCGGTACGGCTCGAGGCCGGGCCGTTCAGACCGATGATGACCTTCTCACCCTTGATCTCGTCGACAGGCACCACGTTGATACGGCCGAGAAAATCCGATTTTTCGGTGATTTTGTCGTTCAGTTCCTGGGCAATGGTCGCCTCGACCGCGAACTGGCGCGCTGCGCTGGATACACCATATGCCTCAGCGATTGCTTCCTGCAGGGCGTAGTACTGCTGTTCAGCACGTGCGGAAAGTGCTCTGCTCATATCAGATCACCCGCTTCTTGGCAGGAACGGCAGCACCTGGAGTGCGTGGTACCTGGCGGCCTTGAGTGGTGTTCAGCGCTTGGTTGAACATCTTCTCGATGTTTGCCAGACGTGCTTCCACGCCCTTGCCAACCTTCTTGCGGCGGCTGAACTCGCGGTCGGCTTCGACCTGCTCGACGATATCGGCGACGGCGGTTTCGACGGCATCGACCTGTTCTTCGCTTTCGCTCTCGTCGACTTCTTCAGAGACGGGCTCGATCACGGTCTGAATGCCGGCGGCGACCAGCAACAGCTGCTCGAGCAAGGCCTTCAACGCTTTCGCGGTGGCTTCATCCATTGGTGGGGTGCTCTCGGTTGGGGTTTGCGGGGTTTCGGTGGGCGCTAAGGCGGCGAAGCGCTTGAAAAAGGTGGTCAGTGCGGTGATCAGCCGATTGGTTTCGGTGCTGACCGGTTCTTCGTCGCGCAACTGACCCAGCTCGACGGACGCTGCGTAGTAGGTCGCCTTGTCGGTACGGCGGGAGAAATACAGCTCCTGGGTGCCCAGGCTGGCCGGCTCGTCGGTGACGGCCAGGCCGGTGAGGTATGCCTTGCCGGTGTTGGCGAAGTTCGGATAGATCTCGATGCTGGTGAACAGCTTTTCGCCGCTGTCGTTGAGGTGCAGCAGCTTGTCGTTGGGCTTCAGCTGCGCCTCGAGGGCAACCTGGCCTTCTTCCAGCTCCGGGTCATCCTCTACCAGGCGCACGGCGAAAACGGTGCCGTGCGAACCCCAGCAGCGCTCATGCTCGGCCCAGATCACCGCCGTATAACGCGACGGCTTATAGGTCTCGGCGATCTCGCGCAGCTCCTGCGGTGTGATCTCGCGGCCATCGGCGGTCGGGCCGCTGGTGGCAACACGTTTCCAGTACGAAACAAGGGAGCGGGGCATGGGCTGAAAGTGGCTCGTCGGTGATCAGATGCCGCCACGATAGGCACCGCGAAATGCCCCAACAATCGAATCCGTTTAGGCCTACTCCTAAAATCTAAAAATAGGAATAACGAGGATTTTATCTGCGCGTTCGGTGCGTTTTCGCCGCATAGACTGCGGCCCATGCCATACGCCATCGAAGTAAAAGAAGCCGCAAAACGCCTGTTTCTTCGCCGCACCAAGCCGAAGGAAATCCAGGCACAGCTCGGCCTGCCAAACGTCCGGATCGTCTACTACTGGATCGCCCGCGGCGGCTGGGACGACATGCTGACGGATGAAGAACCGCTGACCGCCGTCAGCCGCCGCATCACCCTGCTGTTGGAGAAACCCGACGCCCTGGGCAAGGCCGAGCTGGACGAACTCGATCGCCTGACCGGGATCCGTGAGCGCCTGCTGAAGCAGGCCAGCCGGCCGGCCGCAACGCCGCCGCCGGCGAACGAGCACGATCAGCGGGAGGGGCGTGATTCGCCCCGGGGCGAACGGCGGGAGCGTGGCCACCGCGGCGAAGGCGGCGGCAAGCGCAAAGAGAAGAAACCCAAGAACGACATCAGCGGCCTGACCGAGGTGCACTTCCTGGAGAAGTTCACGTCGACCATGTACGGCTACCAGCAGCAGCTGTTCGATGCGAAACAGAACCCGCTGACCCGCCGGATCCGCAATATCCTCAAATCCCGCCAGGTGGGCCTGACCTACTACTTCGCCGCCGAAGCTTTCATGGACGCGGTGCTGACCGGCGACAACCAGATATTCCTGTCGGCCAGCCGGGCCCAGTCCGAGATTTTCCGTAGCTACATCGTCGGCTTCGCCAGCTCCTGGTTCGGCATCGAGCTGACCGGCAACCCCATCACCCTGAGCAACGGCGCCGAGCTGCGCTTCCTCTCGACGAACAGCAGCACCGCGCAGGGCTATCACGGCCACGTGTACGTCGATGAGTATTTCTGGATCCGCGACTTTCAGAAGCTGCAGACGGTGGCCAGCGCGATGGCCACCCACAAGAAGTGGCGCATCACCTACTTCTCGACGCCCAGCGCCGTCACTCACCAGGCTTACCCGTTCTGGACGGGCGAGACCTACCGCAACAGCAAACGCGGCAAAAAGTCGGGGCAGGCCTGGCCGGCCGAGGCGGCTTACACCGCCGGCGCGCTCTGTCCGGATGGCCAGTGGCGCAAGGTGATCACCATCCAAGATGCGATCGCCGGCGGCTGCGACCTGTTCGACCTCGAGCAGCTGCGCAACGAGTACGACGACGACCGCTTCGAGCAGCTGTTCATGTGCAAATTCATCGACAGCAGCCAGTCAGCCTTCACCCTGTCGGATCTGGAGCGCTGCTATTCCGATATCGCCCTGTGGACTGACTACGACCCGGACGACGATCGCCCATTCGGTAACAGCCCCGTCTGGCTGGGCTATGACCCAAGCCGCACGCGTGACGACGCCACCTGCGTGGTGGTGGCCCCGCCGCTCGAGCCGGGCGGCAAGTTCCGCATCCTGGAGAAGCACAGCTGGCGGGGAACGTCGTTCACCCACCAGGCGGCCCAGGTCAAGAAGCTCACCGAGCGCTTTAACGTCCAGCACATCGGCATCGACATCACCGGTGTGGGCTACGGCGTGTTCGACATCGTGCGTGACTTCTACCCGCGGGCAACGCCGATCCACTACAGCCTCGAGGCGAAAAACGCCCTGGTGCTCAAAGCCCAGGACACCGTGCAGGGCAGCCGCATCGAGTGGGACGCCGGCTGGAACGATATCGCCGCGGCCTTCCTGACTATCAAGCGGGGCACCACCAACAGCGGCCAGATCACCTACAGCGCCTCGCGCACCGACGCCACCGGTCACGCCGATATCGCCTGGGCAATCATGCATGCCCTGGCCCACGAACCTCTCAACACCAACAAGCGGCGCCGTAGCCGCTACGCAATGCAGGGTACCCATGGCCAAGCGACCACCAGCAAAGCAGCAACCGCAAGAACGACAGCGCATGCGGGCCTTCACGTTCGGAGCACCCGAAGCGGTGTTGAGCGACAACATCGGCCAGTACCTGGGCGTGTTCGCCAGCGACAACGGGCAGATTTACACGCCGCCGGTGTCGCGCATCGGCCTGGCCCGCCTGCTGCGCGCCAACGCACACCACGGCGCCATTCCCAAGTTCAAGCGCAACATGCTGTTGCGTGAGTTCCTGCCCTCCGAAGGCTGCAGCGCGCAGACCATGGGCAATGCCGCACTCGACTTCATGGTATTTGGCGAGGCGTACTTCTACATCCGGGAGAATGTGTTCGGCCAGGCGCTCGCCCTCGAGCACCTGCAGGCCATCAACATGCGGGTGAAAGTCGATGGCGGCTTCCAGATGCTGCAGCGTGACGGCAAGGCGATCGACTTCCTGGAGCACGAAGTGATCCACGTGAAGGACTATGACGTGGAGCAGAACATCTACGGCGTACCCGACTACCTGGGCGGCCTGCAGGCGTTGCTGCTCAATGAGGCGGCGACCCTGTTCCGCCGGCGCTACTACAGCAACGGCGCCCATGCCGGTTATATCTTCTACACCAACGATCCGGATCTGACCGAGGAAGACGAAAACGAGCTGCGCGCCCAGATCTCGGCCAGCAAGGGCGTGGGCAATTTCCGTTCGATGTTCGTGAACATTCCCGGCGGTAGCGAGAAGGCCATACAGATCATTCCGGTGGGCGACTTCCAGGCGAAGGACGAACTCGAAAAGGTGAAGAACATCACCCGCAACGACGTGATCGCGGCCTGGCGGATGAACCCGGCCCTCGCCGGCATCATCCCGGAGAACAGCGCCGGCTTCGGCGATATCGAGAAGATCGACCGCGTGTACACGGCCAACGAGATCAGGCCTATCTGCCTGCTATTCAACGGCGTCAACGAAGTGCTGCGGGGCGATCGACATATCAGCTGGCGGGAGCCGCCGACTGTCGCTGCATAAATCCTACAGGCGGCAGCTGTGATGCCACTCTGCCACCCGTTTGTGTGTGAAAATAGGCGCCTGATACGGCACCTGGGGAGGGGCGATGAAGATTGTCTGCAAGGCATGCAACGGTAAAGCACGGATCGCGTCGCGCCAGGTGCTTTCCCTGGAGTTCTCGAAGCTGTATTGCCTGTGCCTCGAGCCCCAGTGTGGCCATCAGTTCGTCATGAACCTGACCTATTCCCACGCCACCCGGCCCCCAGCTGGGACGATCGAACAGTTGCTGTTCGACCGGCTGCGCGACCTCCCCAGAGCACAGCAGCGACAGCTGTTCGATCAGCTGGGCGCCGCCTCGGCATGACGCTGGATATCGGCATCGATCGACTCGAGCTGCGTGATATTAATCTGCAAGTAATCCATTAAGCCTGCTTTCGCTCGATCAGGCAGCACTTGATCAGCTGTCGCAATGAAACCGATCAACTCGAATGCATTTCTAACTTGCTCGAGTGTATCGCGTGTCCCGTGTAGTTCCCTCGCGCCAATGTGCATCTGACTCTCCGTTTATCCTGTTGGCGGGGCGCAGTCTAAGTAATGGCTTTTTAAATCGTCAAGAGGATTGTGAACAAATCCTCATTTCCAAATGTGCAGCTTGACGATATATCGAAAGTTTTCGAGGGGCACACACTTTAGATCAACACAAATCAGCGCTAATGCCAGTCGCCATGGGGGCTATAGCGATTTCGCTAATTCGCTAAGTTGAACTTAGGGGTTTCCAGCTGCGTTAAATAACGTTTTAACGCAATAACGCAGGGGGGATTTGGGTGCGTGGGCAGGTGTCCACCTGGTTACCTATTTACGTAGTTAGGTAATTGCGTAAATACGCTTTTGCGCAAATGTCCTTTTGTACTTTAGTCCTTATGTACCAAGGGCTTCCAGTGACTGGGCTGATTACTTGTCAACCCAATAAGGTTGACAATAGATAGGGCAATAGAAAGACAATAAGCAAAGCAATAGAAAAAGGGAGCCGAAGCTCCCTTTCTTTTAGCCGCTGAAGTCGGCTCAGTCGTTTTCCTCTGAAGGGTCGTGTACCGAATAGGTTGCCACGCCCTGGTCGCAGTCCTCCAAAATCAGCAGCTCAGGGTTAAGGCCCAGCTTCTCGGCCACGCGCTCGGCTGCCCGCTGGGCACTCTCCGCACTGCTGGCGGTGACGTTCTGACCCTTGGCCCGGGCCAGGTATGCGCCGGTGCTTGGTCGCACAGTGATGATCATGCCGGTACCTCGTCTGCGGTTGCTGGCTCCAGTTCGGCTACGCGACGAGTCAGAAGCTTGATCAACTCGGCCTGAGTGGCGATCACCTGGTCATCGCGCAGCGACTGCTCGAGGCGGTAGACGATCTCGCCGTTCATGCTGCGCTGGTTGTCGCCCGCAACGGCGAAGATCTTGTCGCGCAGGCCGTCCGGCAGGCGAACAACGAATTTATCAGCGGTGCGGGAATCCATACGGCTCATGCTTCTTTCCTTCAGTTCAAGGTGTAAAGAGTAGCGGTGGTTTTGCGTGCCAGCGGCTTAGCCAGCACTTGGTGCACCAGGTCTGCGTCGGAGTCGGTCAGATCGCCGGTGCGCTTCGCGTCCTCGGCCAGGCGGAACAGGTGCCGCCGTGCCTGGGGTGTTTTCGCTACCAAGTAGCCGATCAGGGCGCCGCCGACTGCGGCGGTGGCCCTTAGATGGCTGGCCGTTGTGGTAGCCTGCGTTTCGCTGCTGGTTGGGTGTGCTGCTTTCATGGGTACTGCTCCTTGCTGGTGGTAGGTGTCGGGGAGTTGCACCTCCTCGACACCCTTCTTTTAGCCCGCCGCTTTCTGCGCCGTGGCTGTGTAAACGCGGTGCATCTGATGCCGCACGTCAAATTTCCCCAAGTCCACGCCGTCAACGTTGCGCAGGTGAACCACAGTCACCGCGGGCGGGATTTCATGCGGCCGTGCCATCCAGTGGGTGATGGTCACCAGCTCGGCCATGTCCTCAGCAGTCGCGAACAGCAGATACTCCGAGGCAATCGGCAGCGAGCCATCCAAGCCGTCGGCGGTGTACAGAATGTTCATGCCTCGGCGACCTCCGGCGCCCACAGCTCGATCATGCGCTGCCAGATCTGGCTGCCGTCCTGTACCCGTTCGTGCACCTCCAGCGTCGGGTCGTAGTCCATCACCAGGACGTGCATACAGTCTTGGAACAAGTCGAGATCCAGAGAGCGCAGATCCGTCAGGGCGAATGGAAAGTCGTCGCCGTTGTACAGGCTCAGCAGGAAACGGCCGATTACCCCGCCGCGGCAGTTCTTCATCAGCGCGTATGGCACCAGGCGGTTAAGTGCGTAGGTGCCCGCCTGTTCAATGGCAGGGCGCTGCCGCTGGTAGGCGATCGCCTGCGCCATGGCGGTTTGCATGCTGTTGGTCATGGTGTGTTCCTTCAGTGGGTGGCGGGATGGGTAGCCAGCAGATCGAGCAGCGCGGTAAAGACCTCGGTGCCCATCCGGTTGGCGGTCAGGTGGCTGTAGTCCAGGCCGATCTCGCTGTTGATCCACCGCGCCCAGTCGGGGCGCACCAGATTGATCATGGTCAGCAGCAACGCACGTCGCGGCACGTCCAGGCCATGCAGGGTTTTCAGCACCGCCTGCATGGGGCCCAGCTGCAGGCTGGCCCAGTTGCTCGGGTGCTCGGCCAGCCGCGGGAAGGCCTCAACGCCAACCAGATGCGCAGCGCGCTCCCAGGCGGCGTAGAACGCGAAGTGATCCTCGAGCGCAGGCGCTGCATGGCTCACAGCAAGGGCTTGGAAAGTGGTGGTGTTCATTGATATCTCCGATTCCGGTTACTCCGGCAGCCGCTCAGATAAAACCTGTGTGGCCCGCCGGAACGTTGGTAACCCTCGTAACTTTTTCTTGGCGTCTCGCTGGAGGCCACGTAATCCGGGGGCTCCAGCCAAACCGACTTGTTACTAGCAACTAGTAACAGCTAGTAACGCGGTTTTAGTCAGACGCCCTGAAAGCCACGGGGCACTAGGCCTACAGCGACTTGCTCTCAAACTCCAAGCTCGTAACATTCGAGTAACAGCGAGTAACGGATTTGTTCTGAGCTGTTCCACGCTGTTACAAACTCCGAGCAGCCGATTAGCCACCGCAACTAGCTGAATTGATTGATTTTCTTTAAAGATTTTTTGATTGTTACTAGAGTTACTAACCTTCATCGGCAGTACGCAGAAAAGACCTCTACCCCCTACGCATACAGCCACACAGGGATAAGCCCACTGATTCATCAGGCCACCCCGTGCTTGCTGAACACCCAGCAGTGCAGCGGCCGTTTCTCCAGCCTCGACCGGACTTTGCGTTGCTCGATGTACTTGTGCGTTGTGCTCTGGAGCAGCGATCGGCGGAGCAGTGCTGCGGGAATCACCTCTTGGCCAGCCAAACGGCAGCGCTGCTGGAAGTGCTCGATGTTCACCGCGATCTCGGCCCGGTCTGCGCTGTGGTTGAGGGTTTCGCGCATCTCTTCACGGGTCTCGCCGTTTTCTGTGATCGTCACCACGTCCTCGTTCAGGAAGTGGAAGATCTGCCAGAACTGCGCCGCGGTCTTGTTCTCGGCGCTGCAGCTTTGTTGACGATCCAGGGCGCGAACTTCCAGATGCTTGGCCAGCGCTTCCAGGTCACGATCAGACCAGGCCGGGAACAGCGCCTGGGTGGCCTTGGCTGCGGCCATCACCTGGGCGTGACAGAGCACGATGCGGCTGTGCTTCACCCCGGCCAGGCCGGCGAAGCGCTGCTCGTAGTGGTTGAAGGCTTCGAAGTAGCGTTCCAGCCAGGCGCTCTCCTGGAGCAGCACTGCTCGCAGGTAGCCCGCCAGGCTTTCCACTGGCATGGTTTTGATGCGCTCGGCCAAGGCCTTCAGTTCGGGGCGGTGGTGGTCGGTGGTCATGTGCATGTACACGATCCGAGTGATGATCGCTTCGGAGCCGTCAACGTTGGTGTTCTGCGAGATACACACGCCACCGCGGAACAGCAGGGCGTCGACGTCGCTGCCCGCGGTTTTCACACCGGTCACACGCAGCTTGGCCATGTAGTCGAACAGCGGCTTGATCTCGTCCCAGTTGTACTGGACGGTGGTGGTGCGGCCGAGGGCGTCGGTGGTTTCCTTGTCGGACTCCAGCAGCACCACCGGCAGATTGCTTACGCCGGCCAGGGCGCGCAGCAGCCCGATCGCTGAGGCGCCGCTGCCGCTGGGCTTGATGCCTTCCTCGTTGTTGCGGCCGCACAGCTTCCACAGGAAGCGCAGCAGCAGGGTCTTACCGGCGCCGGCGGTACCGGTCAGTTCCAGGAACGGCCAGCTCGCTTGCTGGGCGCGGATCTGCTGAGCAAAGAGGGTGCCTGTCCACCAAGCCAGGGTTGCCAGGCCGTTGAGATTGAACACGGCACGGAAGTCGGCAAACCAGCTGGGGTCGTACTCGTCGCCCTTTACCATGTGAAAGTTACGGGTGCTGGTCTTCAGCCCCTCACCGCCAATGTTCAGAAAGCCGTGCTCGTTGGTGGCCACCATCCGCCCTTTGTGAAAGCCAAAGGCCGGGTAGCAGTAGGTTTTCGTCACCTCGTCGTATCCCACGAAGGGCAAGGTACGCACGGTGCTGGGGTTGTCGAACCAGGTGCCCTTGAGCATGGCCAGCACCTTCTCACCGCCGTCGAACTGGCCGCCCGGCGTGCGCTCGAGCATGGCCTTGGCGAAGCCCCGCGGATCTGTGATCGAGCTGGGGGCCAGCGGCTCTTTGCAGTTAAGGCGGGCGTTGGCGAACTCGAAGCGAAAGAAGTAGCGCTGCTCGCCGGTGATGGCGTCCTTCTCCACGTACTCGAACGTCGGCACGCAGTTGGCCACCTGGCTGATGGTGCAGTGCTTTGAGAACGTGGTCTGGTTGCCCTCCACCTTGTCGTCCTTCAGCTCCTCCTTCAGCTCGCCCATGGCCACGCGGGCTGAGTACAGGCGGCTGCCGTGCTCGAGCAGGTAGAAGCCGCGCTCGCGCTTGAGGTACAGCAGATAGGCCATGTGCATGGGGCTCTTGGCGGTGAACAGCCGGCCGCGGTAGCAGGCTTCTGCCATGAACTCCGCGGTCAGTTCGCCATCGCGGTACACGTCGTCCCAGTCACGCTCGCCAGCGAGCGCAGTCCAGGCGAGCTCCTTCATTTCGCGCAGCATGCGCAGGTACTTGAGGATGAATTTGCGCCCGGCCTTGTCGTCGTCCAGGGCCAGGCACCAGGTCACCAGCTTGCCCTTATTGGCCTCCACGATGTCCCAAGGGAAGTTGTTCGCGCTGATCGAGGCGATCACTTTGAAGCCTGCCAGGTACAGCGCGATGGCGTGGAAGATGCCCTCGACCACATGCACCCGATCGCCTTTCTCGATTGTCTGGCCAGGTGGCATCCAGCCGCTGTTGCGATAGGTCATGCCGTACTTGATGCCGGCCTTGTCGCCATCGTTGGCGGCTACGGCCGTGGCATCGATGATTCGTTCCCAGTAGCCGTCGCATAGGTCGAAACGCACGGTGTCGGCATAGTTGCCGTTCTTCAGCTTGCGGCGCGCCTGGGTGTACCAGCCGGCCAGCTTGCTGATATCGAACCCGCGGTTGCGCTGCAGGTAGGCGTCGGCCGTGGCGTTGGGGTTGCTCGGCGTGACCGGGAAGCGCTCGCTCAGGTTCTCGAACAGGTAGCTGTAGCGGTCGCGGGTCTTCTGCTCAAACTGACATTCGTTCTCGCGGTTGCACTTCAGCTGGTACGGCTTCTCGCGGCTGATGTACAGGCGGCGCTGCCCACAGCCGGGGCAGACGCCTTTCTGCAGGTACGCACCGTTGACGCTGGTGAAGTCCAGGTCGCGGTCGTTCTCCAGCGCCTGCACAACGTCCAGGCGGTAGATGTCATCGAAGTTGATGCGGTTGGCCATCTGGTTCATTGAGCGTTGGCCCGACCCATTGCGCGCTCAGCCTGGGCGGCCGCTTCCATGGTCATGTGCACCATGTTGATCAACACCGCGGACTTCGACCCTTCCTCCTTTGGCCGGATCAGGTACTGCCCTGTCTTGATTGCGCGCTCTACGGCGCTTTTGGACTGACCAGACCGAACCACGAACTCGGAAATGGTCACGTATGGCGTGTCGATGGCGATCTGCATTCTGATAATCTCGCTGACTGATATTTGTGGATATATCGCTTACAAGTACACACTTGCATACTCAAAGTACACATACACATAACTTCGGTCAAGGGGACGTAATGGATCTCGGGCAAAAGCTCAAGGAGGTGCGGCTGACAGAGCGCCTAACCCAGTCGGAAATTTGCGAGATAACAGGGATTTATCTGACTACCTGGAAGGGCTATGAGTACGGCCGCAGTAAGACGGTGGCGTCGTCTGAGCTGCTCAAAATCACGATGCACCCACGCTTCAAAAAGTACGCACTGTGGCTTGTCACTGACGAAACGGCACCTGCATGTGGGCAGATCAGTCCGGTGTTGCAGGCATGAGCTACGCGGATCGATTGAAGGCAATCCGTGCAGCTGAGGGCGTTACCCAAGCTCAGTTTTCTGAGTTAGTGGGCATCCCGCACAACACAGTGAAAAAGCTGGAAACCAGTCGTTTTGCTCTCGGGATGGATTCTTTACAGAAGATCACCACCCATTCGCGCTTCACCAAGTACACGCTGTGGCTTATCACCGGCAGCGCTGTATCAGCGGCTGAGCAGGTGTGCCCCTGAATCATGTCGATCAAGAAGCTCCCCAGTGGGGAATGGCTGGTCGATTGCCGGCCACAAGGGCGGGATGGCCCGCGGATCCGCCGACGGCTACAGTCGAAGAACGAAGCGTTGCATGCCGAGCGACGCATCATGGGCGACGGATCCAGGGGTGAGTTCGAGAAGAAACCCAAGCGGGACGATCGCCGCCTGTCCGATCTGATCGATGCCTGGTTCAAATCCCACGGCACCAGCCTGAAAAGCGGGGAGGAGCGGCTGCGAGCCCTGAAGTCCATTGCCGAGCGGATGGGTGACCCCCGGGCCAGCGACTTCAACACCGCCCACTTTACCCAGTACCGGGCCGATCGCCTGGCCGGCAAGTGGGGGCGCGAAACCTACGGCAACGGCCGCAAAAAGGGCGAGGAAGCCAAGGCAGTCAAGCCCAGCACCCTGAACCATGAGCTGGCGTACCTGCGTGCCGTGTTCAACGAGCTCGAGCGCCTGGGCGAGTGGGAAGGGGAGAACCCCCTGGCCAAGGTGCGGGCGCTGAAGTACGACGAAACCGAGATGGCGTACCTGGACGTCGAAGAGATTCCGAAGCTGCTGCAGGCGCTCGATGCCGTCTCGGCCAAGGCCGGGGTGGTCGCTCGGGTCTGCCTGGCCACCGGCGCCCGCTGGGGCGAGGCAGAGGGCCTGCAAGCGCGCCAGGTGCGCAACGGCCGCATCCAGTACACCAAGACCAAGTCGTCGAAGAACCGAGCAGTACCGATCACCGAGGTTCTACAGGAGCAGATCCTGGCGGCACTGCCGTTCGGCGACTGCTACAAACGCTTCAGCGAAGGCGTGCTGGCTGCCGGCATACAGCTGCCCGAGGGCCAAATGACGCACGTGCTGCGCCACACCTTCGCAAGCCACTACATGATGAACGGCGGGGACATCCTGACGCTACAGCGCGTCCTGGGGCATGCCTCGCTGACCATGACCATGCGCTACGCTCATTTCAGCCCGGGGCACCTGGCTGAAGTGGTGCATTTGAATCCATTACACCAAGCGTCTAAACCAAAGGAGTGAGTTATGCGTTTCATCAAACTGATCGACTATAAAGACCGCGAAGTTGTACTCAACACGACTGTTATCGCCGCTGTAGTTCCCAAACACAATAACTGGTCTGAAGGGGCTGTGATTCAGCTTTCACGAGGGATTACGTTGCTTGGGCAGGTACATGAGAGCGTCCACGTCGATGCGACTACAGCTCAGGAAGTATTGGCGAAGCTGGACGCGACTATCTGAAAGCCTGATCAAGCGCCAATAGGCATCGCGTAGGAGAGGCATCTGATGGCGAATCAATTTCAGCTAGTCACGACGACTGGTGGTGCGCAGTTCATGGTCAATTCACGTCATGTGATTGCAATGCGGTACAACGAAGACGGTGCCACGCTGTTTGTATCCGAGCTTAAAAGCGATAACGGGCGTATGGCTATGAACCTGAGCGCTTCTGAAGCACGAGAGGTTCAGGGATGGCTTGAGCAGCTTTAGTGGACACAATGTGGACACTGTAGCGTTGTGCAAAGCAGCGTAGGCATTGCCCACAAAAAGCAAAGCCCCGCATTGCGGGGCTTTGAGTATGGTGCCGGCACCAGGAGTCGAACCCGGGACCTACTGATTACAAGTCAGTTGCTCTACCAGCTGAGCTATACCGGCATTTGAGGGTCGCCATTATAGCCATTGGTAAAACCTTGTAAACCGGCTTATAGCTTGTTTCGCTGAAATCTTTGCCTTGTTGAGTGCTGCTGCGCAGCGCGAGTCTTCAATGAGAAACCAGGCTGCACCCGGGTATCAGTGAAAAGTCAGGCTTCAATCCTGAAGTCGGGTTGCAGAGCGCGCCAGTGGGCCCTCAGGGCTTTCTTGTGTTGCTCGGCCATAGGGCTTTCCGCAAGCGCCTGTGGCCAATGCACGCGGGCCGCGTTGATTGCCTGTCTGAGGTTGTAGTTGATCGCTGATTTCGGCAGGTCTGCCCGGTCTGCCCAAGCCATGAAGTGCTCCATGGTTACGTCGTACCAGCGTTTGGTGCCCGCCATCGACAAGCCGAACTCTTGCTCGTCTCCCATGTACACCCTGGTGAAGAGGATGTCATAGGCCGGTGAGAGAGAGGGTGTTATCCCATCTCTGTAAATGATGCTCCAGTTCTTCTTGTGGGCATCGCCATTGCCCAGAAGGATGTTCGCCAGCAGGCGTATGGCCATCTGAATGACGTCGAGCTGGCCTGCATAGACGTTCTTGTAGATCAGCCCGGCGATCGATTCATAGCTTGCTGCCTCGTATTTTTGCGCGGCATAGCTGAAGGTCACCTGGGCGAAATCTTCAGTATGAATCCGCTGGTTCGCTTCCCGGTCGAAGCGGCGGATTGCGTAGGCTACGGACTCGTTTGGCAAGTTGATTTCAGGAAGTTGCTCCAGCTGCTCTATGCCTACCAGGCGGATCTCCGGGATGGCCACCCCGATCAGGCCGGCTAGCGTCATGCAAGTGAACTCATTCGCTGGAACGTATGGGTGCCTGGTCGAAGGGGTTTTGATGATCCAGTCTCCCGGCTCCTTCGAGTCGCCCATGATGTAACGACCATCGCGGTTGCGCATGGAGAACTTCATCTGCACCCCAGCCAGCGAAAAGTGCGCTATCCGATCCATGGCATCTATCGCGATTCGGTCCAGCCTGCCGCGGTCACCGAATGCGTAGTCGGGTACGTCATCGGCTGGCACCGGCTCGGCGAGCAGGGCCCCGGGAAGATCGGCACCCAGGTGAACCATGAGCGGGAACTCATTCATCTGGTCGATTTTCAGTCGTTGCGCGAGCAGCTCTCGTAGTGCGCCCTCCGGCAGCAGATTGCTCAACAGAGGGTGGAGCTGCATGCGGCGCGCCAGGGGGAAAAGCCGAGGTGCAATGGCCTGGAACTTGTCCTGGGATGACATCGATAGCGTCAGCGACAGGCGCTGCGGGTTGTCGATGTATTCGGGCGCGAGCGAAAGTACGTTCCGGTTGCTGTCGAACCCGGCTACGTAGCCGACCAGTTGGCCCTGCAAGGACAGACGCAGCGCTGAAACCTTTTCGCCTGCCATTACGCTTTTCCTTCTGCCATTGCCAGGATCGTCCATGGGTCATCGACGTCGTCACGTTCTTCATCATGATCGGCATCAGGTGCTGCATCACTCATGGAGTGAGTGAGACGAGAACGCTGACTGGTGGCTGCCGCCTTCAAGATGCCCTGCACGTCGCGGAGAACTTCCTTGGGGATCAGCATGAGTTCTGCCTCCAGCCCCTCCGCTATCTTGTCCAGAGTCTCCAGGTTCGGGTTGCCAGCTTTCTCGATCAGCCCGTACTGCTGACGGTTGATGCCCGTCCGCGCTGGCATATCGATACCCTTTAGCCTCAGCTGCTTGCGACGCTGTTTGATTTGCTCAAGAAGGGTCGTTCTCACCGAGTATCTCCAGAAGCATTTTGAAGTATCTATACTTCAATACCATTGAGTGAAGCTTATGTGGCTCACTTTTGATGGTTGAAGTATACATAATTCATTTTTATTTTGATGAAGTATCAGTGATGCAAAATACGGCTGTGAAGTATTGATGTTTCGAATGTCGGCGAAGCAGTTATTCGCGCTACGTTTGAACGGGGCAGAATCAATCTGCCTGGCTATTGAAGTGCCATTTTCATATCCGTTCATTCGCACGAGTAAAGCCGCTTGCGGCAGGTTTCTGCTGCTCTTTTTCTGACACCCCGGCGCGGCTTATGCACAAATGCGGGGCGGGTAGATCGTTTTGGCTATTTCCTACGCAGCCTTTAGCAGCTTTTACAAGATATTGTTCTATATGGGTTTTTGTCTGATCAAAAAGTGATCAGCTCTGATTGAGCCTTGCTGGAGGGGGCTTGGCGGCTGTTGCTCAGAATCTGTGAACAGAGTTATCCACAGATTGTGTGCGCAACTCAGGCGTGTTCGGCGAGCAGCAACAGATTGCGTGGGGTGAGGTGGGCGGGGCAGAACTGGCCGAGGCGTACGCTGTAGCCTTGTTCCTGCAGATACAGCGCGCGGTCGAGCACCAGCCAGAGTTCCAGTGGGCGACGGAATAGGCCGCGCAGCAATTCCAGATTGCGTACTTCGGCGAGGCGCTGCCAGCCGGCTGCTTCGAGAGCCTGCCAATCGCGCTCTTCGGGCGCTGAAAGCCCCTTCATTTCGGCCAGGTCGCGGCAGTAGGTGGCGAAGCTTTTCTTCAACCAGGCGGGCGGCAGTGATGGGGTGGGTAGGTAGTCGTCCACGCCGCGCGATTCCCGTTGTAGCAGGTCGAAGGCCAGGCGCCGGGCCATGGACTGATCGCGCTGCTGGCGCACACGGTTGCCGGCGGTGACGGTTTCGCTCATGGGCAGGGCCAGGTCATCCATTGACAGGTCGAGAGGCGAGTTCTTGGCCGCTGTGGATAACGCGCGGTAACTGCTCGCCGCAGTGCGGTTGTAACAGCACGGAGCAATCGCCAGTTGCTGGCAGCCTGCCGCGCTGGCCAGGTGCATCAGGCGCACGTGCAGGTCGCCGCAGGCATGCAGGGCGACGGGCGTATGGGTGGCGAGCACTCGCTGGCTGGCGGTGTCAGCGAGCACATCCTGTTCGATGTGTTGCGCAGTTATCCCCAGGCGCTGGCTGAGGTCGCTGCCGCTGGCAACCAGAGCAGGATCGTACTCCAGGCAGGTCAGCGCTTGGTTGTCATGGGCGAGCACGCGGCCGAGGTGGCCTTTGCCCGCGCACCAGTCCAGCCAGTGCCGGGGTGTGCGCTGGAACTGCAGGCTGTCGCTGAAGGCGCGTATCTGCTGCCACTTGCGGCCTGGTACATCCACCGAAAAGCGTGACGGCAGCGCGTGAGAGGCCTGCTGGGGCAGGTCGCCAATTTCACTCAGCAGTGCCGCCTGGGCGGCCAGCTCGGGAAATGGCGCAGGAGCAGCCCGCAATGCTGTCGGTTGATTATGGGCCGCTTCGGCTTGTTCAAGCGTGCGGCCACGCAGCCAGTTGCCGAGCTCGGGGTATTGGCTTTCCCAGGGCAGCAGGCGATGGGTGAAGGGGCGTGGCTTCCACAATGCCTGGTGCGCGCAGAGCAATGCGTCCAGCGCCTGGAAGCGCTCGAGCAGGGCATCGCCACTGAGTGGCTGGAGAGAGTGGGTGCGGGTCATGGCGAAGGGTGACGGGGCGCGGGCCCCGTCACTTCAGCGGCCCTGGCAGGCGTCGACGCGCAGCCAGCGTTCGAGCAGTTTGAAGGCGTTGATCAGCACGAAGGTGATCACCAGATAGAACACGGCGGCGGTGAAGAAGAACTCCATGTTCACATAGGTGCGCGCGTTCAGCGTGCGCGCCATGCCGGTGAGGTCCAGCAGGGTGACGGTGCTTGCCAGTGCACTGGCCTTGAGCATCAGGATCACTTCGTTGCTGTAGGCCGGTAGGCCGATGCGCGAGGCACGCGGCAGGATGATGTGCAGCATCGATTGTGCCCGCGACATGCCCAGCGCCCGTGCTGCTTCGACCTCGCCCGGTGGTACGGCCTGGATGGCGCCACGCAGGATCTCGGCGATATACGCAGTGGTGTGCAACGTCATGGTGATCACCGCGCACCAGTATGGATCGCGCAGGTAGGGCCACAGTGGGCCCTGGCGCACCGCATCGAACTGCGCCAGGCCGTAGTAGACCAGGAACAACTGCACCAGCATCGGCGTGCCACGGAAGAAGAAGATGTAGCCGTAGGGCAGAGCGCGCACGTACCAGAGGCGCGAGGCGCGGGCGATGCCCAGCGGTATCGCCAGGATCAGGCCGGCCACCACGGCGACCGCGAGCAGTTCGATGGTCAGCAGCGCACCTTCGGCCATTTTCGGCAGGTGCTTGATGATCAGCTCCCAATTCATTGAGTGCTCCTTACGAAGCCGCGCGAGGCTCTCTTCTCGAGGAAGTGCAGGCCGATCATGGAGATGATGGTCAGGCTCAGGTAGATGATGGCGGCGACCAGGTAGAAGGTCATGGCCTGCTTGGTCGCGGTGACGGCGATCTGCGACTGGCGCATGATTTCGGTCAGGCCGATCACCGATACCAGGGCGGTGTCCTTCATCAGGATCATGAACAGGTTGCCCAGGCCTGGCATCGCGATGCGCCACATCTGCGGCATGATCACCCGCCAGATGATGCGCGGCTTGGACAGGCCCAGGGCCTGGCCGGCCTCACGGTGGCCCTTGGGAATCGCCAGGATGGCGCCGCGGAACACTTCGGTGGCGTAAGCGCCGAAGCACAGGCCAAGGGCGATGACGCCCGCTGCGAACGGGCTCAGCTCGAGGCTGCCGACGCCCAGGCTTTCGCCCAGCTCGCGCAGTACGTTGACGGTGCTGAAGTAGATGAGCATCACCCACAGCAGCTCGGGCACGCCGCGGACGATGGTCGAGTAGGTGCCGCCAAGCCACTGCAGCGGCTTGTACGGAGAAGTCTTGGCGAAGGCGCCGAGCAGGCCGAGCACCAGACCAAGGCACAGTGCGCTGAGCGCCAGCTGGATGGTCATCAGGGTGCCGGCGGCCAGGGCCGGGCCGAATCCGGAAAGGTCGAAATTCATGGAAACTCAAGCGCCCGCGCCGTCATCGACGACGCGGGCAGGCTGCTTAGTAGATGCTGAAGGGGAAGTACTTGTCGTTGATCTTCTTGTAGGTGCCATCGGCGACGACTTCGGCCAGAGCCTTGTTCAGACGCTCGCGCAGGGCATCACCCTTGCGCACGGCGATGCCGATCTTGTCGTTGTCGAACACCGGGTCACCCTTGAATTCGAAGTCCTTGCCGGCGTCGCTCTTGAGCCATTCCCAGTTCACGAAGGTGTCGGCCAGCACGCCGTCGACGCGGCCGGAAGCCAGATCGAGGTAGGCGTTTTCCTGGGTGTCGTAGAGCTTGATGTCGACCACGCCATCGAGGTTGTCTTCCAGCCAGGTACCGGCGATGGTCGCGCGCTGGGCACCGATCACTTTGCCTTTCAGGCTGGCTTTGTCGCTCTTGAAGTCACTGCTTTTAGGCGCGATGAACTGCAGCTTGTTGGTGTAGTACGGGTCGGTGAAATCGACCGCTTGCTGGCGCTCTTCGGTGATCGACATGGAGGCGACCAGGAAGTCGAACTTCTTGGCGTTCAGGGCCGGGATGATGCCGTCCCAGTCGGAGGTGACCACTTCGCACTCGGCCTTCATCTTGGCGCACAGGGCCTGGGCGATTTCCACGTCGAAGCCGCCGACCTGGCCGCTGGCGTCGATGAGGTTGAAGGGCGGGTAGGCGCCTTCGGTACCGATCTTCAGTTTGTCGGCAGCGACGGCACTGGTGCCGAAAGCCAGGGTGGCGGCAGCTGCCAGCAGAATCTTTTTATAGCTATGCATGCGTGATTGCTCCGTGTTTTAACGATTGCTGGACATGAATTGTTTGCAACGCGCCGATACGGGGTTGTCGAACACCTGTTGCGGCGACCCCTGTTCCTCCACCACACCCTGATGCAGGAAAACCACTTCACTGGAAACCTGGCGGGCGAAGTTCATCTCGTGGGTCACCAGCAGCATGGTGCGACCTTCGTCGGCGAGCGCGCGGATCACATTAAGCACTTCTTGTACCATTTCCGGGTCGAGCGCCGAAGTCGGTTCGTCGAACAGGATCACCTTCGGCTGCATGGCCAGGGTGCGAGCGATGGCCGCGCGTTGCTGCTGGCCGCCGGAAAGCTGGTTGGGGTAGGCGTGGCGCTTGTCGGCGATGCCGACCTTGGCCAGCAGCGCTTCGGCGATCTCGGTGGCTTCGGCCTTGCTCTTGCCGAGCACGCGGCGCGGCGCTTCGATGATGTTGTCCAGCACGGTCATGTGCGGCCACAGGTTGAAGTTCTGGAACACGAAGCCGATTTCGCTGCGCAGGCGATTGATCTGTCGGCTGTCGGCGGCGACCAGTTCGCCGTTCTTCTGGCTCTTCAGCTTGAGCTCTTCACCGGCCACGATGATCTGGCCCTGATGAGGGTTCTCGAGCAGGTTGATGCAGCGCAGGAAGGTCGACTTGCCCGAGCCGGACGAGCCAAGGATGGAAATCACATCGCCGTCGCGTGCGGTAAGGGAAACGCCCTTGAGCACTTCGAGGTCGCCATAGCGTTTGTGCAGATTGCGGATTTCCAGCGCGGGCGTGGCCTCGGCCATCGAGCAGTCCTCTTGATTCTTGTGCGGATTGGATCCGTGTACGGCAGGGCTGTGGGCTGCAAACCTAGCATAGGCACCTGGGGGCGCCAAGTTGGTGCTGGCCCGCTGCCGCTACGGTTGCGGGGGGTGTCGCATCAGCGCAGTTGCTTGTCGCCCCGCCGCAAAAACAGGGAGAACGCAGGCTGCATTTTCAAAAAGACGCGAACCCTACTCACATCCGCCTCGCAATTCCAGTGCCAGTACGCGGTTTGGCCGATCCGAGGCCTGAACTGTCAGTTGCCGAGCATGCCTTGTACCTTGTCGCGCAGGGCATCGAGAGAAAAAGGTTTGCCAATGATGTCGGTGCGGGTAGCCGGCTCGCTCTTGTCGATCTCGACGCTTTCCGCATAGCCGCTGGCGAACAGCACTTTCAGCTCCGGGCGCAGTTGGCGAGCCGCGACGGCGAGCTCCTGGCCGTTCATGCCGGGCAGGCCGATGTCGGTCATCAGCAGGTCGATGTGTTCATCGCTACGCAGTATCTCCAGAGCCTGTAGCGCCTCGGCGGCTTCGCTCACCTGATAGTCGAGTTCTTCGAGCACTTCCACGGTGAGCATGCGCACCACATCGGAATCTTCCACCAGCAGGATGCGCTGGCCGGCAGGCGATGCGTTGGGAGCTTGGTCGGACACAGCGTTACCTCTGTAAGGGATGATGAAACTGCAGGTCGAAAAGCCGGGCGGTTGGCCCTGCATTCGATCGAGCCTCGGAGCCGGGTGGACGGCAGGTCGTTTAGCATGGCACGAATTGCGGGCTTGATCTGCACCGTGGAGATGCCGCTGGGCTGAAAATTACCGTATTTACAGGTTGGCCCGTGCGAGCGTGGCGTGCGTCACGCATCACGAAAAAATAAGTCGAACCTGGCGCCTGCGCGCACCATCCAAGCGCGCGGGCCATTGAGCGCTGATCGTTGGATTAACTTCTGCTAGCGCATTACCATCACCCGTTTACCGAACCACCATGCAGCCTCATGCATCAGCCAACCGCGGCCAGGGATTTCCGATGACCAACACCTCTTCCATCGATGAGAACAGCTTCAAGCGCATTCTCAGGCGCAACGTCGCCTTGCCGCTTGGGGTGGGGGTGGTCAGCGCGATCTTCTTCGTGGTGCTGATCGGCTATCTGCTCAACGTGCTGGGCTGGGTGCAGCACACCGACCGGGTGCTCAACAACGCCAATGAGGGCCTGAAACTGTCGATCGACCAGGAGACCGGGTTTCGCGGTTATCTGCTGTCTGGCGATGTGCGCTTCCTGCAGCCGTTCGAAGTCGCCAAGCCGCGGATCAAGGCGGAGATGGAGATTCTCTCCGAGCTGGTTTCGGACAACCCGGTGCAGGTCGATCGCCTGCGCGCCATCGCGGCGCTGCAGGACGAGTGGAGCAACTTTGCGCAGACGGCGATCACCGCCAAGCGCGAGGGCGGCAATTTCATCGACCCGGTGCGTGATGGTCGCGGCAAGCAACTGACCGACGCCATTCGTGCCGAGTACGCGGACTTCGTCGCCCACGAGCAGCGCCTGCGCAAGGAGCGCAACGATGCGGCCAGCAGCACGGCGACCGTCACAATCGGCCTGTTCCTGCTCTTCACGCTGCTGTTCAGCGGCTCGCTGGCGCTGTTCGGGCGTCGCGAGCTGTTGAGCCTCACCAACACCTATGGCGCCATCCTCAAGAAACAGGATGAGCACAACGAACGTCTGCAGGCCCAGGCCTGGCTGCGCAACGGCCAGACCGACATGTCCGAGCGGCTGATCGGCCAGCAGGCGCTGCCGGTGCTGGGCCGCAACATGCTGGAGTTTCTCGCCAGCCATCTGGGGGCCGCAGTCGGTGCTCTTTATGTGCGCGAGGAGCATGGCGGCCTGCGTCGCGTCGCGTCCTACGGGTTTTCCCGTGAGCAGGAGAAGGCCGAACAGTCCTTCTACAGCACCGAAGGTCTGGTCGGCCAGGTGGCGCAAAGCCGTCGCCTGCTGACCCTGGATCACTTGCCAGCCGATTACCTCAAGGTCAGTTCGGGGCTCGGCCAGGGCGAGCCGCTGACCGTGGCGCTGCTGCCCATCGACAACGACGGTGAGGTCAACGGCGTGATCGAGCTGGGCTTTCTGCGCCCGCTGAGCGAGCGCGACGGCGAGTTCCTCAAGCAGATCGCTTCCAGCATCGGCGCTTCGGTCGAAGCGGCTCGCTATCGCCACCGCCTGCAGGAGATTCTCGCCGAAACCCAACAGCTCAACGAGGAGCTGCAGGTACAGCAGGAAGAGCTCAAGACCGCCAACGAGGAGCTGGAAGAACAGTCCCGCGCGCTCAAGGAGTCCCAGGCGCACCTCGAGACCCAGCAGGCGGAACTGGAACAGACCAACGAGCAGTTGTCTTCGCAGCGTGACGCCCTGGATGACCGCAACAGCGCCCTGCGCGTTGCCCAGCAGCAGTTGGAAGAGCGCGCCGAAGAGCTGCAGCGCGCCAGCCGTTACAAGTCCGAATTCCTCGCCAACATGTCCCACGAGCTGCGCACGCCGCTCAACAGTTCGCTGATCCTGGCCAAGCTGCTGTCCGACAACCCCAAGGGCAATCTGGACGCCGAGCAGGTGAAGTTCGCCGACTCGATCTATTCGGCCGGCAACGACCTGCTCAACCTGATCAACGACATCCTCGACATCTCCAAGGTCGAGGCCGGCAAGCTCGACCTGCGCCCCGAGAACGCCAACGTGGTGCGCCTGGCCGAGAGCCTGGAGGGCACCTTCCAGCCACTGGCCGGCGAGAAGCACCTGGGCTTCAACGTGCAGGTCGGCGAAGACGTGCCGCGCTCGCTGTACACCGATCGCCTGCGCGTCGAGCAGATCCTCAAGAACCTGCTTTCCAACGCCATCAAGTTCACCGAGCAGGGCTCGGTCAGCCTGACCGTCAGCCGGGTCGACGAGGGCGTGGCGTTCGCCGTGCGCGACAGTGGCATCGGCATTCAGGCCGATCAGCAGGAGTACATCTTCGAGGCCTTCCGCCAGGCCGATGGCACCACCAATCGCCGTTTTGGCGGCACCGGCCTGGGCCTGTCGATCTCCCGCGATCTGGCCGTGCTGCTGGGCGGCTCGATCAGCGTGTCCAGCGTGCTGGGCGAGGGCAGCGTATTCACCCTGGTGCTGCCGCAAAGCTATTCGCCTCTGGAGACCGACACCGATGAGCTGCCGGCTGCACCGGTCGTCTTCTCTCGCAGCCATGCGCCGCGTGCGCCCGAGCCCGTCAAACCGGTGAAGGATGTGGTGGTGGAAAACGCCGTGCCGACCTTCCCGGACGACCGTGGCATGTCGGTGCTCGGCGGCCGCAGCGTGCTGGTGATCGAGGACGAGCCGCAGTTCGCTCATATCCTGTATGACCTGGCCCATGAGCTGGATTACCGCTGCCTGGTCGCCCATTGCGCCGAGGATGGCCTCGACCTGGCCACCACCCATCACCCCGACGCCATTCTGCTCGACATGCGCCTGCCGGACGTTTCCGGTCTGTCGGTGCTGCAGCGCCTCAAGGAAAACCCCGGCACCCGGCATATTCCGGTGCACGTGATTTCCGTCGAAGACATGGCCGAGGCCGCTTTGCAGATGGGCGCCGTTGGTTATGCGCTGAAGCCGGCCACCCGTGACCAGCTCAAGGGCGTGTTCAGCAAGCTCGAAGCCCGCCTGACCCAGAAGATGAAGCGCGTGCTGGTGGTCGAGGACGACAAGCTGCAGCGCGACAGCATCGCCCGCCTGATCGGCGACGACGACATCGAAATCGTCGCCGTCGAGTTCGGCGAGCAGGCGCTGGAGCAACTGCGCCATCACATCTTCGATTGCATGATCATCGACCTCAAACTGCCGGACATGCAGGGCGACGAGCTATTGGCGCGCATGGGCAGCGAGCACATCCGCAGCTTCCCGCCGGTGATCGTCTACACCGGGCGCAACCTGACCCGCGCCGAGGAAGCCGAGCTGCTCAAGTACTCGCGCTCGATCATCATCAAGGGCGCGCGCTCGCCTGAGCGCTTGCTCGACGAGGTCACCCTGTTCCTGCACATGGTCGAGTCGGAGCTGTCCAGCGAGCGGCAGACCATGCTCAAGACCGCCCGCAGCCGCGACCGGGTGTTCGAAGGCCGGCGCATCCTGGTGGTCGATGACGACGTACGCAACATCTTCGCCCTCACCAGTGCCCTGGAGCAGAAGGGCGCCCAGGTGGAAGTGGCGCGCAACGGTCGCGAAGCCATCGACAAGCTGGAGGCGGTGAGCGATATCGACCTGGTGCTGATGGACGTGATGATGCCGGAGATGGATGGCTACGAAGCCACCCGACGCATTCGCGAAAACCCGCGCTGGCGCAAGCTGCCGATCATCTCGGTAACCGCCAAGGCGATGAAGGACGACCAGGACCTGTGCATGAAGGCCGGTGCCAACGATTACCTGGCCAAGCCCATCGACCTGGATCGCCTGTTCTCGCTGATCCGCGTCTGGCTGCCGAAGCTGGAGCGTATCTGAGATGTCCGACCGTACGCAGGATATCGAGCTGCGTCTGCTGATGGAGGCGATCTACCTGCAGTACAGCTACGATTTTCGCGACTACTCCGGCTCTTCGCTGAAGCGCCGGATGGTGCACGCCATGCGCCAGTTCGACTGCGCGAGCATTTCCGAACTGCAGGCGCGGATCATCCATGATTCGTCTGCGTTCATGCAGTTGCTGCAGTTCCTCACCATTCCGGTCAGCGAGATGTTCCGCGACCCGTCCTACTTCCTGGCGCTGCGCCAGGAGGTGGTGCCGTTCTTGCGCACCTACCCATCGCTCAAGCTCTGGGTAGCGGGTTGCAGCACCGGTGAAGAGGTGTATTCCCTGGCCATTCTGCTGCACGAGGAAGGGCTGCTGGAGCGCTCGATCATCTACGCCACGGACATCAATCCGCACTCGCTGGAAAAGGCCAAGAAGGGCATCTTTCCCATCGACAGCATGCGCCTGTACAGCGAGAACTATCAGCGCTCGGGTGGCAAGGGCTCGCTCTCCGACTACTACACCGCTGCCTACGATGGCGCGCTGTTCGAGCGCTTCCTGTGTGCCAACGTGACGTTCGCCGACCACAGCCTGGCGACCGACAGCGTGTTTTCCGAGACCCAGTTCATCTCCTGTCGCAATGTGCTGATCTACTTCAACAAGTCCCTGCAGGATCGCGCCTTCGGGCTGTTCCATGAGTCCCTTGGCCACCGCGGGTTCCTTGGCCTGGGCAGCAAGGAAAGCCTGGATTTTTCCGCGTATGCGGGGCATTTCGAAGCCTTGAATCGACAGGAACGGGTGTTTCGCAAGCTATGAGCGCGAATCCGCGGCAACTCGAAGCGGTGGTGATCGGCGCCTCGGCAGGTGGCGTCGAGGCGTTGCTGATGCTGTTCGAGGGGCTGCCCGCCAGCTACGGTCTGCCGCTGGTGGTGGTGCTGCATCTGCCCGACAGCCGCGAGAGCCTGTTGCCCGCGCTGTTCGCCCGGCGCCTGGCGTTGCGGGTCAAGGAGGCGCAGGACAAGGAAGCGCTGCAGCCGGGAACGTTGTACTTTGCAGCACCGGGTTATCACCTGTGCATCGAAGCCGATGGATGCTTTTCCTATAGTCGTGACGAGCCGCTGCACTATTCGCGGCCATCGATCGATTACCTTTTCGAGTCGGCGGCCGATACCTATGGCGCCAACGTGATGGGCATATTGCTGACCGGCGCCAACCAGGATGGCGCCGCCGGCCTAAACACAATAAAGCAGCGGGGCGGTGTGACCGTGGTGCAGGATCCGCAGGAGGCGCAGGTTCCCACCATGCCCGAAGCGGCTCTGGCGCTGCATCGTCCCGATTACATTCTTTCTTTGCGGGGCATTCTCGCATTGCTAGCCGAACTGGACTCACGCCCATGTTGAGTAGCACCGGATGCAAACTACTGATCGTCGATGACCTGCCGGAGAACCTGCTGGCACTGGACGCGCTGATCCGCCGTGAAGACCGTGAGGTGTTCCAGGCCCAGTGCGCCGACGATGCGCTGGTATTGTTGCTCGAGCATGAGTTCGCGCTGGCCATTCTCGATGTGCAGATGCCGGGCATGAATGGCTTCGAGCTGGCCGAGCTGATGCGCGGCACGGAAAAGACCAAGCACATCCCGATCGTCTTCGTCAGCGCTGCCGGGCGCGAGATGAACTACGCGTTCAAGGGCTACGAAAGCGGTGCCGTGGACTTCCTCTACAAGCCGCTGGACATCCAGGCGGTGCAGAGCAAGGTGGCGGTGTTCGTCGACCTCTATCAGCAGCGCAAGATCATGGCCCAGCAGCTCGAAGCCCTGAAACGCTCGCGGGAGGAGCAGGACGCCCTGCTCGCCGAACTGCGCTCCACCCAGGGCGAATTGCAGCACGCGGTGCGCATGCGTGACGACTTCATGTCCATCGTCTCCCATGAGCTGCGCACGCCCCTCAATGGCCTGATCCTCGACACCCAGCTGCGCAAGATGCACCTGGCCAAAGGCAACATGACGGCGTTCAGTGAAGACAAGCTCGGCGCCATGTTCGACCGCGACGAGCGGCAGATCCACAGCCTGATCCGCCTGATCGAAGACATGCTCGACGTGTCGCGCATCCGCACCGGCAAGCTGTCGATTCGCCCTGTGGAGTTCGACCTGGCGCAAACCGTACGCAACGTGGCCGAGAACTTCGCCCAGCAGATGGCCGTGGCAGGCTGCGCCCTGCAACTCGACAGTGACGGTGTGCTGCGCGGCAGTTGGGATCAGTTCAGGATCGAGCAGGTGATCAGCAACCTGCTCAGCAACGCCCTGCGCTACGGCTCGGGTCGGCCCATCGAGGTCCGGGCGCGCGCTGACGAAGGTGGCGTACGTGTCGAGGTTCGCGACCACGGCATTGGCATCTCCGAGGAAAACCAGCGGCGCATCTTCCAGCAGTTCGAGCGTGCGGTGAGCAGCGAGTCGGTGGCGGGGTTGGGCCTCGGGCTGTTCATCTCCGACCAGATCGTCAAGGCGCATGGCGGGCGCATCGAAGTGCAGAGCAGCCTGGGGCAGGGCTCGCTGTTCAGCGTGTGGCTGCCACAGAGCAAGCGCGCAGATATAGGTTGAACTCACTCCGCCGGCAAGGTCGAAGCGAAGGAGTAAAAAAGAGAGCCAGGAGCAGGGCAATGAACCAACCCACACGAACCGTACTGATCGTCGAAGACGATCCGCTCCTGCTCATGCTGCTGGCTGAATACCTGCAGGGCGAGGGCTATAGCGTAATGAAGGCCGATTGCGCCACCGATGCCTTCGCCATCCTCGCCACCAAGCCGCACCTCGATCTGTTGATCACCGACTTCCGCCTGCCGGGCGGCGTCTCCGGCGTGCGCATTGCCGAACCGGCGCTGCTGCTGCGCCCGGATCTGAAGGTCATCTTCATCAGCGGCCACCCCGCCGAAGTCCGCGAAACCGGCAGCGCACTGCTCGACTCCGCCCCACTGCTGAGCAAGCCCTTCACGCTGGAAACCCTGAGCACGCAGATCGCCCATCTGCTTGATTGAGGGGCGAGACGGCCGCGCGCTCCCACAATCTCATTTCAGACTGGCCTGATAGCCCGCAGCTTGAGTGAAGGCGCTCCCCGATCCGATGTCCTGTGCACATCTTCGTGTGGGAGCGCGCCATGCGCGCGAAAATCATGGACATGGATCAGGCATCCCCGACCTCCCCACAAACCTATCCCAGACTGGCCTGATAGCCCGCAGCTTGTGTGAAGGCGCGCCCCGATCCGATGCCCTGTGCACATCTTCGTGTGGGAGCGCGCCATGCGCGCGAAAAATCCCGGGCCTGGACCAGGCTTCCCGCCCATTCCCACAAACCCATCCCAGCCTGGCCTGATAGCCCGCAGCTTGAGTGAAGGCGCTCCCCGATCTAATGCCCTGTGCACATCTTCGTCTGGGAGCGCGCCATGCGCGCGAAAATCATGGGCATGGACCCAGGCCTCCCGCCCGTTCCCACAAACCCATCCCAGACTGGCCTGATGGCCCGCGGCTTGAATGAAGGCGCGCCCCGATCCGATGCCCTGTGCACATCTTCGTGTGGGAGCGCGCCATGCGCGCGAAAAATCCCGGACCTGGACCAGGCGTCCCCGACATCCCCACAAACCCATCTCAGACTGGCCTGATAGCCCGCAGGTTAGTTGAAGGCGCTCCCCGGTCCGATGCCCTGCGCACATCTTCGTGTGGGAGCGCGCCATGCGCGCGAAAAATCATGTGCCTGGACCAGGCGTCCCCGACGTTCCCACAAACCCATCCCAGGCTGGCCTGATAGCCCGCAGCTTGAGTGAAGGCGCTCCCCGATCCGATGCCCTGTGCACATCTTCGTGGGAGCGCGCCATGCGCGCGAAAAATCCCGGGCATGAATCAGGTTTCCCGCCCGTTCCCACAAACCCAGACCGCTGTGTTGAGGGGCCACCCCTCACCCTGTGTGAATACCTGCTTTCCCGGGTATCGCAACGCTCAACCCTGGCGGCCGGACATTCAGCGCTTTTCCGGAGCAGGCTTCCCGGGCTCCTGGATGGGCCGCTGCGGGCTGAACGGACTATCCGGGTCATCGACGATGGAGCCCGGGTCTTCGTTACCCGGATCGTTGATCGGCTCTTCGTGGGGATCGACCGCAGGAAGCTTCGGGTCGTTGGCGGCATTCAGGGCAATTTGGATATGCATGGCTGGCTCCGGCTGCGATGAGGCTCGGCATGAAAGCGCGAGGTCCGTGCATTTGGAGGAGGTGTTGCGCAGGCGTGTTCAGGCTGTCGGCTGGACGGTACTTTTTCGCAGGCAATAAAAAACCGGCTCAAGGCCGGTTCTCTATTTTCTCATGTGATGCTGGCACCACCTGAGAAGAAAGGTGGTGCCCAGGGACGGAATCGAACCGCCGACACGGGGATTTTCAATCCCCTGCTCTACCGACTGAGCTACCTGGGCAACGGGGCGTATTAGACGGTTTTCACCTTTTGCTGTCAAACGTTTTTTGGAAAATATTTAAATATTCCGGGCGCTTACGTCTTCAGGCCTTATTCGCTGGGTGGAACGTAGCCTTCCGCTTGTGCGTAGTCTTCGCCGGACAGGAACTTGTCCATCTCGGCCTGCAGGAATTTGCGATCTTCGGCGTTCATCATGTTCAGGCGACGCTCGTTGATCAGCAGGGTCTGGTGCTTCTGCCATTCTTCCCAGGCCTGCTTGGAGACGTTCTGGTAGATGTCTTCGCCTTTGGCGCCAGGGTAGGGCGCGCGATCCAGGCCGGGCAGTTCTTGTTTGTGCTTGCGGCACATCACGGTGCGGGTCATGCCATTTCTCCTGTATGCAGTGCGTCGGCCGCGCGTTTGAGCAGTTTCTTCACCGGAGCGGCGAGGCCCAGGCGCGGCGGGGTGGCGAGGTTATACCAGAGCCAGTCGGCCTCGGCCACGTAACCGGGAACGCCGTCGACTTCGATCAGCCAGGGTTCGATGGCCAACTGGAAGTGGCTGAAGGTGTGGGTCAGGCCGTCGAGCTGGCGACGTTCACCGAGGCTTAACTGGTGCTGATCGGCAAGTGCAGCCAGGGCGTCGATATCGTCGAGCTCTGGGAGGCTCCATAAACCTCCCCAGAGACCCGTCGAAGGGCGTCGATAGAGCAGGATGGCGCCATCGCGGCTGGCGAGCATCGGCATTAACGTGCGCTTCTGCGGCACTTCTTTGCGTGGTTTGGGGATCGGGTAGCGGATCTCCAGGCCCAGCAGGTGCGCTTCGCAGCCGCTCTGCACCGGGCAGAGCAGGCAGGTGGGCTTGCTGCGGGTGCACAGCGTGGCGCCCAGGTCCATCATCGCCTGGGTGTAGTGGTTGACGCGTTCTTCGGGTAAAAAACGCTCGGCCACGGCCCACAGCTGTCTGGCCACCTTGGGCTCGCCTGGGTAGCCTTCCTGAGCCACGTAGCGGGCCAGCACGCGTTTGACGTTGCCGTCGAGAATCGGCGCCCGCAGGCCCATGCTCAGGCTGGCGATGGCGCCGGCGGTGGAGCGGCCGATGCCGGGCAGTTCGGTAAGCGCCTCGACATCGCGGGGGAATTCGCCGCCGTGTTCACGCATGACGATCTGTGCGGTCTTCTGCAGGTTGCGGGCGCGGGTGTAGTAGCCCAGGCCGGTCCACAGGTGCAGCACTTCGTCTTCCGGGGCTTCGGCCAGGTCACGCACGGTGGGCAGCGCGCTCATGAACCGGTCGAAGTAGCCGAGCACGGTGCTGACCTGGGTCTGCTGCAGCATGATTTCCGACACCCACACGCGGTAGGGCGTGATGTCCTGCTGCCAGGGCAGGTCCTTGCGTCCGTGGGTGTCGTACCAGCGCAGTACCGCGCTGGAGAATTGCTCGGGTGTCATCGGTTGAACAGGCCCTTGAGTGCGTCTTTCAGTTCGGGGCTGACCTTGTCACCGAGCTTCTCTTCGAGTTTTTCGTTGATGCGATCGCCTGCCAGTTTGGCGGCTACCTTGCCCATGCCTTCCTGGTCCAGGCGGCAGGCCTTGGCGCCCAGCTCCAGCGGGCCGCGGCAATGCAGCGGCCAGGCCACGCCAGCGTAGCGACGGTTGACCTCGCAGGCAGGGTCCGGCATTTCGCGCTGGTCGCCTTCGATGGTGATGCCGACGCGGTAGTCCAGGCCCAGCACGCGCAGGTCGAGGTCGCCGTCGCCGGTCACGGCGAGCCCGGGGATGCGCGCTTGCAGATCCGGGTTGCTGGCCACGCCGTTGCGGATGTTGAGGCTGCCCTGCAGGCGCTCGAACGGGGTGTCCTTGCTGCGCGGGTCGCTGCTCAGCGATTTCCGGTTGAGGGTGGCGATGCCTCGGCACAGCTGTTGTTCGAGGTTGGCGTCGACCAGCACACCGTTGTTGAGCAGGAAGCTGGCGGTGCCGTTGAGTGCGTCGATCCAGGCCTTCTGGCTATTGCCGCTGGTGGTCAGGTCGCTCTTCAGGTCGAGCAGCCCCTTGAGCGGCGAGGGGCGCTGTTCGTCCTTGAGGAAGGGCTCGACCGGGATGCCGTTCAGTTGCGTGTGCAAGCTGAGCACGGGCACGGCCGGGCGCACGTCGGCGTCGGCCTTGATGGTGAAATTGCCGCCGCCGAGGTTGCCACGCAGCTCTTCCAGATTCAGCGTGCCGCCCTGACTCCGAGCCTTGACGCTGAACTTGTCGATGGCCTGCTTGTGCACCGTCAGTTGCTCGAGGTTGAGGGTGGCTTGCAGGTCGAGTTTGCGTAGCGTGGGGATCGGCAGCACTTCGCTCGAACTCCAGGCCTGCTGGGTCGGCGCGTTGGGCACCGGCGTGCTGCCGGCCTGCCCGGCGTTGGCGACGGTTTCACGCACTTCGGCCTTGCGAGCGGTATCGCTGTCCTTCTTGTCCTTGCTCGCCGGTGGCAGGTATCGGTCGAGGTTCAGCTTGTCGCCCTTGAGCTGCACGCGCAGCGCCTGCTTGGCGAAATCGGCGACGGCGATCTTGCCCGTGAAGGTGCTTTCGTCGAGCTTGAGGGTCAGCTCGTCCAGCGCCAGGCTGCTCGGCGTGCCGCCGAGCTTGGTCACCAGTTCGAACTGCGACAGGGTCTTCTCATCGCTCATCGGCGGCAGTTTCTGGCCGAGGCTGGCGAGGAATTCGCGCAGGTTGACCGGGGCGACGGACAGGCCGCCGGACAGCTTGGGTTCGCTCTGCAGATCGCGAATCTTCAACTCGCCCAGGGCGCGCAACTGATTGGCCGAGAGCTTCAGGCCGTTCCACTCGGCCACTTGGGCCGCCAGGTCGACCAGCAGTTGGCCCTGGGCGGCGTAGGTGAGGGTTTGGCCATTGAACGGCTCGCCGGACGCCTCGCCGGACAGGCGTGCGTCTTCGAGCTGATAGCGCTTGAGTACGCGGTCGAAACGCAGTTCGCCCTGCAGTTCGGTACGTGCGCGCATCACTGGCTGGTTGCTGCCGAAGAAAGCACTGAGCTTGATCGGCACCCCGGCGCCTTCGCGAATCGCGCCGGTGGTGAGCTGGATGCTTTCGGCGCTGAATTGCTGGCCCTTCTGGGCATCGCGGTAGTCCACGCGGGCGCCGTTGACGATCAGGCTGTCGATGTCCAGCTTGATTGGGGCGCCGCTGTCCTGGGCAGGTTCGGATTGCGGCTGCTGCGGCTCACCGGCTGCGGTCTGCTCGGCCGGTGTTGCGCCTGGCTTGGCGGCAGGGCGGCCGACGTCTTCCCAGTTGCCGTGGCCATTCTCGTCGCGCTGCAGGTCGAGGTTGAGGCCATCGACGCGGATGTCGCTCATCTGCACTTCCTTGCGCAGCAGCGGCAGCACGCGCACCGAGAGGCCGAGCAGGCGCAGGTTGGCGAAGGGTTTGTCCGGCGTGCTGGCGCTGGCCAGCGTGGCGTCGGTCAGCTCCAGGCCCAGCCAGGGGAACAGGCTCCAGCCAATGTCGCCGTTGAGGGTCAACTCGAGGTTGGCCTTGTCCCGCGCCAGTTGGCGGATTTCATCTTTGTAGTCGTTGGGATCGAAGAGGTGAGTCAGGGCAAAGCCCAACGCCACGATGATCAGCAGTAGTCCGAGGAAGAACAGACCCAGGATTTTGCCGAGCGCTTTCATGGACGAGTCCTATGCAGTGACGAGAAATTTGAATCCGCGAGTATAACGCCGACGGCGCGCCCGCGGCTAAAGCCTGTGGGCGATGCGCTCGGCGATGGCCAGGCTTGCCGTGAGGCCGGGCGATTCGATACCGAACAGATTCACCAGTCCTGATAGACCATGGTCAGCCGGCATTTGCAGCATAAAATCTTCCGCCGCTTCGCCGGGGCCGCTGAGTTTTGGCCGAATGCCGGCATAGCCCGGCGCCAGGCGGTTGCTGTCGAGCGCCGGGAAATAGCGGCGGATGGCGCTGGCGAAGGCTTCGCGCAGGGTCTCATCGACGCGGTAGTCGATGCTGTCGAGGTAGCGGGTATCGGGGCCGAAGCGCAGTTGGCCGGCCAGGTCCAGCGTGGCATGCACGCCCAGGCCGCTGGTGTTGGCCTCGGGCATCGGGTAGACCAGATGGCTGAACGGCGATTTGCCGTTGTAGTTGAAGTAGTTGCCCTGGCACATGTGCAGCGGTGGAACGCGCTGCGCCGCAAGGCCATCGGTGCGCTGGGCCAACCGCTGGGCGAACAGCCCCGCAGCGTTGATCACGCGCTGGGCTTTCAGGCTGAACGGCTCGCCTGCGCTGATACCGCTGGCGATCCAGCCATCACCGTCATGGCTGAGGCTGTCGACGCGGGTCTGCAAAACCAGTTCGGCGCCCTGGCGTTCGGCGCAGGCCAGGAGTGACTGCAGGAAGGCGTGGCTGTCGATGATGCCGGTGTTGGGCGAGAGCAGGGCGGCAACGCCACGCACTGCGGGCTCCAGAGCGCGGAGGCGAGCACTGTCGATGGGCTGCAGCGCGTCCACGCCACTGGCCAGGGCATTGTTGGCCAGCGCATCGAGCTTGCCGCGCTCTTCGTCGCTCACCGCCACCAACAGTTTGCCCAGGCGCCGGTGCGGCACCTGCCATCGTTCGCACCAGGCGTACAGGCGTTCGCGGCCTTCGAGACACAGTTCGGCTTTTAAGGAGCCCGGTGGGTAGTAGATGCCGGCGTGGATGACTTCCGAATTGCGGCTGGAGGTATGGCTGCCTACCAGGGTTTCCTGTTCGACGATCAGCGTGCTGCGTCCAGGCTCCGCCAGGCGTGCCGCGCAGGCCAGGCCAAGCGCGCCAGCGCCGATTATCAAGGTGTCGATGCTGTCCATGGCTGCTTTCCGGTGGGGTGAGTGCAGAGCGTAGCAAGAGGCCGTGAGCGTTGGCCCTCACGGCAGCCTGGCGAAGACACGTTGTTGCAATGCCGGGTATTCGGGCAAGCCGTACAGGCCTGCAAGCGTCGGCGTGCGCAGCAGTATCGGCAAAAAGCCGCAGTTCGCATGGGCGGCCTGCTGCACCACGGACATGGCCTGGTCGGGTTCGTCGAGCAACAAGTAGGTCGACGCCAGCAGGGCCTGCTGGCTGCGGTCCGTGGGGGCGTGACGCTCGATCAGGCGCCGCGCTTCGTCATCGGCGCCGCAGCGGGCCAGCACGAAGGTCAGGGAGGCGGTCGTGAAGGTCCAGGCTTGCTCGTCCGGCGTTATCTGGCGGGCGCGCGCCAGCAGCCCCTCGTGGGGTTTCTGGATGGCGTCGCGGCTCAGGCGCCAGATGGCGGCCTTGGGATTTTCCGGGTGGTCATGATGCGCTTTATCCACCCAGCGGCTGAACTGTGGCTGATCGTCGGCGATCAGGCTGGCGTGTGCGAGCAGCAGGGTGATCGGCAGGGAGTAGGGCGCCAGCGTCTGAGCGTGTTGCAGTACCTGTATGGCCGTCTCGACTGCGCCGCAGGCAATCAGGTGCCAGCCGTGGTGAAAGTGGCCTTTGGCATTCTCAGGGTCTTTTTGCACGGCCAGCAGGTGCAGGGGGCGTGCTTCGTCGAATCGCCAGGCACAGTCGAGCAGGTGCGCCTTGAGGGTATTGATGCCGGTCAGGCCGGGTGCTTCGCGGCCAACCTCGTCGAGCAGTTCGATGGCCCGATCCAGCTCCTCTGGCGACAGGTCACGGCCGCTCGCGACCATGTCAGCCAGGCACTGTGCGTGGGCGACCTTGGCTTCCAGCAGGCTGGGGGCGTTCTGCATCACCTCTCGAATCAGCCCGTTGGCCTTGTTCAGCGAAGCTTCGCTGCCCAGTTGCATGCGTTGGTGGGCGTAATCGAGCGTTTCCAGCAGGGCGACGTTAGCGCCCGTCTGGTGCTTCGCGTTCGATGCCCGCGCCTGAATCACCAGTTGATAGCCGCGACCGTAGACGGAGCGTATGGCCAGCCCCGGGATCGGGCTCAGCAGGCGGCGCAGGTTGGCCACGGCCCTGGCCAGGCCCTCGTCGGTCATGCCGCCATGCCAGAGATGCAGGTCGAAGTCCTGTTTGGAAACCTGCGCAGGCCAGCTGCGCAGCAGCAGGCGCAGTACTCCGCATTCCTTGGGGGGCAGCTGCAGCGGCGTGCCATGCAGGCAGGCATCGCCATTCATGGCGACGGTCAGTCCGATTCTTTCAGGCGTGCAAGTCGTGGCAATAGACATCTATACGGCTCAGGTCGTCAGGCGGCTGGGAAGGCACTCCGCAGTGGTGGGCAATATTTAGCGCACTATTGATTGGCGGGCAGAGAACTCGGTTCCAAATTGCCATCGTCATGTTTTGATCAAGGTTGTTGTGTGATGGCCATTTAATATTTCTCTTTTGGTCTGCATTTCTTTTCGCTACGTCACTGGGTGTAGCGCGAGTTGCCGGCCTTCACCACCTTTTCAGATAAATCTCCATGTCCGCTGTACTGCGAATTGCCTGTAAAGGGCTGACCTCTCACGAGCAGGGACTGCTTACTCAGCAACTGAAGATGCTCAAGGGGCGTACGGCACAGTCGTGGGTCTACGTGGGGGAAAGCGATCACGCAGAGCTGCTGATCCTGCGTGGCCGTGATGAACACGACGAACGTGCGCAGGTGCAGCGGCGCATTGGCGCGCAGCTGCAGCCGGCGCATGCTATCGAGTGGCCGTTGCGGCTGTTCGGCCTTCTCGAGTTGCTGGTCGATTACGAAAAGCAGCCGCAACCGGGCGAGGTTGCGGTTGCCGAGCTCTGTGAGCGGTTGGCGGCTTTGTCCGCCGAGCGTCTCTACCGCGTTGGCGATGATCTGATCATCGTGCCCAGGGATGACCTGGTGCTGACTCGGCAGCCTGACTTCGCTTCGGCCCTGCAGTGTCTCGCTGCGGTTGGAGGCGACCCGGAGCCCCTGGCACTGGTCCCGCTTGGCGAGCTCTCCCAGTTTCCTCAGCGTTTTTCCTTCAAGAGTCTGCTTTGGTCGTTGGCATTGGTGCGTGGTGAGCAGGTCGGCGGTGATTTTCGCGCTCACGATGCGACCTTCCGGCTCGGTGCCTGGCCACTGTTGAGCGAATGGCAGAGTTCGCCGCCCCTGTTGCGTCTGGCGGCGCTGTATACCCGGCAGTTCGCGAGCATCGAGCGCGGTGTCGCGTTCTCGGGGGCGAGCCGGGAGCAGGTGCAGGCATTCCTGTTCGCCTGCAAATGTTGCGGCATGGGCCTCGACGCCCGGGTGGAGCGCCAGGACGTTGCCGTGGCGGCGCCGGCGGAAAAAACATTGTTGCAACGCCTGCGCATGCGCCTCGGGCTGGGCTATGGGAAGTCGAAACAGGCATGAAGATCCTTTTTATCGGCCCCATGGGCTCGGGCAAGACTACTGCCATCAATGCGGTCAGCGATATCGCCACGGTTTCCACCGAGGCCGAGAACAATGACCTCGAGGTCAATGCCAAGGCGACCACCACCGTTGCCATGGACTACGGCGAGATTCACCTGAGCGATGGCGAAACCGTCGCGCTGTACGGCATTCCTGGGCAGGCGCGTTTCGATTTCATGTGGACGATCCTCGCCGAAGGGGCCATGGGGGCGGTGTTGCTGCTCGACCACGGTGACCAGGATGCCTGTGGCCAGCTGGCCGTCTACCTCGACGCCTTCGCCGAATTGGCCGGGCGCGGCGCGCTGGTCATCGGCATCGGCCACACCCGTTTGCCGGCAGCCGAAGTGCTGGGGCCTTACCAGCAGTTGCTGCGTCAGCGTGGCCTCGCACTGCCGCTGTTCATCACCGACGTGCGTGAGCGCTCCAATGTCCTGCTGCTCATCGAATCGCTGATCGCCAATGCCGAAGTCAATCAACTGATGGAGAACTTCTGACCATGTCTCAGGCCATGCCCACGCTGCGCAGCCTCTGTCTGCAGCATCTTCAGGAGCTGAAGGATGGCACCGAGCATCTGGTAATGGCGGCGGTGTCTTCAGCAGACGGTTTCCCCATCGCGCTGCTTGGCGCAGAGCCCCAACTGGGGCGCAAGGCGACCGCCATGGCCGCTGCACTGGATGGCCTGAGCAAGTCGATCGCCAAGGAGTTTTCCCTGGGTGGCCTGGAGGGCACGGTACTGGAATGCGAGTTGGGGCTGGTGCTCTGCCGGCAGGTGCACACACCCAAGCGCAACCTGGTCCTGCTCATGGTCATGAGCAAGGACGTGACTTACGGACACGCCCTCTGGGCAATCAAGAACGCGGCCAGAGCCATGGCCACTTCACTGCAGACGTCCATCGAAGTTGGCGTCGCACCTACACTCACCAGCGTAAAGGAATGATCTGTGACCAGCATTACTGAAAACCTCAACCAGTTGCTCGAAGTCGATGGTGCATTGGCTGCTGCCGTCGTGGACTACTCCAGCGGCATGCTGCTCGGTTCGGTCGGCCAGGGCATCGACCTGGATATCGCCGCCGGCGGCAACACCGAAGTGGTACGCGCCAAGCTGAAAACCATGAAGATGCTGGGCCTCAATGAAAACATCGAGGACATCCTGATCACCCTGGGCACCCAATACCACCTGATCCGCCCGCTGACCAGCACTCAGGAGTTATTCATGTACTACGTACTGGACCGTTCCAAGGCGAATCTGGCGCTGGCGCGTCGCAAGCTCCAGTCCGTCGAAGGTCAGATCGCCATCTGATTTCCAGTCAGCTGACAGCTCTAGGGGGCTGTCGGCTGTCGGGAAGCCTGAGAAAGGCGTCTCAGACGCTGAAAAGTGCCGTTTTGGTGGCTGCACAACCGCTATGGCTATGTGACACAATGACGCGGGAACTCTAGCGTCATGCTAGCTGCGAATGATTCGCTGAAATATATGTGCTGTGTAGTGAGGCCTCTATTTCGGGCCTCGCAAGTAATCGTCTTGTTTGCCAACTTAAACTCAGAGAAGAAAAAATGACTGACGCCATCGTGCAAAACGGTGCTTCAGCGACCCCTGCGTTCCTTTCCAAGGCGCGCATCATCGCTAAGCCCGGTTTCAACCGCTGGCTGGTTCCGCCAGCTGCCCTCGCCATCCACCTGTGCATCGGCATGGCCTACGGATTTTCCGTATTCTGGCTGCCGTTGTCGAAAGCCATCGGTATCGATGCTGCCGTCGCCTGTGCGCCGGACATCGGCTTCTTCGAGCAGATCTTCGCCAGCAACTGCGATTGGCAGATCTCCATGCTGGGCTGGATCTACACGCTGTTCTTCGTATTCCTGGGTTGTGCGGCTGCCGTGTGGGGCGGTTGGCTGGAGCACGCTGGTCCGCGCAAGGCCGGCCTTGTTTCCGCCGTTTGCTGGTGTGGTGGTCTGCTGATCTCCGCGCTCGGTATCTACACGCACCAGATCTGGTTGATGTGGGTGGGTTCCGGCGTGATCGGCGGTATCGGTCTGGGCCTGGGCTACATCTCCCCGGTATCGACCCTGATCAAGTGGTTCCCGGACAAGCGCGGCATGGCGACCGGTATGGCCATCATGGGCTTCGGTGGCGGCGCGATGGTCGGTGCTCCCCTGGCTGCAGCACTGATGGGTCACTTCTCCAGCGAAACTGACGTCGGTGTATGGCAGAGCTTCGTGGTCATGGCGGTGATCTACTTCGTCTTCATGGTCGGTGGCGCACTGTCCTACCGCGTTCCGCCGACTGGCTGGAAGCCGGCAGGCTGGGTCGCCCCGGCAGCCAAGGCCAACAACGCCATGATCACCAAGGGCCACGTACACGTGAACACCGCGTGGAAGACCCCGCAATTCTGGCTGGTCTGGGCGGTTCTGTGCCTGAACGTATCCGCTGGTATCGGCATCATCGGCATGGCTTCGCCCATGCTGCAGGAAGTGTTCGGTGGCAAGCTGATCGGCGTGAACGTGCCGTTCAGTGAGCTGAGCAAGGATCAGTTGCTGCAGATCGCCGCAATCGCTGCCGGCTTCACCGGCTTGCTGAGCCTGTTCAACATCGGTGGCCGTTTCTTCTGGGCATCGTTCTCCGACCTGATCGGCCGTAAAGCGACCTACTTCGTGTTCTTCGCGCTGGGTTTCGCCCTGTACGCGCTGGTTCCGTGGACCGGTCACCTGGGCAGCATCGCGCTGTTCGTATTCGCTTTCTGCCTGATCCTGTCCATGTACGGTGGTGGTTTCGCAACCGTTCCGGCCTACCTGGCGGACCTGTTCGGTACTCAGATGGTTGGCGCCATCCACGGTCGCCTGCTGACCGCCTGGGCGTTCGCTGGCGTGCTGGGTCCGGTACTGGTGAACTACCTGCGTGAATATCAGCTGAGCATCGGTGTCGAGCGCGCTGCTGCCTACGACATCACCCTGTACATTCTCGCTGGCTTGCTGGTTCTGGGCTTCATCTGCAACCTGCTGGTTCGCCCGGTGGATCCGAAGTACTTCATGACCGAAGAACAGCTGGCCGCTGAGCGTGCTCACGGCGAAAAATCCGCACCGAGCGCCAGTGAACTGGAGTGGGCTGCCGATCCGTCGAGCAAGCCGCTGGTCATCGCTGCCTGGCTGGCCGTGGGTATCCCGCTGGCCTGGGGTGTGTGGGTGACCCTGCAGAAGACCGTCGTGCTGTTCCAGTAACGGTTCGTCGTTGGTAAAAATCCCGCCGGTGCCCTGTGCACCCGCGGGATTTTTTGTGGGTGTCACTTTTTCCAGCCAGGCCTCACGCGTTTTTCGTCCATTTTTGCCGTGTGGCTTTATAGGTTCGCTGCTTATCAGCCTATAATGGCGGCCCTTTCGCCCAACGATTTTGTGGAGCAGGTGATGGCCGAACGTACGGCATCCGTCGAGCGCAATACCCTGGAGACCCAGATCAAGGTCTCGATCAATCTGGATGGTACCGGCAAGTCCAAGTTCGATACCGGTGTGCCATTTTTCGAGCACATGCTCGACCAGATCGCCCGCCATGGCCTGATCGATCTCGACATTTTCTGCAAGGGCGACCTTGAGATCGACGACCACCACACCGTCGAGGATGTCGGTATCACCCTCGGCCAGGCGTTCGCCAAAGCGGTCGGCGACAAGAAGGGCATGACCCGTTACGGCCATTCCTACGTGCCGTTGGATGAAGCGCTGTCGCGCGTGGTCATCGATTTCTCGGGGCGTCCGGGCCTGCAGATGCACGTGCCGTTCACCCGCGCGGTAGTCGGCGGCTTCGATGTCGACCTGTTCCAGGAGTTCTTCCAGGGTTTCGTCAACCACGCTCAGGTCAGCCTGCACATCGACAACCTGCGTGGCGTGAATACCCACCACCAGATCGAAACCGTGTTCAAGGCCTTCGGCCGCGCGCTGCGCATGGCCGTGGAGCTTGACCCGCGCATGGCCGGGCAGATGCCATCGACCAAGGGCGTGCTCTGATGCAGACGGTTGCAGTCATCGACTATGGCATGGGCAACCTGCACTCGGTGGCCAAGGCGCTGGAGCACGTTGGTGCCGGCCGGGTGCTGGTGACCAGTGACGCTCAGGTAATTCGCGAAGCCGACCGCGTGGTGTTTCCCGGTGTCGGTGCGATCCGTGATTGCATGGCCGAGATCCGCCGCCTGGGCTTCGATGAGCTGGTGCGTGAAGTCAGCCAGGACCGTCCGTTCCTCGGCATCTGCGTCGGCATGCAGGCGCTGCTCGAGCGCAGCGAGGAGAACGACGGCGTCGACTGCATCGGCCTCTTCCCCGGCCAGGTGCGTTTCTTCGGCAAGAGCATGGTCGAGGACGGCGAGCCACTCAAGGTGCCGCATATGGGCTGGAACGAAGTGAGCCAGGCGGTCAATCACCCGCTGTGGCACAGCATTCCGGATCAGGCGCGCTTCTACTTCGTGCACAGCTATTACATCGAAGCCGGCAAGGCGCAGCAGGTCGTTGGCCGTGGGCATTACGGCAAGGATTTCGCCGCTGCCCTGGCCGATGGTTCGCGCTTCGCCGTGCAGTTTCACCCCGAAAAGAGCCACACCCACGGCCTGCAACTGCTGCAGAACTTCGCCGCCTGGGATGGCCGCTGGTAATGGCCAGGCTCAAGAGCCCGATCCTCACGCTCACGCCCGAGCAGGAAAGCGATGCGGTGCACAAGCTGCAGCGCTTCCTGGCCGACCGTTACGAGCTGGAGCTGGGTTCCTTCGAGGTGCTGGAGCTGCTCGAACTGTTTGGCCGTGAAGTGGCGCCGCATTACTACAACCGGGCGGTCAACGATGCGCACGGTCTGCTGCGCGAACGCTTCGAAAGCCTCGAAGTCGACCTGTGGGCGCTCGAGAAAGATTGATTCCAGCCACGCTGATTGAACTGAACAAGGTGTACAGATGCTGATTATCCCCGCTATCGACCTCAAGGACGGCGCCTGTGTGCGTCTGCGTCAGGGCCGTATGGAAGACTCCACGGTGTTTTCCGATGACCCGGTGAGCATGGCTGCCAAGTGGGTCGAAGGCGGTTGCCGTCGTCTGCATCTGGTCGACCTCAACGGTGCGTTCGAAGGCAAGCCTGTCAACGGCGACGTGGTCACTGCCATCGCCAAACGCTATCCGAAGCTGCCGATCCAGATCGGCGGCGGTATCCGCTCTCTGGAAACCATCGAGCATTACGTCAAGGCAGGCGTCAGCTACGTGATCATCGGCACCAAGGCGGTGAAAGATCCGCAGTTCGTGACCGATGCCTGCAAGGCCTTCCCAGGCAAGGTGATCGTCGGTCTGGACGCCAAGGACGGTTTCGTCGCCACCGACGGCTGGGCTGAAGTCAGCACCGTGCAGGCCACCGACCTGGCCAAGCGCTTCGAGGCCGATGGCGTCTCGGCGATCGTCTACACCGACATCGCCAAGGACGGCATGATGCAGGGCTGCAACGTCGAGGCCACGGCGGCCCTGGCGGCCGCCAGCCGTATTCCGGTGATCGCCTCGGGCGGTATCCACAACCTGGGCGATGTCGAGAAGCTGCTGCTGGCCCGTTCGCCCGGCATCATCGGCGCCATCACTGGCCGTGCCATCTACGAAGGCACCCTGGATGTCGCTGAAGCGCAGGCTTTCTGCGACAACTTCAAGGGCTGAGCATCCGCCTGACGCCGTATTTCGGAGAAACACCATGGCATTGGCCAAACGCATCATTCCTTGCCTCGACGTGGACAACGGCCGTGTGGTCAAGGGCGTCAAGTTCGAGAACATCCGCGACGCCGGCGACCCGGTGGAGATCGCTCGCCGATACGACGAGCAGGGCGCCGACGAGATTACCTTTCTCGACATCACCGCCAGTGTCGATGGTCGCGATACCACGCTGCACACCGTCGAGCGCATGGCCAGCCAGGTCTTCATCCCGCTGACCGTGGGCGGCGGCGTGCGTACCGTGATGGACATTCGCAACCTGCTCAACGCCGGTGCCGACAAGGTCTCGATCAACACCGCCGCAGTGTTCACCCCCGAGTTCGTCGGCGAGGCGGCTTCGCGCTTCGGTTCGCAGTGCATCGTCGTCGCCATCGATGCCAAGAGGGTCTCCGGCCCGGGTGAAACGCCGCGCTGGGAAATCTTCACCCACGGTGGGCGCAAGCCCACCGGCCTCGATGCCGTGGCCTGGGCGCAGAAGATGGAGGGCCTGGGCGCAGGCGAAATCCTTCTGACCAGCATGGATCAGGACGGCGTCAAGAGTGGTTACGACCTCGGCGTGACGCGCGCCATCAGCGAGGCCGTCGGCATTCCGGTGATCGCTTCCGGTGGTGTCGGCAACCTGCAGCATCTGGCCGATGGCATCATCGAAGGCAAGGCGGCGGCGGTGCTGGCTGCGAGCATCTTCCACTTCGGTGAATACACCGTGCCGGAAGCCAAGGCCTACATGGCCAGCCGCGGTATCGTGGTGCGTTGAGCACCTCCTGTGCGGGTTGGATGTGCCACACGTCCAACTTGGTGCATTTGCGCTTTTGGATGCCCGCTAATGGCGCTAAGCTAGCACTCGTGTGACAGGGATTGGTCTCGAGCCAGGGCGTCTAGCCCGGTAGTATGAGCGAATCGCCTGGTCGCACCGGGCGTGACCTTTCCGGCCGTCCGTCAACGCTCTGAATTGACAGGTAGTCGAGTACATGTGGAAACGTCTGTGGTTGGCAGCGGCGGGTGCCCTGCTTTTGATGACATCGGCGGCGCGCGCCGAAATCGATCCGAACTACAACGTGGTGTTGCTGACGGAAAACTTCCCGCCGTACAACATGGCGATCAATGGCAAGAACTTCGCGCAGGAAGACAACATCGACGGGATCGCCGTCGATGTGGTGCGCGAGATGTTCAAGCGTGCCGGCGTGTCCTACAGCCTCACTCTGCGCTTCCCCTGGGACCGCATCTATAAACTCGCACTGGAAAAGCCCGGCTACGGCGTGTTCGTGACCGCGCGTCTGCCTGAGCGCGAGGAACTGTTCAAATGGGTTGGGCCGATCGGCCCGGACGACTGGATACTGCTCGCCCGTGGCGACAGCACCCTGGTGGTCAACAACCTGCAGCAGGCCAAGCAGTACCGGATCGGCGCTTACAAGGGCGATGCCATCGCCGAGCACCTGGAGAAGCAGGGGCTGAAGCCGATTACTTCGTTACGCGATCAGGAAAATGCCAAGAAGCTCGAGAGCGGTCAGATCGACCTCTGGGCCACCGGTGATCCTGCTGGCCGTTATCTGGCACGTCAGGAAGGTGTCAGTGGCTTGAAAACCGTGCTGCGTTTCAACAGTGCACAGCTCTATCTGGCCCTTAACAAGGACGTGCCGGACGAGGTGGTACAGAAGCTGCAGTCGGAATTGGACAAGATGCGCGCTGAGGGTTACGTCGACAAAATCCTCAACAGTTATCTTTAGGCATGAAGGTCATTTAGCTGCACGTCGCGAGCGCTACCGAGGGGGCGCTCGCGTGGTCAAGAACTGGCGTTCATGCTGCAATGCAGCGTGCCTTCGGCATGCGGTAGTCATTGCCATGGAAGGTGATGGTGCGGGGATTCGGCAGGAAGCCGCCAACCATAATCATAACCACGCGGCGGGGACGACTGATGTTGAACACTTTGAAAGCGCTTGGGCTATTGCTCACTTTCGCGGCTTGCACCGCCAGGGCCGAGCTGCCACCTGACTACAAGATGGTGCTGCTGACCGAGAACTTCCCGCCGTTCAACATGGCGGTGGACGACAAGAACTTCGCCCGCGAAGACGCCATCGACGGCATCAGCGCCGAAGTGGTCCGCGAGATGTTCAAGCGCGCGCAGATCAATTACACCCTGACGCTGCGTTTCCCCTGGGATCGCCTCTACAAGCTGACCCTCGACAAGCCCAACTACGGCCTGTTCTCCACCACCTTCACCCCCGAGCGTCAGCCACTGTTCAAGTGGGTCGGCCCGCTGGCCAAGACCAGCTGGGTGTTGCTGGCGGCTCCCGGCAACAACCTGACCGTCAACAGCCTGAAGGAGGCCAGCCAGTACACCATCGGCGCCTACAAGAACGATGCGGTCAGCCAGCATCTGGAAAGTCAGGGGCTGGCCCCGGTCAACGCCCTGCGTGATCAGGAAAACGTGAAAAAGCTCACCGGCGGCAAGATCGACCTGTGGGCCACCACCGATCCGGTCGGCCGCTACCTGGCCAAGCAGGAAGGCGTCAGTGGCCTGACCACGGTACTGCGTTTCAACGAAGCCGAGCTGTATCTGGCGCTGAACAAGGACACGCCGGACGAAGTGGTGCAGCGCCTGCAGAAGGCCCTGGACGAGTTGCGCAACGAAGGCTTCATCGAGCAGATGACCAACAACTATCTGTAAGAGCGTCGCCAGAAATCGGTATGGGCCAATGCCGATCAGCAGGTCGCCTGCGCAGGTGCGGTAACACGGACCTTTGCAGGCCTACGAACTCCGTTTTGCAGGATGGCAGTAACCGATTCGCCCCGGGGGCGGGGCTCCTACGAGATGGTTGATACGCAAGAGCGCCCCGCGGCGAATGGCGGCCCTGACGCGCAATTGCGCAATGACCAGCATCGCTTCGCCCGCAAGCGGGCTCCTACGGGTGCAGGCTTATGCACTCAGTTTTGCAGGGCGGCTGTAACCGTTTCGCCCCGGGGGCGGGGCTCCTACAAGATGGTTGATACGCAAGAGCGCCCCGCGGCGAATGGCGGCCCTGACGCGCAATTGCGCAATGACCAGCATCGCTTCGCCCGCAAGCGGGCTCCTACGGGTGCAGGCTTATGCACTCCGTTTTGCGGGACGGTTGTAAGCGTTTCGCCCCGGGGGTGGGGCTCCTACGAGATGGTTGATACGCAAGAGCGCGCCGCGGTGAATGGCGGCCTTGACGTGCAATCGCGCAATGACCAGCATCGCTTCGCCCGCAAGCGGGCTCCTACGGGGGTAAGCCTACGCACTCCGTTTTGCGGGATGGCAGTAACCGTTCCGCCCCGGGGGCGGGGCTGCTACAGGGTCATGTGTCACCCATTCATCGCCAAGAAAAAGCCCCATTGCAGTCGCCTGCAATGGGGCTTTTCGTTACCGCTGGCGCTTAGTCGGCGCGGGTGACGTTCAGGCCCTTGAGCAGGTTCAGTGCCTGGCTCAACTGGTAATCGTCATCCTGCGGACGAGCCGCCCTGCCAGCACCGCCCTGGCTCGGACGGTCGGCGCCGCCGTTGCCGTTGCCCAGGTGACCTTGCAGATCGGCTTCCTTGAGGGTCGGGTCGTCGCTCTCGCGAGTCAGCTTGGCGCGTGCCACCTCCACGTCCGGAACGATGCCCTGAGCCTGGATGGAGCGGCCATTGGGGGTGAAGTACAGCGCGGTGGTGATCTTCAGGGCGCGGTCGTTGTTCAGCGGCAGCACGGTCTGTACCGAGCCCTTGCCGAAGCTGTCGGTGCCCATCACCACGCCGCGTTTGTGATCCTGCAGGGCGCCGGCGACGATTTCCGATGCCGAGGCACTGCCACCGTTGATCAGCACCACCAGCGGGACGCCTTCGCTGGCGTCGAGCGGGTCGGCCGAGAAGCGCAGCTCCGAGTTGGGGATGCGGCCCTTGGTGTAGACGATCAGGCCCTTCTTGAGGAAGTGATCCGCCACTTCCACGGCCGACTGCAGCACGCCGCCCGGGTTGTTGCGCAGGTCGAGGACCAGGCCGCTGAGCTTCTTGCCGTTTTCCTTGCGCAGCTTGTTCAGCGCCTTGCCGACTTCTTCGCCGGTGTTGACCTGGAACTGGGTGACGCGGATGTAGCCGTAGCCCGGGTCGATCAACTGGCTACGCACGCTGGTGACCTTGATCACCGCGCGGGTCAGTTCCACGTCGAACGGCTTGCCGCCTTCGCGCACCAGGGTGAGCAGAATCTTGCTGCCGGCCTTGCCACGCATCCTGTCCACGGCTTCCATCATCGACAGGCCCTTGGTCGGCTTGCCGTCGATCTTGACGATCAGGTCGCCGGGGTGGATGCCGGCCTTGGACGCCGGTGTGTCATCGATGGGCGAGACCACCTTGATGAAACCGTCTTCCGTACCGACTTCGATGCCCAGGCCGCCGAATTCGCCGCTGGTGCTTTCCTGCAGCTCGGCAAAGGCTTTCGGGTCGAGGTACGCCGAGTGCGGGTCGAGGTTGCTGAGCATGCCCTTGATGGCGTTCTCCAGCAGTTCCTTGTCGGTAACCGGCTCTACGTAGGCGGCCTTGATGCGGTCCATCACCTCGGCGAAGGTGCGCAGCTCCTCGAGCGGCAGTGGCGCTGCGCTCTGGTCGGCGGCCGGCGGAGGCGTGATTGGAGCCTGGTCGGCATGCAGCACAGGTGCGCCACCGAGCAGGGCTATCGCCAGGGCCAGGGAGGTGAGGCGAGACAGTTGCGGCATTCGAACTAACTCCTACGACAATGAGATGGCGCTTATCCTTGCGCCCGACACCATTGGGCCGGATCGCTGGCGCGGCCCTGCTGGCGAATCGCGAAATACAGGGCCGGCGTGTCCTGCCCGCCGCTGGTACCAACGGTGGCGATTGGGTCGCCGGCCTTGACGATGTCTCCGGCGTCCTTGAGCAGGCTCTGGTTGTGCCCGTACAGGGTCAGATAACCGTTGCCATGGTCGAGGATGACCAGAAGCCCGGATCCGCGCAACCAGTCTGCGAAGACCACTCGACCACCATGCACAGCGCGTACCTGACTACCGGCGGCGGCGCCGATCAGTACGCCGTCCCACTTAGTCCGAGCGTCTTCGCCGCGAGGGGTTCCATATCTCGCCACCAGGCGTCCGTTCACCGGCCAAGGCAGCTTGCCCTTGGCATTGCCGAAAGGGCCGCCATAGGTGGCCCCGGAGCTCACCAGCGGGCCATCCGCAGGTTTTCTGGCAGCAGGCGTCGCGGGCTTTTCACGGGCCGCGGCGAGGGCACGCTGACGTTCCTGCTCGGCTTCACGGGCCTGGCGGGCGAGGGTTTCCTCGATGGTCTTGAGTACGCGGCCGAGCTCGGCCTGTTCCTGCTCGCGGGCCTTGAGGCGCTCACCGCGGGCGGCGTAGTCCTTGTTCAGCTTGGCCAGGGCGATCTGGCGTTCCTTGCGTACGGCCGCCAGCTCGTTGCTGCGCGTGTCCAGCTGGCTTTTCTGTTCCTGCAGCTGAGCCTGGTGATGGCCGATGTCTTTCTCGACGTTGGCCAGTTGGCGCAGCGTTTCGTTGAAGGCCGTCAGTTGCTCCATGCGGGCTTCAGCGAGGTAATCGTAGTAGGTCAGGGTACGGGAGAACTTTTCCGGATTCTGCTGGTTGAGCAGCAGCTTGATGTATTCCTGACGCCCCCCCTGATAGGCGGCGCGCGCCTGAATGCCGATCAGCCGCTGCTGTTCAATGCGCGCGTCCTGGAGTTTTTTTTTCTCCTGGTCGAGGCGCTTGAGTTCCTCTTCGCTCTCCTGCAGTTCGTCACGCAGGCTCTTGACCTGGTTTTCCAGATCGCCCATTTCGGTTTCGGTGGACTTGAGCTGCTTCTGCACGCCGGATTTCTCCTGCTGCAGTTGCTCGAGCAGCTTCTTCAGCTCGGCGACGTCGGAGCGTGCGGCCTCCAACTGCTTTTGCGTTTCCGCTTTCTGGTCGGCGAAAGCAGGCACCAGCAGGCTGGTCAGGAGAACGAGGATGAGGGCACGAAACATGGGGCAGGCGGTACCTGGCGGGGAACGCGCCTAGTATGCCCTTGGCGCGGGTTAAAAAGAACGCCCCGGATCGCGGATTGCGACCCAAGGCGTGCCGCTGTCGACCGATGGCCGATGTCGTTCAGTTGAAGGTGACGATGCTGGTGCCGGTCATTTCCTTGGGGATCGGCATGCCCATCAGCGTCAGCAGGGTCGGTGCCACGTCGGCCAGCACGCCGCCTTCGCGGATGCTCACGTCGCGCTTGCCGACATAGATGAACGGCACCGGCTCGCAGGTGTGGGCGGTGTGCGCCTGACCGGTGCACTCGTCCTGCATCTGCTCGACGTTGCCGTGATCCGCGGTGACCAGCGCTTCGCCACCGACCTTGTCGAGGGCTTCGACGATGCGCCCGACGCAAGTGTCCAGGCACTCCACGGCGGCCACGGCGGCCTCGAAGACACCGGTGTGGCCGACCATGTCACCGTTGGCGTAGTTGACCACGATCACGTCGTAACGCTGGTTCTCGATGGCATCGACGATCTTGTCGGTGACTTCGGGCGCATTCATCTGCGGCTGCAGGTCGTAGGTGGCGACGTTCGGCGACGGAATGAGGATGCGTTCTTCGCCGGGGAAGGGTTCTTCACGGCCACCGGAGAAGAAGAAGGTCACGTGGGCGTACTTCTCGGTCTCGGCGATGCGCAGCTGGGTCTTGCCGTTGTTGGCCAGGTACTCGCCAAACACGTTGACCAGCGGCTCGGGCTTGTAGGCGCTCGGTGTGTCGATGCTCGCTGCGTACTGCGTGAGCATGATGAAGCCGGCGGTCTGCGGCACGCGGGCACGTTCGAAGGCATCGAAGCCCGGCTCGACGAAGGCGCGGGTCAGTTCGCGGGCACGGTCGGCACGGAAGTTCATGAACACCACGGCGTCGCCGTCTTCGACGCTGACCGCTTCGCCGATGCTGGTGGCCTTGACGAACTCGTCGCTCTCGCCACGCGCGTAGGCGGCATCGAGGCCAGCCACGGCGGTGTCTGCGCTGAATTGGCTCTGCCCGGCGGCAATCAGGTTGTAGGCCTGGGCGACGCGATCCCAGCGGTTGTCGCGGTCCATGGCGAAGTAGCGGCCGATCAGCGAAGCGGTGCGGCCTTTGCCGAGCCTGGTGAAGGTCGCGTCGAGCAGCTCGAGAGAGGCCTGGGCGCTTTTCGGCGCGGTGTCACGGCCATCGAGGAACGCGTGCAGGTAGATTTTCTCGGCACCGCGGCGGGCAGCCAGTTCGGCCATCGCCACCAGATGGTCCTGATGGCTGTGGACACCGCCATCGGACAGCAGACCGAGGATGTGCACGGCCTTGCCTGCGCCAACGGCTTTATCCACGGCACCGGTAATGGCAGGGTTCTCGAAGAACTCGCCATCGCGGATCGCCTTGGTCACTCGAGTGAAGTCCTGGTACACCACACGGCCGGCCCCCAGGTTCATGTGGCCGACCTCGGAGTTGCCCATCTGGCCGTCCGGTAGACCGACATCCATGCCGCTGCCGGAAATCAGCCCATGGGGCTGGGTGGCACGCAAACGGTCGTAGACCGGCGTGTTGGCGGCGAAGATGGCATTGTGCTCGGGCGTGTCGCTGTGGCCGAAGCCGTCGAGAATGACCAGAACCAAGGGTTTGGGCGTTGCGCTCATACTGGGCTCGCTCTGCTTGAGGGACGCATAAAAAAGATCTGACATTCTACGGCCAAGGAAAGATCCCGTCACCGCCGTACGGCCTTTGGTGGGACTCTCGTGGCTGTGTATACTGGCCGGCATTTTACCGTCCCCGGAACCGCGTGATGCTTGCCAACCTGATTGAATTCGCTACCACCCACTTCATCCTCAGCGGCCTGTTCGTCATCATCCTCTCGCTGCTGATCTTCACTGAGCTGCAAAAGGGTGGTCAGAGCCTGAGCAGTCGCGAAGTCACCGCGCTGATCAACCGCGACGAAGGCGTAGTGATCGACATCCGCAACAAGAAGGACTTCGCCACCGGCCACATCGTCGGCGCGCTGAACATTCCCCTCGACAAGCTGACCTCGCGTATCGCCGAGCTCGAGAAGCACAAGGCCAAGACCCTGATCATCGTCGATGCTCTGGGCCAGCAGGCCGGCACCGCTGCTCGCGACCTGAAAAAGGCCGGTTTCACCGCAGCGCGTCTGGGCGGTGGTATCGCCACCTGGCGCAGCGACAACCTGCCCGTGGTGAAGTGAGATGGCCAAGGTCGTCGTCTATTCCAGCGACTGGTGCCCTTACTGCATCCGCGCCAAGCAGCTGTTGACCAACAAAAGCGTGGCGTTCGACGAGATCCGCGTCGACGGCAAACCGGACCTGCGGGCAGAGATGACCCGCAAGGCCGGTCGCACTTCGGTGCCGCAGATATGGATCGGTGATACCCACGTGGGTGGCTGCGACGACCTGTTTGCCCTGGAACGGGCAGGCAAGCTCGATGCACTGCTCCGTGCCTGATAGACCCAGAACCTTTCTTTAAGTCCATATAGCAGAAGGCTTTGCCCATGACCGAACAAGTTACCGGTGCCGCCCAAGGCGACCAGAATCCTCAGTTCTCCCTGCAGCGCATCTACGTGCGTGACCTGTCCTTCGAAGCGCCGAAGAGCCCTGAGATCTTCCGTCAGGAGTGGACCCCGAGCGTCGCGATGGACCTCAACACCCGCCAGAAAGCCCTGGAAGGCGACTTCCACGAAGTGGTGCTGACGCTGTCGGTGACCGTGAAGAACGGTGAAGAAACCGCCTTCATCGCTGAAGTGCAGCAGGCAGGTATCTTCCTGATCAAGGGTCTGGATGCCGGCTCCATGAGCCACACCCTGGGCGCGTTCTGCCCGAACATCCTGTTCCCGTACGCACGCGAAGCGCTGGACAACCTGGTCGTTCGCGGTTCGTTCCCTGCCCTGATGCTGGCGCCGGTGAACTTCGATGCCCTGTACGCTCAGGAACTGCAGCGCCAGCAAGCGGCCAACTGAGTCGTCGGTCCTTGTATGAAAAAACGCCCTTCGGGGCGTTTTTTTATGGCTTACCCAGATATCCGCAAGGCCGTAGCCTGCCGTCGAGCGCAGCGATACCCAGGGATACCGTTACCGGGTTTGGCTGCGCATCCAGCACTGATCTGCCGAGGTCTCTCAGCCCATGCTGAAGCCGTGCTGGCGCCAGGCTTCGTAAACGGCCACCGCCACCGTGTTGGACAGATTGAGGCTGCGGCACCCCTCGCGCATCGGCAGGCGCACACGTTGCTGTTCCGGCAGGGCGTCGCGGACTTCCTGAGGCAGACCGCGGCTTTCCGGGCCGAACAGAAAGGCGTCGCCTGGCTGGTAGCGCACTTCGTGAAATGGCTGCGAGCCCTTGGTGGTGAAGGCGAACACGCGGGGCTGGCCGAGGCTTTCCAGGCAGGCCTCGAGGCTGGCGTGGCGCTGTACGGGGGCGTACTCGTGATAGTCCAGCCCGGCGCGGCGCAGACGCTTGTCATCCAGTTCGAAGCCAAGGGGTTCGATCAGGTGCAGGTGGCAGCCGCTGTTGGCACAGAGCCTGATAATGTTGCCGGTGTTGGGCGGAATTTCCGGTTGAAAAAGGATTACATGAAACATGCACGGCTCCGAGCCAGAAGACGGCAGACATTCTACGCCCGATAAGCCGCCAAGACCGCGTCCGTGGTTGCGTGTGATCGGTTCGTTGGCGATCTTCGGCTTTCTGGTCGGCTTGATGATCGGCCGCCTGTTCCATCCCGATGCGATGCATCTGAAGGACGTGGAGGCGGGCGATGAGCGACTGGTGCTGTGGTTCAACGTCGAGCCGCAGGTGCAGGTCAGCGATTTTCAGGGCACGTTCCTGCTGCGTTTCGAGGGGCTGGGTCGCGAGCGGCAGGGCCAACTGCAGATCGCCGGGCGCACGGCCAACTGGCGTGTGGTTCGTGAAGGGAGAGAGCTGGAGGTGCGTGTCCTGGCGGCTCGCCCCTTGCGTGGTGAGTTGACTGCCGAGGAGGTCGATGGTCGCTGGCGCCTGACGGTTCGTCTGGCGCCGCAGTAGCGGATAAAAGAGGGGGACACCCGGCCTGCCTGTACCAAGGCCCCCGAAGAAAATGGGGAGTATCTGATCTGCCTGTATCAGAGTCCCCGAAGAAAGAAGGGAGTTCCCGGCCTGCCTGTACCGAGGCTCCCAAAGAAAGAGGGGAATCCCCGGCCTGCCTGTACCAAGGTCCCCGAAACTGGGTTATTTATACCATTGCAGATGGCGTGCCAGTTTTCGTTTTTCACCTGTAGGCCCCGTGTTTGTTGGCGTGTGGTCGATCAAGGCGGTATCGGCGAGCGTAGAGCCTGGGCGCAGGTGGTGCACGGGTGTGGTTTTCGTGCGCTGATGGCGTGCATTCGCCGTGCTCGCTGCTGGGCAAAAGCGCAAGCGCGCCCGCGAGCACGCTATCGGTTTCGATGAATCAACGGGGCGACCGATTCATGCAGGTGTCGCGAGATCGCGGGCATGGCCCGCTGTCACGCTGGAGCGCCGAGCGGGCGTTCGTGCTTTCCAGGTGCTCATAAAAAACGCCGCGCCCTGGTCGGGACGCGGCGTTCCTGTCGTTGCGGTCGCGGCTCAGTTGTCGTCGCTGTCGTCTTCTTCGGAGCCGTCCACGTTCATGCCCAGTTCCTTGATCTTGCGGGTCAGGGTGTTGCGGCCCCAGCCGAGCAGGATGGCCGCGTCACGGCGGCGCCCTGCGGTGTGCTTGAGGGCCGTCTCGATCATGATCCGCTCGAACGCCGGTACGGCGCTGTCGAGTAGGTTCGACTGGCCACGGCCCAGGGCCTGATCGGCCCACTGGCGCAGTGCCTGTTCCCAGTTGCTGACCGGCGCATTGTCCTGGGGCTGGACGAGCAATTCCGGCGGCAGGTCGTCGACATGCACTTCACGCCCCGAGGCCATCACCGTGATCCAGCGGCAGGTGTTCTCCAACTGGCGCACGTTGCCCGGCCACGCCAGCTGCTGCAGGTAATCCTCGGTTTCGCTCTTCAGCAGCTTGGGCTCGACCGCGAGCTCCGTGGCGGCACGGCTGAGGAAGTGCCTGGCCAGGGTCGGAATGTCTTCGCGGCGATCGGACAGGCGCGGGATATGGATGCGGATCACATTGAGGCGGTGGAACAGGTCTTCGCGAAACTTGCCGGCCGTGACCAGGCTTTCCAGATTCTGGTGGGTAGCGGCGATGATGCGTACGTCCACCTTGACCGGCGTGTGCCCGCCGACCCGGTAGAACTCGCCATCGGCCAGCACGCGCAGCAGGCGGGTCTGGGTGTCGGCCGGCATGTCGCCGATCTCATCGAGAAACAGGGTGCCACCATCGGCCTGCTCGAAGCGCCCGCGCCGCTGGTTGGCCGCGCCGGTGAAGGCGCCTTTTTCATGGCCGAAGAGCTCGGACTCCATCAGGTCCTTGGGGATCGCCGCCATGTTGAGTGCAATGAACGGCGATGCTGCCCGCGGGCTGTGACGGTGCAGGGCATGAGCGACGAGCTCCTTGCCGGTACCGGACTCGCCATTGATCAGTACGGTGATATTGGAGTGCGACAGCCGGCCGATGGCCCGGAATACCTCCTGCATCGCCGGCGCTTCACCGATGATTTCCGGGGTGCGCGCTTGTACGACCGGCACGTGAAGGCCCTGCTGCTCCTGGGCATGCTGATTGGCACGCTTGACCAGCGATACCGCTTCGTCGACATCGAAGGGTTTGGGCAGGTACTCGAAGGCGCCGCCCTGATAGGACGCTACGGCGCTGTCCAGATCCGAATGGGCGGTCATGATGATCACCGGCAGGCGCGGGTGCATCTCGCGGATTCTGGCCAGCAGCTCCAGGCCGCTGGAGCCAGGCATGCGAATGTCGGAGATGATCACGTCCGGCTGCTGACGGGTCAGGCGACCGAGCACGCCATCGGCGCTGTCGAAGCTCTGGGTGCTCATGCCCTCCTGCTGCAGGGCCTTTTCCAGGACCCAGCGGATGGAGCGGTCGTCGTCAACGATCCATACGGTTTCACTGCGGCTCATGTCGGAGTTGCTCCTTGTTCCAGCGGCAGAAAGATCGAGAACACGGTGTTGCCAGGATGGCTCTCGCATTCGATCAGGCCTTGATGCTGACTGATGATGTTCTGGGTAATCGCCAGGCCCAGCCCGGTGCCGTCGGCACGCCCGCTGACCATGGGATAGAAGATGGTTTCCTGCAGTTCAGGCGCGATACCCGGACCGTTGTCGATGATTTCGATCTTGGTCACCAGGCGATGGCGAATGTAGCCAATGGTGAACTGCCGCAAGGTGCGCGTGCGCAGGGTGATGCGCCCAGGGCGCAGGTCGGGCTTGGAGCCTATCGCCTGCATGGCATTGCGCACGATGTTGAGTACGGCCTGGATCATCTGTTCGCGGTCGATGATCAGGTCCGGGATGCTCGGGTCATAGTCGCGCACCAGCACGATGCTGCCCTGGCTCTCGGCTTCGACCAGGCTGGCGACGCGTTCCAGTACTTCGTGCACATTGGTGACCGCCAGCGATGGCAGCTTGTTGGAGCCGAGCATGCGATCGACCAGATTGCGCAGGCGGTCCGACTCTTCGATGATGACGTTGGTGTAATCCTTGAGGCTTTCCTCCGGCAGCTCGCGGGCCAGCAACTGGGCCGCGCCGCGAATGCCGCCCAGCGGGTTCTTGATTTCGTGGGCCAGGCCGCGGACCAGCAGTTTGGTGGTCTCCTGCTTGGAGAGCTGGGCTTCTTCCTTGGTGATGCGCAGCAGGCGATCACGAGGATGCACCTCGAGCAGCAGCATGGTTTCGCCGCGGCTGAGTACGGGCGTGACGGCGTAGTCGACGGTCAGGCTCTGGCCGGTCTGGGTGGTCAGCACGGCCTCGCGTTTGTTGAACGGATGCGCCTCGGCGACCGCCTGGCGCAGAGCGCCCAGGGCTTCGCGGGTTTCGGTGAACAGTTCGCTGATGAACTGGCCGTGGCTGCGTTGACCGCTGACGGCCAGAAGCATTTCGGCGGCAGGGTTCATGTATTCCAGGCGCAGGTCGGCATTGAGCAGCAGCGTGGCTGTGGTCAGGTTGTCGAGCAGCAGGCGGTGCAGGGCTTCATTGATGATCATCGGGCAAGCTCCAGGGGCTTGCCCGCAGTGCATCCGCCAGCAGGGGATGTCTGGACAAGGCGATGGCCGTTGTCTGGCAACGTGGCGCAGCTTGGCGTGTCTCGTTGCGGGTGTGGGCCAGCCAAAATTCGTTCCTCGTGCGGTTTACAGCAGAAGGGCCGGAGGGTATGGCGGTCGAGGCGCACCTCGGGCCATCCGGCAGTGCGGGAGAAAATGCAAGAAGCAAACCAAAGCCCTCTAAAGACGCGCGCAAAGGCGCAATGGGCCGGATTTGGCAACTTTTCGGCGCAACGATGAAAATCGTCGTGTGCCAATTTGGGACGAGTATAGAAATAGGTGCGTTGATGCGCACCTTATTGGTGCGAAGTGATTTGAGGCGGAGTATCTTGCGGTGCCGGTCGTGTCGCCGCGGCGGGTATTACAGGAAAGGCAGGATGCTGATGATGCCCTTGTCTTCCTCTTTCGGCTTGTCCTTGAGCGGGCATTCCGGACGCACGCCGTAGTCGGTTTTCTCGCAGGGGCGGACCTTGCGCTTCTGGGCCAGGGTTACCCGCTTCATGTGGAAAGGCTGGCTGGGCGTGCGCTCGACGATGATGCCGCCCTCGGTGATGATTTCCACGGCAATCTGGTGAGTGCCTCGGTCGACGTTCTCGAGGGGGAATACCGGGCTACGCCCGGCGCTGCCGACCGGTTGGCCGTCCAGTAGCAGGCGATAGCTATGGCCCGGGTGCAGAGCCGGGTCGCTGTTGACGGTGACGATCAGGTTGCCGGCGTTGTCGTTGATGGTCGCGTCCGGTTGCGGAATGGTGATTCTCAGCAGCTCGTAGCCAAGCACCGGCTGGGGTGCGACTGGTGCGGCAGGGGTCGTGCTGCGCGTTTGCGCAGGCTCGATGCGGTTGGATGGTGCCATCTGCACCTGCTGGGCGTTGCCGTCTCGCGGTTTATCGGTGAACACGCGGTTACCCTCTGCATCCACATAGGTATAAACCTGGGCGAGGCAGGGCAGGGCGATCAGCAAAAGGCCGAAAAGCAGGGCGCGCATGGCGATCACTTACCTCGGGCCGGGCTGTTGGTGCTGGTGCGTTGCACCGTGAAGGTGCGCGTTTCGCTTTGCTGGACGATCTGCTCGCCCTGCATGACGGCAACCGCCAGGCTGTGCTCGCCACGGTCAATCTGATTCACCTGCAGGCGCGGCACGTTACTGGGCGAGCCATAGGGTTTTCCATCCAGTATCAGGCGCAGGCTGTGGCCGGGGCCCAGGCGGGGCTCGATGGTGACGCCTACCGAGAAGGTGCCGTTGTTGGCGCGTAGCGCTTCGTCACTGGGCAGGTCGCGCAGCGCCAGTATCTGATAAGGGTTCTGAGGCATCTCACTCAGTCGCGGCGTGGCCGGCTGCGCGGGCGCTGCCGCCGGCTCCGTGGTATTGATCGGCTTCAGCTCGACACTCTCGGCCTTGGTGCCCTCGGGGGGCTGATTGGTGAACACCGTGTTGCCGTTGGTATCGGTGTACTTGTAGATCTGTGCGCTGACCGGCAGGGCCAGTATCAGCAACAGGCAAGCGAGCGTGCGGCGCATGGGGCCGGTCTCCGATCTGGATGATGTGAGTAGCCTTGCACCGCGGCGGCGCGCTGGCAAGCGTGCGACGCCAAGGATTTGCACTCGCCCATGAAATGGCAGGCATAAAAAAACCTCCCCGGCAGAGCTGGGGAGGTTTCTGTCACGCCGCTATGTGCAGCGAGGCTGGTTTAGACGCTGTAGTACAGGTCGTATTCCAGCGGGTGCACGAAAGTGCGCACCTTGATTTCTTCTTCCGATTTCAGCTCGATGTAGGCATCGATGAAGTCGTCGGAGAATACGCCGCCCTTGGTCAGGAATGCGCGGCCCTTGTCCAGCTCTTCCAGGGCTTCTTTCAGGCTGCCGCAAACCTGCGGGATCAGCTTGCCTTCTTCCGGCGGCAGGTCGTACAGGTTCTTGTCCGCAGCGTCGCCAGGGTGGATCTTGTTCTGGATGCCGTCCAGGCCGGCCATCAGCAGTGCTGCGAAGGCCAGGTAGGGGTTGGCAGCCGGATCCGGGAAGCGCGCTTCGATGCGGCGGGCTTTCGGGCTGGAAACGTATGGGATACGGATCGAGGCGGAACGGTTGCGAGCCGAGTAGGCCAGCATGACCGGCGCTTCGAAGCCTGGAACCAGACGCTTGTAGGAGTTGGTCGACGGGTTGGTGAAGCCGTTCAGGGCCTTACCGTGCTTGATGATGCCGCCGATGAAGTACAGCGCGGTTTCCGACAGGCCGGCATAGCCTTCACCGGCGAAGGTGTTCTTGCCGTCTTTGGAAACCGAGATGTGCACGTGCATGCCCGAACCGTTGTCGCCATACAGCGGCTTCGGCATGAAGGTAGCGGTTTTGCCGTAGGCATCGGCCACGTTGTGCACGCAGTACTTCAGGGTCTGGGTTTCGTCGGCCTTGGCCACCAGGGTGTTGAACTTCACGCCGATTTCGTTCTGACCGGCAGTCGCCACTTCGTGGTGGTGAACTTCGATGACCAGGCCCATTTCTTCCATGGCATTACACATGGCAGTACGGATTTCGTGGTCGTGGTCGCACGGCGGAACCGGGAAGTAACCACCTTTGACGGCTGGGCGGTGGCCCTTGTTGCCGCCTTCGATGTCGGCGTCGGTGTTCCAGGAGCCTTGTTCGGAGTAGATCTTGAACATGGAGCCGGAGATGTCGGACTTGAACTTCACTTCGTCGAAGATGAAGAACTCTGGCTCCGGGCCTACGAATACGGTGTCACCGATACCGGTGGTTTTCAGGTATTCCTCGGCGCGACGAGCGATGGAGCGCGGGTCACGATCGTAGCCTTGCATGGTGCTCGGCTCGATGATGTCGCAGACCAGGATCAGGGTCGGCTCTTCGGTGAACGGGTCGAGAACGGCAGTGCTGTCATCCGGCAGCAGGATCATGTCGGAGGCTTCGATGCCTTTCCAGCCATGGATGGAGGAACCGTCGAACATCTTGCCGACTTCGAAGAATTCGTCGTCCAGGGCATCACGGGCCGGCATGGTCACGTGGTGCTGCTTGCCCTTGGTGTCGGTGAAGCGCAGGTCAACCCACTTCACGTCGTGTTCTTTGATCAGTTGAACAGCCTTAGACATGTTGTCCTCCAGGTGGATAGGGTCTTCTATTGACCCTTCTTTGAGTTCGTGACGCCGGGCAAGATGGTCTGCCAGGACACCCTGCCTCACAAGGGAGCAATTTGCATGCCAGTGCCCCGTGATGGGCTCATGCCCTGAAAACCAGCGCTGGCGCGGGTATCCTCTCATCAACGCGCATCGGCGTGGCTCCTTATTGGTGCGAATATTTAACATCGTGCTCGATATTGGTGCGATGGCGGAATGTTTGAGGATTTTTGGTCAAAGCTTGAGCAATTTCCGCTATAATCCGCGCCCCTGTTTTTCAGGCCCTGGTGCCCGACATTTGCTCCCATGAAACTGATCGTCAAAGTCTTTCCGGAAATCACCATCAAGAGCCCGCCGGTTCGCAAGAACTTCATCCGGCAGTTGGCCAAGAACATCCGTGCAGTCACGCGTGATCTCGATCCGCAACTGCAGGTGACCGGTGTCTGGGACAATCTGGAAGTGAAGACCGAGGTCACCGAGGCCAGGCTTCTGCACGAGCTCGTGGAGCGCCTTAGCTGCGTGCCGGGCATCGTGCATTTTCTGCAGATCGACGAATACCCGTTGGGCGACTTCGACGATATCGTCGAAAAGTGCAAGCTTCATTACGGCGACCTGCTGCCGGGCAAGATCTTTTCAGTGCGCTGCAAGCGCGGTGGCCGGCATTCTTTCTCCTCCATCGATGTCGAGCGTCATGTCGGCAGCCAGTTGCGCCAGCAATGCGGCGCTGCAGGTATCGACCTGAAGAAGCCCGAGATCGAGGTGCGCATCGAGATCCGCGATCAGCGCCTGTTCGTCATTCATCACCAGCATCCGGGCATGGGCGGTTATCCGCTGGGCTCGCTGGAGCAGACTCTGGTGCTGATGTCCGGTGGTTTCGACTCTACCGTCGCCGCTTACCAGATCATGCGCCGCGGCCTGATGACCCATTTCTGTTTCTTCAATCTCGGTGGTCGTGCCCACGAACTGGGCGTGATGGAAGTCGCCCATTATCTGTGGCAGAAGTACGGTCGCTCGCAGCGCGTGCTGTTCATCAGCGTGCCGTTCGAGGAAGTGCTCGGCGAGATTCTCGGCAAGGTCGACAACAGCTACATGGGCGTGACCCTCAAGCGTATGATGCTGCGCGTCGCCAGCCGTCTGGCCGATCGCCTGCAGATCGATGCGCTGGTCACCGGTGAAGCGATCAGCCAGGTATCCAGCCAGACCCTGCCGAACCTCTCGGTGATCGATTCGGTCACCGACAAGCTGGTACTGCGCCCGCTGATCACCAGCCATAAACAGGACATCATCGATACCGCCGAGGCTATCGGCACCGCCGAGTTCGCCCGGCACATGCCAGAATACTGCGGCGTGATTTCGGTGAACCCGACCACCAAAGCCAAGCCCAATCGCGTCGTTTATGAAGAAGAGCAGTTCGACATGGCCGTGCTCGAGCGCGCCCTCGAGCGGGCACGCCTGATCGCTATCGATCGGGTGATCGAAGAGCTGGGCCAGGACGTGCAGGTCGAGGAAGTCGCCGAGGCGTTGCCGGGCCACGTGGTGATCGATATTCGTCACCCCGATCAGGTCGAGGACGAGCCGCTCGAGCTCGCCGGTATCGACCTGCAGGCCATGCCGTTCTATGCCATCAACAACCGTTTCAAGGAACTGGACGCTAGCCGCCAGTACCTCCTGTATTGCGACCGAGGGGTGATGAGTCGCCTGCATGCCCACCACCTGCTGAGCGAGGGACATGCCAATGTGCGCGTTTATCGTCCGGCATAAGACGCCCGGGCTCAATGGCGGCAGCATCCGCCATCGCCCTCCCGACCCGATTGGCGACGAGTTTGTCGCCACACATCGTTAACAGACTGCCTTTATCCTTAATCCCGATTTTTCGCGTTGGGCCGCTGAATGCAACTGCTGGGTAGCCCGACCCAACCTACGAGACCACTACTGTGATCGAGAATCTACGCAACATCGCCATCATCGCCCACGTTGACCATGGTAAGACCACCCTGGTTGACGCCCTGCTGCGTCAGTCCGGCACCCTGGAGCGCAGCGAGCTCAACGACGAGCGCGTGATGGACAGCAACGACCAGGAGAAAGAGCGCGGCATTACCATTCTGGCCAAGAACACCGCCATCAAGTGGAACAACTACCGCATCAACATCGTCGACACCCCCGGCCACGCCGACTTCGGCGGTGAAGTAGAGCGCGTGATGTCGATGGTCGACTCCGTGCTGCTGGTCGTTGACGCCCAGGACGGCCCGATGCCGCAAACCCGTTTCGTGACCAAGAAGGCCTTCGAAGCCGGCCTGCGTCCGATCGTGGTGATCAACAAGATCGACCGTCCGGGCGCGCGTCCGGATTGGGTCATGGACCAGATCTTCGACCTGTTCGACAACCTCGGTGCCACCGAAGAACAGCTGGACTTCCAGGTTGTCTACGCCTCGGCCCTGAACGGCATCGCCGGTCTGGATCACACCGACATGGCTGAAGACCTGGCCCCGCTGTACCAGGCCATCGTCGACCACGTTCCCGCGCCGAACGTCGACATCGACGGTCCGTTCCAGATGCAGATCTCGGCACTGGACTACAACAGCTTCCTGGGCATCATCGGTGTTGGCCGTATCGCCCGTGGTCGCGTCAAGCCGAACACTCCGGTTACCGCCATCGACGTCAACGGCAAGAAGCGTAACGGCCGTATTCTCAAGCTGATGGGCCACCACGGTCTGCACCGTGTGGACGTCGAAGAGGCCACCGCCGGCGACATCGTCTGCGTCAGCGGCATGGACGAGCTGTTCATCTCCGACACCCTGTGCGACCAGAACAACGTCGAAGCGATGACCCCGCTGACCGTCGACGAGCCGACCGTATCCATGACCTTCCAGGTCAACGATTCGCCGTTCTGCGGCAAGGAAGGCAAGTTCGTCACCAGCCGTAACATCAAGGAGCGCCTGGACAAGGAGCTGCTGTACAACGTTGCCCTGCGCGTTGAAGAAGGCGACTCGGCCGACAAATTCAAGGTCTCCGGCCGTGGTGAACTGCACCTGTCGGTACTGATCGAGAACATGCGCCGCGAAGGCTTCGAAATGGGCGTTGGTCGTCCGGAAGTGATCATCCGTGAAGTCGACGGTGCCAAGCACGAGCCGTACGAAAACGTCACCATCGACATCCCGGAAGAATCCCAGGGCAAGGTCATGGAAGAAATGGGTCTGCGTAAAGGCGACCTGAGCAACATGGTGCCGGATGGCAAAGGTCGCGTACGTCTGGAATACAACATCCCGGCGCGTGGTCTGATCGGCTTCCGTAACGCCTTCCTGACCCTGACCAACGGTGCAGGCATCCTGACCTCGATCTTCGACCGTTACGACGTGATGAAGTCGGGCCACATGTCCGGTCGTCAGAACGGCGTACTGGTGTCGATCGATACCGGCAAGGCGCTGACCTACTCCCTGGAAACCCTGCAGGCGCGCGGCAAGCTGTTCGTCGAGCACGGCCAGGAGATCTACAACGGTCAGATCATCGGTCTGAACAGCCGCGACAACGACCTGGGCGTCAACCCAACCAAAGGCAAGAAGCTCGACAACATGCGTGCTTCGGGTAAGGACGAAACCATCGCTCTGGTTCCGCCGGTCCGCTTCACTCTGGAGCAGGCTCTGGAATTCATCCAGGACGACGAGCTGTGCGAAGTGACGCCGAAGTCGATCCGTCTTCGCAAGAAGATCCTCGACGAAGGCGAGCGCACCCGCGCTGCCAAGAAAGCCAAGAACTGATCCGGTTCTAGCTGACTAGAGAGCCCCCGCCGGCGTGAGCCTGCGGGGGCTTTTTTGTGGGCGGTGATCGCGCTGACAACGGCAGGCGCACCCGGAAATCTTGCCCGCTGCCATGACAAGTCACCTTTCACGTTGTCAGTATCGGTGCGAAAAAATTGCCGGGTTTTGCCGTTCCATTGCCGTCGTCCACAATTGTGAGCGACGCCATCATCTGAACGTGTGAAGCCCATATACTGCGGGGTCTGTCAGGCCTGCGCCCGGCATGGATGGTTTTCTCTTCAAGGATGCGAGTGCATGCAGTGGATTTTCATGCTGGTCGGACTGGTGCTCGGCGCGCTGTTGCTGGGCGCGACGAATGGCGAAGCGATGGCCGGGGCGGCGCTGGGTGCCCTGCTTGGGCTGGCGGCAGGGCAGGCGCTCGCGCTGCATGCGCTGAAGCTTCAGCATGAGGCGCTGCGTAAATCTCTGGCGGAGCTGATTGCCCGCTTCAACCATGGCACCGGCGACCTGCACGAGCGCCTCCTGCGCCTGGAGCAGGGCGCTGCGCAGCCGCGCACCGATACGCTGCCCGAACAGCCCGACGTAGCGCCAGTCCGGACTCCTGTGGAGTCTGCCGCTGCGGCGCCTGTCGCGCCGACCGTCGAGCGTGAGTGGGAACTCGACCTGGTACTGCATGCTGCCAAGCCGGCTGCACCACCTGCACAGGTGAGCCCGCAGCCCACCTTGGAGCTACTTGTCGCGACGCCTCTACCGGCTGCCGGGCAGGGCGCCGAGCCGCCGGCGCCGACCTGGCTCGAACGTGGCATCACTGCGGCGCGAGACTGGCTGCTCGGCGGCAACACCGTATTGCGCGTGGGGCTGGTGCTGCTGTTCCTGGGCCTGGCTTTCCTGCTGCGCTACGCCTCGGAGCGGGTGGTGGTGGCCATCGAGTTGCGCTACGCAGCAGTGGCGCTGGCGGCGATCGCGCTGCTGGCACTGGGCTGGTGGTTGCGTCAGCGGCGACCTGCCTATGCCTTGCTGATGCAGGGCGGGGGGATCGCCGTGTTGTACCTGACGGTATTCGCGGCCATGCGTTTGCATCCTCTGCTTTCCCCGCAGGTGGCCATGGTGCTGCTGGTGGTGGTGACCCTCTGCTCGGCCGTGCTGGCCATCCTGCAGGACGCCCGTGGCCTGGCCGCGGCGGCGGCGCTGGGCGGTTTCGCCGCACCGATCCTGGCCTCCAGTGGTGGTGGTAGTCACGTCGCCCTGTTCAGCTATTTCGCCCTGCTCAACGCCGGGATCTTCGCCATCGCCTGGTTCAAGGCCTGGCGCGAGCTCAATCTGATCGGTTTCGTCGGCACCTTCGGTATCGGCCTGGCCTGGGGCCTGCGCTCCTACACCACGGACCTGTGGCCCAGCACCCAGGCGTTCCTGCTGCTGTTCTTCCTGATGTACGTCGCCATCGGCCTGCTGTTCGCCCGGCGGCGCCTGCTCGAGGCACCGACCGAGCCAGAAAACGACTCCCGCGAGGCGCTGCTCAAGTGGTCGGCGCGTCAGGCCGGTTACGTCGATGGCAGCGTGCTGTTCGGTACGCCGCTGGTGGGCTTCGGTCTGCAATACGCGGTGGTTCAGCACCTGCCTTTCGGTCCTGCTTTCAGCGCCCTGGCCATGGGCCTGCTGTACATGCTGCTGGCCCGGGTACTGGTTGCGCGTGCGCCAGGGCGTGCCGTGCTGTTGATGGAAACCTGCCTGGCGCTGGGCGTGATCTTCGCCACCCTGGCCATTCCACTGGGTCTGGATGCGCGCTGGACGTCCGCGGCCTGGGCGGTCGAGGGTGCTGGCCTGTACTGGCTGGCAGTGCGTCAGCAACGGCTGTTCGCGCGTCTGTTCGCCCTGCTGCTGCAGGTGGGTGCTGCAGTGGCGTACCTGTGGGGCCTGCGCTTCGGCGATGAGCCCTTGCTCGAGGGCTCGGCACTTGGCGCGCTGATGCTCGGTGTGGCCCTGCTGTTCAGCTTCCTGCAGGTGCGTGGTGCAGGCGATCGGGTGGCGGATCGCGAGCGTCAGCTGCAACCGGTGCTGGCCTGCGTCGGTCTGGCATTTCTCTACCTGATGGGGCCTCTGTGCTTCGGCCCCTACGGCACTGCCGCCGCCTGGGCCGTGGCGGGCGTGGCGACGCTGCTCGCCGGGCTGTATCTGGGGGCGCGCAGCGTGCTGATCAGTGCCTTCGTCGTGCAGGTGCTTGGTGGGATGATCTACCTGACCTTCAGTGACGGCCTTGGTCAGAGCGGGGTCGCCGAGGCCCTGCGACCGCTGGCCCACCTGACGTTCTGGGCGCCTGCGCTGCTGGCCTTGGCGGGCCTGTTCTGCGCCTGGCGCCTGCACCTCGCGGCGCGTGTGATCCGCTCCGATCTTCTGCCGCTGGACTTGCAGGAGTTGTCGCACGTGGCGTTGTTCTGGTGCGCGGCCTGGTGGTTAATGGCAGCGCTGAGCGAAATTTCGCGTTTCGTGCCGGACGACCTGCAGGGGCACGGATTCCTGCTGGTTGCCGTGGTCAGCCTGGCCGTTACTACCCTGTTCGCCGTGCGTCAGCGCTGGCCAGCACTGGCGGTGTTCAGCCTGGCGCTGGTGCCGTTGGGATTCGGTGTCGTGCTGCTCACCTGGCACCTTGGCTATCACCCGTTGGCGGCGCTCGGCTGGCTTGCCTGGCCAGCGCTGTTCGCCCTGCATTTCCTGATGCTGCGCCGCGTTCAGGGGCTGGCTCCGGAGGCATTGATCCGGATCGGCCACGTGCTCGGTTGCTGGTTGTTGCTGGGCATACTGGCGCTGGAACTGCGCTTCCTGTTCTCTGCCCTGGCCGAACACTACAACGCCTGGCGCTGGCTGGGCTGGGTACTGGTGCCCTGTGCCTTCCTGATGCTGATGAGCCTGCGCCGCGCGTTGCCCTGGCCGGTAGCGGCTTATCCACAGGAGTACCGCAGCTATGCGGCCATACCGGTGGCAGTCCTTCTGCTGGGCTGGTTCTGGCTAGTCAATCTGCTCAGTGACGGTTCTGCGGAGCCGCTGCCCTACGTGCCGCTGCTCAACCCCCTGGAAATGGGCATGCTGTTCGTGCTCTTCGCCGTACAGCGTTGGGCCCGGGACGGGTTGGCCGCGTTGCCTGTCGACTCGCGGCAGATGCAATTGGCGGCCCAGGCGGTGATCGGCGCCTCGTTGTTCGCGCTGTTGACCATGATGGTCTGTCGCACCGCATTCCATTGGGGGCAGGTGCCGTTCCAGATGGATGCCTTGATCGATTCGCGCCTGGTGCAGGCTGGCCTGTCCATCGTCTGGACACTGATCGCCCTGAGCCTGACCATCTTCGGACACCTGCGCGCTCGTCGTGATCTGTGGATGACGGGCGCGGCGCTGATCGCGGTGGTGGTCGTGAAGCTGTTCTTCGTCGATCTGGGCAACAGCGGCAGCCTGGAACGGATCATCTCCTTCATCGGCGTCGGCGTACTGTTGTTGGTGGTAGGCTATTTCGCCCCGCTGCCGCCCCGCCAGCAGCGTGCAGCGGAGGTGTCGGCATGAGCCTGCGTAGCGCAGTTGCGCTGCTTGCGCTGAGCCTGAGCCTGGCTGCGGTGGCCGCGGATGTCAGAGAAACCCCCGGCGATTATGCCGTGACCGTGCCGCTTACCCTGAGCGGAGAGGGGCCCTGGTATCGGGTGCAGTTGCCGATGGAGGCTCATTTCGCCGCCAGGTATGCCGACTTTCGCGACCTGCGCGTGTTCAATGGCGCAGGTGAGCGTCTGGCCTACAGCCTGATTCCCGGTGCGCAGCGCTTCGCCGAGAGCCAGCAGCGTGCCGATCTGCGCCTGTTTCCGCTGCATGGTCCGGCGGGGCGCCGCGACGCCGTGCCGACGTTGCGCGTGCAGCGTGGCGATGATGGCTCGATCATCGAGCTCAACGCGGGCGCCGAGTCCTCTGCCACTGCCGAGGTATTGCGAGGCTGGTTGCTGGATGCCAGTGCCACGGACTTTCCGCTGCAGCGCCTGCATCTGCAGTGGAGTGCCGAGAGCGAAGGTTTTCAGCGCTTCAGCATCGAGGCCAGCGATGATCTGGATCACTGGCGGCCACTGGGAGAGGGGCAGATCGCCCAGCTGAGTTTCAATGGCGAACGCATCGACAAGAGCGAAGTGGAATTGCCGCCCACCCGGGCGCGCTACCTGCGCCTGCTCTGGCTGGCGCCGGAGCAGGCGGTGAGCCTCGGCGCTGCCAGCGTCAGCGGCACGCGCAGCACTGCCGAACCGGCAACGCTGATCTGGTCCGCAGCGCTGCAAGGTCAGGCGGGTGAGCAGGGCGTTACCTGGACATTGCCGCTGGCCTTGCCCCTCGAGCGTCTGCGTATCGAGGTCGAGCAGGCCAACAGCCTGGCTCCGGTGTCGCTGCAGGGGCGCAGGGACAGCGCTGCGCCATGGACGCCGCTGGCACGCTCGGTTCTTTACCGTTTGCCCATCGATGGCCACGAGGTGGTGCAGGATCAGGTCGAGTTGCCGCAATTGCCGGTCAGCCAATTGCGCTTGCAGGTCGACAGCCGCGGCGGTGGCCTTGGGCAAAGCGAGCCGCGTCTGAGCGTGGCCATGCGCGCTACCGAGCTGCTGTTTCTGGCCCGTGGCAATCCACCCTATCAGTTGGCCCTTGGCCGGGTGGATGCCCAGGCTGGCAGCCTGCCGGTCACCACCCTGGTACCCGGTTTCCACTCGCAGCGCCTGGAGGGCATGGGCCAGGCCACCATCAGCGGCGCGATCGCGGACGTCGAGGTAGCGCCCGCGGCCGCCCCGGCGAAGCCAGGGGTCGACTGGAAACGCATCGGCCTGTGGGCTGTGTTGCTGGTTGGCGTCGGCGTGCTGGTGCTGATGGCGTCCAGCCTGTTGCGCGCGTCCGCAAAGCGCTCCTGACCGGCATACCAGGAGCGCAAGGCAGGATGGCTTGCGCCCTGTGGGGCGCGGTGCTCAGGCTCGGGCTGGCGCGGCGTTCAGCAGCAGTTCATCGATCGCCTCTCCGACCTGCTCGAACAGCGTGCCGGCCTCGTCGTTCTCGTCGAGATCCTCGGCGCAGGCGACGATGACCAGAGCCCTTTCATCCTGCGGATTGGCGATGCCCATGTGGCACGCGCGGTGCTGCTGGGTGCCGGTTTTCTGTATGAAGGGCAGGTCCTCGTTCAGGCCAGCCTCCAGGCGGTAGGCGTCGTAACCACCCAGCCCCATGATGTCGTACAGCAGCGCCGAACTGTCGCCGTTCAGCAGGTCGCCTGTCGCCAGCTTGCCCAGCAACTGACCGTAGGCGACCAGGGTGGCGCTGTTCAGGCCGCTATCGTAGTAGCGGCTATAGGCTTCATCGAGGTCACTGATCTCGAGCTGATCGGTCTGCAGGTCCAGCACATTGGCTACCGCCTCGACGCGCTGGGGGCCTAACGGTGCCGCGGCGATTTCGACGATCTTGCGGTTTTCCAGCGAGCGGGCGTCCGGGTGCAGTTGTCCGTACAGTTCGTGGCGTACCCGCAGCAGCGTGGTGATCTGGCCGAAATCACCGCCCGACGCGTCGTTGATGCGACGGTTGAGCAGGTCCTCGCCGATCACCCGAATCAACATGTCCGCGGCGGTATTGTCGCTTTCCTGAAGCATTTCGCGGATCAGCTCGCGCACGCTGTAGCGGGCACCCGCATCCTCCCAGACCAGGCCGCCGGAACCATCCACGCGGTCACTTTCTTCCAGGGTTATCTGCTGGTCGAGCTGCAGGTTTCCCGCATCGACTTCCTGCAGCACGGCAATGGCTATCGCAGCCTTGGTGGCCGAAGCCAGGTACCAGGCTCGATCGGCATGGTAGTTCAGCTGGCTACCATCGGCAGGGCGTAACAGGTAGACGCCGAGCCGCCCGGGGGAGGCCTCGTCGAGCTCGCCGAGGCGCTGCTGCAGCGCGTCGAAGCGTTCGTCGTGTTGCGGGGCGGCCCACAGCCACAGGGAAACGGCCGCGCAACCGAGCAGAGCAGTACCAGCCAGCCATACCTTCACGGGAATATCCTCAATTGAGTGCGTCACGTTGCAGCACGCCGGACGCGGTCAGCGCTTCGCCAACCTGGCGCAAGCTGCGCTCGGCCTTGGCCAGGGAGGGTTCGCCTTGTACGCAGGCGACGATCAACACCGGTTGGGCCGAACCGCGAGCGGGCGTCTCGATCAACCCTGAATCGCAGATGCGCTCGCGCTGGGTGCCGGTCTTGTGAGCGAAACGGGCATCGTCCGGCAGGCCGGCGACGATGCGTTTGCTGCCGGTCTTCACCCGACCCATGACGCCGAGCAGGTACCTGGTTTGTTCGGCACCCAATGCCTGGCCGTCGGCCAATCGCTCGAGCAACTCGCCATAGGCGCTGAGCCGCGCGGCATTGAGGTTGCTGCGGTAGTAGTTGGCGTAGGCGGTACTCAGGCTGATGGGCGCCAGCTCCTTGCGTGGCACGCCGAGCAGCGACGCTAGCCTGTCCAGTCGCTCGCCATCCTTGCGGGCCTGGCGCAGGCGCAGCAGGTCGCGACCGCCAAGGTGCTCCGCTGAAGGGTGCAACTCGCGGTAGATATGCCGACGCACATCGCCCAGCGTGGTGATGGGCTCGAAGCCCTCGGACACCAGTTCGCCGACCAGTGCGTTCACCGCATCCAGGCCAGCCAGACGAATCAGGCGGTCGGTGGCGGTGTTGTCGCTGTAAATGATCATCTGCTCGAGCAGAAAGCCTACGCTCAGGCGTTCGCCCGGCCCGTACTGATTGGTGCTGCCAGCGCCATCGACGAAGTCATCGGCGGCCAGTGTCAGGCGGCTGTCGAGGTTCCAGTCACCACGTTCCACGCCCCTCAGCACGGCAATGGCCACCGGCACCTTGATGCCCGAGGCCATGTACCAGAGTTCTTCGGCATGCAGCGTCACGGCGAGGTTGCTGTGCAGATCCTTCACGTAAACGCCGAGTTCGCCGTCCTGCTTGGCCGCCAGCGTCTGCAAGCGCTCCAGCAGCGGCTCTTGCCAGCCAGGTCGCTGGCCGTCGGCCGACGCAGGGCTGGTCAGCAGGGCAAGGGTGACGAGCGCGGGATACAGGAGTGGGCGGTGGTGCATGCGAATCCTCCGGGTGGCGGTGCGAGCCGGCTGTGGAGGATTCGAGGCGCGAGTGCGCCGGGGTGTTCAAGCAGGCGGGTAACCGGAAGTTGCAGGCCTACTTCGGTCGCCACGCGCAGTAGCCCGGGCGCGGGCCGATCTTCGGGTGATTGCGGCAGGTATCCGGACGGCGTTCGTAGATGGTGCACAGCCGGCTCTTGCGATCCAGGTAGTAGCAATCGTTGTTGCTCATGCGCGTCAGGGTGAAGATCCCGGTCTTCTGGCTGAAACGCTCGACCAGACCGTCCTTCTGCAGGCGCTTGGCGATGTTCTTCGGCGGATCGCCGCGCTCGAATTCGTCGACCACGCCAATGCGGATCAGGTCGGCGATGCGTACCTCGACCGGCAACTGACAGCAGCTGGAAATGCAGCTGTGGCACATGTCGGCGGTATAGCGCGCCCAGGTATCGAGGCGGTCTATTTCCGCAGCGGCGATCAGATTGCTTTTCATCTCGGGAGGTTTCGCGTGGTTGGCGGCGCGCGATAATAACGATGTTGGCGAATTTGTGAACAGGCATCCGCCGGCTGGTGAGTCCATGCGCACATTTTCAGGTGGGCAAGGCGATAAAAACCTCCTGAAAAGCAGGTGATTTGCAGTATCTTAGCGCGCGCGTTCCGCCGTACCGATCTGCCGCCCCAGAGGCTCGCCTTTCGGATCGGCGGCGCGGCGTCAGGCCCTGTGCGCTGGCCTCTATCCCGAGCCGTGTTGGAATGGAAACGTCTTCCTTGCTTGCCCCCCTATCGCGCCGCCCAGGCCCTTCGTTTCGAATCGTCGTTCGCCGCTGCGTGGCAGGCGGGGGCAAGGCATGAACGCCTGTATCAAGTCCGCCTGGCAATTCGACGCTGCCGTGCTGCTCACGCTGGTGGTCTGTATCGGCGGTGTGCTGCTCGCTCGCTGGGTGATCCATCAACGGGATTTCCCAGGCCGCGACACGTTCATCCTGATGCACCTGGCGAGCATGTGGTGGATGGCCATGGCTGGCCTCGAGGTCGCTGCGGCGGCGTCCGATTGCAAACTGTTCTGGGCCACCATGTCCTGGCCGGGGATCGTCTCGGTGCCAACCTTCTGGGCGGTATTTCTCTGGCAGTACGTGAGCAGCGTGCGCAAGCCGCTGCCTCGGCGCTCGGTGCTTGGTCTGATCGTCGCGCCGGTGCTGATCTGGTTGGTGGTGCTCAGCAACCCGTGGCACGGCCTGTTCTATGGCGCTGAAACCGGGCCGATATCTGCCGAGCCGGGCGCGCCGATTCGTTATCAGCATGGCCCGCTGTTCTATGCCACGGCGGTGTACGTCTACCTGTTCATGAGCTTCAGCCTTGGCGTGGTGCTGCGCGCTGCGCTCACCAGCCATGGCGTGCACAGGCGCCACTACCTGGCCTTCGTGCTGGTTACCGCAGTGCCCTGGTCGGCGAACATCGCCTACGTGGGCTTTGGCGTGGTGGTGTTCGGCGTCGATCCCACGCCATTCAGTTTCGTCTTCACGCTGGTGGCGTTCTCCTGGTTGATTCTCGGCGTGCGCCTGTTCGACCTGCTGCCGGTGGCGCGGCACCTGCTACTGGAGGCGCTGCCCGACCCGGTGCTGGTGGTCGATACCCAGTGGCGGGTGCTCGAGGCGAACCAGGCCGCCCTGAAGCTGGGTGGCTTCGACCCCGATTGGCAGGGCCGTAGGCTGCAGGAATGGCCCGTGTTCGGCAGTGAGCTGCAGGCTCTGCTGCTGGAGCAGGACACCCAGCAGGATCAACTGCTCATGCTCACCAGCTCCGAGCGCTATTTCGAGGTGCGCATGCGCGCGATCGAGCGGCTCACTCGCCAGGGCACTCTGGTGCTGGGGCAGATGCTCTATTTGCGTGACGTCACCCAGCGCCAGCTCAGCAAGCTGAGCCTGGCCGAGGCGCTGGCGCTCAGCGAGGAGCGCCTGCGTACCATCACCAGCCTGCACGAGCAGTTGCGTGAGCAGGCGCTCTGCGACCCGCTGACCGGCCTCTACAACCGACGCTATCTGGATGAGCTGTTCGGCCGCGAGCTGGCCCGCGTCAGACGCGAAAACGGTCCCCTGTCGCTGGCGCTGATCGATCTGGATCACTTCAAGCAGCTCAACGACGAGCACGGCCATCTCGACGGCGACGATGTGCTCAAGAGCGTGGCGCAGCATCTGCTGGTGAACTTGCGCAGTTCCGATACGGTCTTTCGTATCGGCGGCGAAGAGTTCCTGCTGATTCTCCCCGGTGCCGATGCGCTCGAAGCGAGCAAACGCCTCGAAGCCATCTGCCAGGGGCTGGCACAAAAGCCGATCGAAACCCGTAGTGGCGTGCGTCAGGTAACCCTGTCGGCCGGTCTTGCGCTGTGGCCCGATCAGGGCCTGGTGCTCGACGACTTGCTGCGGGCCGCCGATGCCGCCCTGTACGAAGCCAAACGTGGTGGGCGTAACCGTGTATGCAGCCTGCTGCCGCGCGCCGTGTCGCCAGCTGCTGAGGCGCCCGTTCCTGGAAAGGGTTAAACTCCTTCCGATTACCTTCCATCTCGGAGTCCTTCATGTCCCGCGTTACCCTCAGTCGCTACCTCATCGAGCAGACCCGTAGTCAAAATACCCCGGCCGATCTGCGCTTCCTGATCGAAGTAGTGGCGCGTGCGTGCAAGGAAATCAGCCATGCGGTCTCCAAGGGCGCCCTCGGCGGCGTGCTCGGCAGCATGGGCACCGAAAACGTACAGGGCGAAGTGCAGAAGAAGCTCGACGTGATCTCCAACGACATTCTGCTCGAAGCCAACGAGTGGGGCGGCCACCTGGCCGGCATGGCTTCCGAGGAAATGGACAACGCCTATCAGATCCCCGGCAAGTACCCGAAAGGTGCCTACCTGCTGGTGTTCGACCCGCTGGATGGTTCATCGAACATCGACGTCAACGTGTCGGTCGGCACCATCTTCTCGGTACTGCGTTGCCCGAACGAATACCTGAGCCAGAACGAAAGCCTCGACGAAAAGGCCTTCCACCAGCCGGGCACTCAGCAGGTCGCTGCCGGTTACGCCATCTATGGCCCGCAGACCATGCTGATCCTGACCCTGGGCAACGGCGTGAAAGGCTTCACCCTGGATCGCGAACTGGGCAGCTTCGTGCTCACCCACGACAACATCAGCGTGCCGGAAACCACCGCCGAATTCGCCATCAACATGTCCAACCAGCGTCACTGGGAAGCCCCGGTACAGCGTTACGTGGACGAACTGCTGGCTGGCAAGGAAGGCCCGCTGAACAAGAACTACAACATGCGCTGGATCGCCTCGATGGTTGCCGACGTGCACCGCATCCTGACCCGTGGCGGCCTGTTCATGTACCCGCGCGACGACCGCGAGCCTGGCAAGGCCGGCAAGCTACGCTTGATGTACGAAGCCAACCCGATGTCCTTCATCATCGAGCAGGCCGGTGGTGCCTCCACCGACGGTGTACAACGCATCCTCGACATCCAGCCGACGTCCCTGCACCAGCGGGTGCCGGTCTTCCTCGGTTCCAAGGAAGAAGTCGAGCGCGTCACCGGCTACCACAAGGGCTGATCGATGCAGATGCAGCCCTGGGAGTCCTTGCTGGACTGGTGGTTCGGCTCTTCCACTTCGGCTGTGGAAGCTGCCGCCGCACGCAACGGGCTGTGGTTCGGCAAGCGTGACGAGCAGGATGCCGAGGCGCGTGAGCGCTTTGGCGCCTTGGTCGAACAGGCGCTCGCTGGCGGGCTGCAGGAGTGGTCGGCCGATCCTCGCGGTTGGCTGGCCAAGGTACTGTTGCTCGATCAGCTGCCACGCATGATCTATCGCGACACGCCTCTGGCCTTTGCCGGCGATGCGCTGGCGCAACCGCTGGTCGAAGAAGGCGTCACCCTCGGCTGGGATCGGCAGTTGCCGGCGATCCAGCGGGTATTCATCTACCTGGTGTTCGAACATGCCGAAAGCGTTCCTCAGCAGCTGCGCGCCATGCAACTGTTCGGCGAACTGAGCGAGTCTGCAGCGGACGCCGAGCGTGAGCTGTTCGCCGGCTTTCTCGACTACGCTGAACGGCATCTGCGCATCATCGAGCGCTTCGGGCGCTTCCCCCATCGCAACGAAACCCTCGGGCGCAGCAGTACCGATGCCGAGTTGCGCTTTCTGCTGGAACCGGGCTCGAGCTTCTGACGTCGAACCGGCATGTGACAACTGGACTACTGGAGTTACCCCTCATGCGCTTGCGTTCTCTCGTGCTGCTGGCGACCTGCGTCGTTCTGGCGGCCTGCGGCAAGGTCAATCAGGACAATTACGCCAAACTCTACTCGGGCATGACCAAGGCAGAAGTCGAAGACCTGCTCGGTACCGCCACGGAGTGTTCCGGCGCGCTCGGCATGTCCAGCTGCACCTGGGGCGACCAGGTGAGCTTCATCAGCGTTCAGTACGCCGGTGACAAGGTGATGATGTTCTCTGCCAAAGGGTTGAAGTGATGAACAAGCTTGCGATGAGTTGCCTGGCGCTGGGCGCCGCATTGTTGGTCGGCTGTGCCAATTCCGGCACTGGCGTGGCGCCACCGAAAACCGTCGAGTCGGTCGATCTCGAGCGTTATCAGGGCACCTGGTACGAGGTGGCGCGCCTGCCGATGTTCTTCCAGCGCAATTGCGTGGAGTCCGAAGCGCGCTACGGCCTGCAGGATGATGGCAGCGTGTCGGTGACCAACCGTTGCCGCAATGCCGACGGTGAGTGGCAGCAGGTCGAAGGTCGCGCCGTACCTCAGGTCGAGGGCAAGACCGACAAGCTCTGGGTCACCTTCGACAACTGGTTCAGCCGTCTGCTGCCGGGCGTGAGCAAGGGCGAGTATTGGGTGCTGGATCTGGATGACGAGTACCAGACCGCGCTGGTCGGCCATCCGAACCGCAAGTACCTGTGGCTGCTCTCGCGCACCCCGAAAATCTCCGATGAAGTTCGCGATGAAATCCTTTCGGTGGCCCGCGCTCAGGGGTACGCCACCGACGAGCTGATCTGGCGCGAAGGTGCCAAACCGGCACGTTGAGAGAGCGTTCATCCGCAGAGGGTGGGCCGCAGCGATGTGTATCGAGCGATCCCACCAGATCGATCACGCCTTGACCCACCCAGCGGCCGGCGGCGCGACGCATCAATCGGTCGTGCGCCGTCACTGCAGGATGGTTGAAGAGGCGCCGTGCATTGGCCTGTCAGGCCGCGCAGTTGTAGAGCGTTGCGTCGCCCTCCAAACGATCTCGGCTTATATGCCGACGACGCCTCAATCCCATTCCAGCCGTGCCAGCTTCCATTCTCCATCGTCCTGCCACCATTCGAGCTTCACGCTGAAATGCCGTGCGCTGTCGGGAATCAGGCCCTCGGCGCCGGTCAGTGCCACCTGTGCGTCGGTGTAGCCCTTGTCGCGGTAGGTAGCGTCGACTCGGCTGTCCTTGCCCAGGGCGATTACCTTGACGTTGTTATGGCGCAGGAACAGCAGCGTCATGGTGCGTTTCGCCCAGTCGCGATCATTGGCCTGCTGGGCGAGAAACTCGCCGTGCAGTTGATCGAGTACGGCAGCGGTCTTCTTCGCCTGCAGATTGTCCTGCAACTGCTGCACGGCCGCCTCGAGCGCTGCCTGCGGGTCATCGTCCTCGCGGCACCCCGCCAACAGGATGGCGAACAGCAGGGGCAGGGCAAATTTCCGGATCGACATGCTGAATTCCTTTTTCATGGTTATGATGCCCGGACGAGCGCAACAGCCCATTCGACGTGCGGGCGGCCCGAGCCTATCTCAAATCTTCCTCAGGAGCGCACCATGCAGACGCTGTATCCGGAGATCAAACCGTACGCCCGTCACGAGTTGGCGGTAGACGCCCCGCACGTTCTCTATGTCGATGAGAGCGGCTCGGCGGATGGTCTGCCGGTGCTGTTCGTGCATGGCGGCCCTGGCGCCGGTTGCGATGCGGCGAGTCGCTGCTACTTCGATCCCAACCTGTATCGCATCGTCACCTTCGATCAGCGCGGCTGTGGCCGCTCGACGCCCCACGCCAGCCTGGAAAACAACACCACCTGGGATCTGGTTGCCGACATGGAGCGTATCCGTGAGCACCTGGGCATCGACAAATGGGTGCTGTTCGGCGGTTCCTGGGGCTCGACCCTGTCGCTGGCCTATGCCCAGACCCACCCGGACCGCGTACACGCGCTGATCCTGCGCGGCATCTTCCTGTGCCGGCCGCAAGAATTCAAATGGTTCTACCAGGAGGGCGCCAGCCGGCTGTTCCCCGATTACTGGCAGGATTACCTGGCGCCGATTCCAGCCGAAGAGCAGGGCGACCTCATGCAGGCGTTCTACAAACGCCTGACCGGCGCCGACCAGATCGCGCAGATGCACGCGGCCAAGGCCTGGTCGTGCTGGGAAGGGCGCACCGCCACCCTGCGGCCCAATCCGCAGGTGGTCGACCGTTTCGCCGAAAGCCTGCGTGCGCTGTCGATCGCACGGATCGAATGCCACTATTTCGTCAACGATGCCTTCCTCGAACCCAACCAGTTGCTGCGCGACATGCCGAAGATCGCCCACCTGCCGGGCATCATCGTGCATGGCCGTTATGACGTGATCTGCCCCCTGGACAACGCCTGGGCGCTGCACCAGGCGTGGCCCAACAGCGAGCTGCAGATCATCCGCGAGGCAGGCCATGCCGCTGCCGAGCCGGGCATCGCCGATGCACTGGTGCGCGCCGCCGACGAGATCGCTCATCGCCTGCTCGACCTGGCACCGGACGAAGCATGAAGGCGCTGCTGCAACGCGTCGTCAGCGCCAGGGTCGACGTCGCCGGAGACACCGTCGGTGCCATCGATCAGGGCCTTCTGGTGCTGGTTGGCGTCGAGCCGCAGGACAGCGAGGCCAGTTGCGCCAAGCTGCTGCACAAGTTGCTCAACTACCGGGTGTTCAGCGACGAGGCGGGCAAGATGAACCTGTCGCTCAAGGATGTCGGTGGCGGTCTGCTGCTGGTGTCACAGTTCACCCTGGCTGCCGATACCCGCAGCGGACTGCGCCCGGGCTTTTCCACCGCCGCGCCACCTGCCCAGGGTGAGGCGCTGTTCGCTCATCTGCTCGAGCAGGCCCGTGCGCAGCATCCTCAGGTCGCCAGCGGGCGTTTCGGCGCGGACATGCAGGTGCATCTGATCAACGATGGGCCAGTGACCTTTCTGCTGGAAACCTGACGCCTGGCCTGCTTCTTGCTCTCCCGTACGCCTCTGGCTGGTACTGTTTGTCGCTGATCAGGCGTTGATATCTCGCTATCTGCTTCGATCACGGTTAGCATGCCGCGCCGCCTTTCCGCCCATGGCCTATCACCTGCACCAGCACGGTGCGTGATGCTATTCGGGCGCTCATGACTGTCTGCCCCTCAGGAGCAAGAATGAAAAAGCTTGTCGCCTCACTGTTGTTATCCGTCTGCGCCTTCACCGGCCTCGCCCAGGCTGGCGTCATCGATGACGCGGTCAAGCGCGGTACCCTGCGCGTCGGTATGGACCCGACCTACATGCCCTTCGAAATGACCAACAAGCGTGGCGAGATCATCGGCTTCGAAGTCGACCTGCTCAAGGCCATGACCAAGGCCATGGGCGTCAAGCTTGAGCTGGTGTCGACCTCCTATGACGGCATCATCCCGGCACTGCTGACCGACAAGTTCGACATGATCGGCTCGGGCATGACCCTGACTCAGGAGCGCAACCTGCGTATCAACTTCTCCGAGCCCTTCATCGTGGTCGGCCAGACCCTGCTGATTCGCAAGGAGCTGGCAGACAAGGTCAAGAGCTACAAGGACCTGAACAGCGCCGATTACCGCATCACCTCGAAGATCGGTACCACCGGTGAGATGGTCGCCAAGAAGCTGATCGCCCAGGCCAAGTACAGCGGTTTCGACAACGAGCAGGAAGCGGTGATGGACGTGGTCAACGGCAAGGCCGATGCCTTCATCTACGACGCGCCGTACAACGTCGTCGCGGTGAACAAGGCCGGGGCTGGCAAGCTGGTGTTCCTCGACGAGCCCTTCACCTTCGAGCCCCTGGCTTTCGGCCTGAAGAAGGGTGACTACGACAGCATCAACTGGATCAACAACTGGCTGCACCAGATCCGCGAAGACGGCACCTACGATCGTATCCATGCCAAGTGGTTCAAGAGCACCAACTGGCTCAAGGATATGGAATAGGGCCTACCGCTCTGCTCCGCTGTACCCAGCGCGCGGCTCGTCCGCGCGCTGTCATGTTTGCAACTCAATGGGTAGACACTCGCCGTGGCTAAACAGAAGAAAGCCCAGTGGCCCTGGCACCTGCTGACCGGTCTGATCCTGGTCGTGGGCGCCGTGCTTATCTGGTATTCCACCTCGCTGATTTCCTATGAGTGGCGCTGGAATCGCGTTCCCCAGTACTTCGCCTATCACGCTGAAGAGGCGCAACGGGCGGCTGACTACAGCCGCGTCGAGAGCGTCAGCCGGCAGGGTGACGAGGCACTGGTCACGCTGCTTGGCGAAAGCGGTGAGCAGCAGCAACTGAGCGTGGCAAGCGACAGCCTGCAGTTCAGTGAAGGTGACGATGTCGCCGAGGGCGATGTCATCGGCGTCAATCGTCACTGGGCCGCCGGCCCCTTGCTCTGGGGCCTCTGGACGACGCTGTGGATATCCGTGGCGGCGGGCGTGTTTGGCCTGTTGATCGGGCTGGTCACCGGCCTGTGCCGGCTCTCGGCCAACCCGACGCTGCGTCACCTGTCGACGGTCTACGTCGAGCTGGTACGCGGAACGCCGCTGCTGGTGCAGATTTTCATCTTCTATTTCTTCATCGGCACGGTACTCAACCTGTCTCGCGAATTCGCCGGGGTGGCGGCGCTGGCGCTGTTCACCGGCGCCTACGTGGGCGAGATCGTGCGTGCCGGCGTGCAGTCCATCGTTCGCGGCCAGGACGAGGCGGCACGCTCTCTCGGGCTGAGCGCGGCGCAATCGATGCGTCACGTGATTCTGCCGCAGGCTTTCAAGCGGGTGCTGCCACCACTAGCCGGGCAGTTCATCAGCCTGGTCAAGGACACTTCGCTGGTCTCGGTGATCGCCATCACCGAATTGACCAAGAGCGGCCGTGAAGCCATTACCACCTCGTTCTCCACGTTCGAGATCTGGTTCTGCGTGGCCGCACTCTATCTGGTGATCAACCTGCCGTTGTCGCAGATCGCCAATCGCCTGGAACGGAGGCTCGCGCAAAGTGATTGAAGTCCGTGATCTGATCAAGGTATTCGACGCCCGCGGTCAACAGGTTCGCGCCGTCGACGGTGTGACCACCCAGGTGGCGCGCGGTGAAGTGCTGGTGGTGATCGGCCCGTCCGGCTCCGGCAAGTCGACTTTCCTGCGCTGCCTGAACGGCCTGGAGGAGCTCGACGACGGTTCGGTGAGTATCGACGGCCTCGACCTGGCCAACCCGAAAACCGATATCAACGCCTACCGCCGGGAAGTCGGCATGGTGTTCCAGCACTTCAACCTATTCCCGCACATGACCGTGCTGGAAAACCTCTGCCTGGCGCAGAAAGTGGTACGCAAGCGTGGCAAGGCTGAGCGCGAAGCCAAGGCCCGTGCGTTGCTGGACAAAGTGGGTATCGGCCAGAAGGCCGGCGAGTTTCCGTCGCGGCTGTCCGGCGGTCAGCAGCAACGTGTGGCCATCGCCCGGGCCCTGTGCATGGACCCCAAGGTGATGCTGTTCGACGAGCCAACCTCGGCCCTCGATCCGGAAATGGTCGGCGAGGTGCTCGACGTGATGAAGCAACTGGCCGTCGAAGGCATGACCATGGTCTGCGTCACCCACGAAATGGGCTTCGCCCGTGAAGTGGCGGACCGCGTACTGTTCTTCGATCACGGCAAATTGCTGGAAGACGCACCGCCCGCAGAGTTCTTCGCACAACCGAAGGACCCACGCGCGCAGGCTTTTTTGCGTCAGGTGCTGTAGCGCGACGGGCAGGGGCGTTTTAAGGCGAAAGCAGCCGTTCGTAGTCGGGGGCCAATTGGTGGGCTTTAGCCCACCAAATCGAAGGTCCGCTATCGCCTTGTTCCGGCCCCACGGCGCCGCTACCGTACAACGATTGTCTGGGGCTGTAGGGTGGGCTTCAGCCCACCAGATCGAGAGTCCGCTATCGCCTCGTCGCGGGCCTTGGGCACCGTTTTTGGGCAATGATTGTCTGTCAGGTTTTTAGAACCATCCGCTCCTGAACCAGTCCCAATGCTCTCCATTCAGCATAAGGACTCTCTGGCGTGAAAACCGTTCTAGCCCTGCTGGCTGCTGTCATTACTCTGCCGGCAATGGCCAATCAGCCGACCCTGTACGGTCGCTACGAATACATCCAGCTGCCGCAGATCGGCCAGACTCTCAAGGCCAAGATGGACACCGGGGCGATGACCGCCTCATTGTCGGCTCGCGATATCGAGCAGTTCCAGCGTGATGGCGAAGACTGGGTGCGTTTCCGCCTGGCCATCGACGATGCCAATGATCAGGTCTTCGAGAAGCCCCTGGCCCGCGTCACCGAAATCAAGAATCGCGCAGAAGAGGGCAGTTCCGATGAGCCTTCCTACTCCGCGCGGCCCGTGGTCGACATGGATATCTGCCTGGGCGAAGAGCGGCGCACCATCGAGGTCAACCTGACCGATCGCAGCCACTTCGACTATCCACTGCTGATCGGCGCGAGTGCCATTCGCAAGCTGGACGCTGCCATCGATCCTGCCAGCCGCTATACCGTCGAGCGGCCCAAGTGCTGAATCGCTAGTCTGCACTTCCAATATTGGCTATCCGGTGTGATTCTTGCCTCGAAATGGCACATTGCCACGGCGTTGTGTGTCTGTGGTACCTGTTTCGAGGTGGGTTATGTGGGGATTGCTCAAGCCGGGTGTGCGCGTGCTGGAACGCGTCAGTTTCGCCCGCAAGTTCCAGTTGCTGTTCGTGCTGTTCGTCATTCCCCTGGGCTATGCGCTCTGGGTAATGCTGAGCAGCAATCTGGAGCGTATCGAGATCCTGAACCGCGAGTTTGACGGTATGCAGGGCGTTCACGCTCTGGGTGCCGTGGAGCAGGAGCTGCTCGAACAGCGCTTTCTGCTGGCCCGCTGGAAGGGCAACGAAAAGGCTGCCGAAGGCCTGCTGCGTGAGCGCGGCAGCAAGCTCGGCGAGGCGCTGGCTGCAGCCACCGAGCAACTGAAACTGACTCCTCTGAGCGACGAAACCGAGCGCCAGCTCGATGCGTTGCGGGTATCGCTTGGTGAGTTGGATCTGGCCGTGCTGGGTAAAATGGCACTGCTCGACGCGCTGGAGCGTTACCAGAACACCCTCTCGCGCCTGGTGGTGCTACGTGAGCTGGTCGCTACCGATAGCGGCTTGATACTCGATCCGTACCTCGATACCTATCTGATGATGGAGCAACTGACGCTAACGCTTCCACGCCTGGCGGAGAACCTCGGCAGTTTCGCCAGTCAGGGCTATGGGTCGCTGGTCGCCCAGCATTTCACCTTGCAGAACCGGGTAGCCGTGCGTGACCTGCGCCGCTCGCTGGAACAATCTGGTGCGCAGATGGCCAAGGCGCGCACCGCGTTGGAGCGCACCTCGGCAGCCGCCATGGTCCGCCTGCAACAGCCTTTCGCGCAAGCCGAACAGGGCCTGCAGGGCTTCCTCGGCGAGGTCGACCGTGACATGTTCGAGGCCAGCCCCATGGTGATGCAGCCTGCTCAGTTCGTGCAGCACGTGCAGACGTTGCAGGAACAACTGCTGGGGCTGCGTCAGGCGGTGTTCGAACAGTTCAACGCCAGCCTTGGCGATTACCGAGACCAGGCCCGGCAGGACATGCTGCAAACCGTGCTGATCTTCGCCGCGCTGACCATTCTGGCGCTGTATCTGCTGCTGTGCCTGAACGCCTCGATCCGCCGCAGCACCACCGGCATCATCCAGGCTACCGAGGGTCTGCGCGACGGTGATCTGCGGGTTCGCATGCAGGTACACGGCGCCGACGATCTGGCGGCGATCTCCACGGCGCTCAATAGTGCGGTCGCCCAGTTGCGCGACTCCATGCAGGGCGTTGGCCGCGAAGGTCAGCAGCTTGACCAGACGGTTCAGGGCCTCGGCAACCAGGCCAGCAGCTCCCTGGCAGCGGTCGAACAGCAGCAGGCGCAGATGAGCCAGATCGCCACGGCGGCCACGCAGATGGCAGCTACCGCCCAGAGTGTGGCGCAGAGTTGCGAACAGGCCGCTCAGGAAGCCGGTCAGACCCGTGAGATCGCCAACCAGAGCAACCTGCGCAGTGCCCGCACCAGCGCCAGCATGCGTGAGCTCAGTGGCCGTCTGGCGGGCAGCGCCACGACCCTGCAGCAACTGCGCAAGCAGACCGAGCAGATCACTCGGGTGGTCGACGTGATCAAGGGCATCGCCGAGCAGACCAACCTGCTGGCGCTCAACGCCGCCATCGAGGCGGCGCGGGCGGGTGAGCAGGGGCGTGGCTTTGCCGTGGTCGCCGATGAGGTTCGTTCATTGTCGCAACGGACGCAGAATTCCACGGCGGAAATCGCTCAGACGGTGGGTGATCTGCACAAGGTGGTCGGCCAGTCGGTCACCGAAATGGAGCAGGCCATGCAACAGGCCGAAGGCGATGTGGGCAACGTACTGGCGATGAGCGCGGATCTCGATGGCATCGTCGAGTCGGTGCAGCGGGTCAGTGATCGTTTGGCGCAGATCGCTACGGCTGCCGAGCAGCAGGCCGCTACCGCGGATGAGGTCAGCCACAACATCCAACAGGTCGACCACGCGGCTACCGCTCTGCTCGACGGGGCGCGCATGGTCAGTAACGCCAGCGAGCAACTGCGCCGTGGCAGTGAAAGCCTGGCGCAGAACACCGGGCGTTTCCGGGTGGATTGATCGCATCGCGGCCGCGCCGCTCAAAAAGTGAGCGGTTCTCTGCAGGCCATGCCACGCATGGCCTGCAGCGACTATTCCCAGGGTTGTCCACAGGTTCTTCCACGGTAACTGTGTACAGAGAACAGCCTGGTCAGCCGCAGTTTCGACCCCTGTTCGAACACCTCATTTCAAGCGAATACACCGAATTCAAAGGCTTTTGGAAAGCCTGTTCGAAAATTGCACAGCTCTCTGCAGGCCCCACCCGGCTAGCCCTGCCACCTGTCATCCCGAGCTTATCCACAGATTACTCCACCACAACTGTGCATAGATGAATCATGCTTTGGCATCTGTTGACGCCACGCGAACCTGTCGTTCGGATTTTTCAACCATTTTCATGGGCTTACCGGGGCTGGTCATAAAATGTACGATGCCTGGCAGGCCACGTATCACTTGGTGTCGCGCTGTTCATACAAAGATTATCCACAGCTTCGTCCACGTAAATTGTGCACCGATCCATGATGCCGAAGATGCATTAATCTGTTGACTAAAATGCTTTGTTTACAAAGGTTTGGCAGAATCAGGTCTGTGGGTAAGTCATTGATCAAATAATGATCGCTTGGCCGTGGCGCCCGGTATCCGAGGGCTTCAGCGCTTCATGCCGAGCTTATCCACAGATTGATCCACGTCTTTTGTGCATAGCCGTTGGAGGTGCTGACTATTGACGAGGGCGGTGGCCTCGCGCAGGCTCCGCAGCCCGAGTGCTGCAAGGATGCCACCATGGCGACCATCCTGATCGTCGAAGATGAAGCCGCGATTGCCGATACCCTGGTGTACGCCCTGCAAGCCGAGGGTTTCGCTACACGCTGGTCGACCCTGGCCGATGAAGCGCTGACGCTGTTGGAGCGTGAAGCCTTCGATCTGGTGATTCTCGATGTTGGGCTACCGGATATCAGCGGTTTCGAAGCCTGCAAACGACTACGGCGCTTTTCCGAGGTGCCGGTGATGTTCCTCACCGCGCGCAACGATGAGATCGACCGCGTGGTGGGCCTGGAAATCGGCGCGGACGATTATGTGGTCAAGCCCTTCAGCCCCCGTGAAGTGGCGGCCCGTGTCAAAGCCATCCTCAAACGTGTCGGCCCTCGCGAGGTCGCCGGCAGAGCCGTCGATGGGCCGTTCCGACTCGACAGCGAGCGGGTGCGCATCGATTATCACGGCCATACCCTGAGTCTGACCCGTTTGGAGTTTCAGCTGCTGCAATGCCTGCTCGGTCAACCGGAACGCGTCTTTAGCCGCGAGCAGTTGCTCGATGCCCTGGGCGTCGCGGCGGATGTCGGTTACGAGCGCAATATCGACAGCCACATCAAGAGCCTGCGTGCCAAGCTGCGCCAGGTCGCGCCCCAGGCCGAGCCGATCCAGACCCACCGTGGCCTGGGCTACAGCCTGAAGCTGGAGTAGGCCGATGCTCATCTCTCAGGAGTTTCGCTGATGCCGCTCGGGGTACGTATCTTCCTGGTGTATTTCCTGTTCGTGGGTTTGTCCGGCTGGTTCGTGCTGAGCACGGTGATGGAGGAAATCCGTCCGGGTGTGCGTCAGTCCACCGAGGAAACCCTGGTCGATACCGCGCACCTGCTGGCCGAGATCCTCCGCGAGGATGTCAAATCAGGTCATCTGACCCAGGGGCGACTGCCCGAACTGCTCAAGGCCTATGGACTGCGTCAGCCCCAGGCGCAGATCTGGGGGGTGCCGAAGAACCAGGTCAACCATCGCATCTACGTCACCGACGATCGCGGTGTCGTGCTGCTCGACTCCAGCGCCTTGGCAGTGGGCCAGGACTACTCGCGCTGGAACGACGTCTACCTGACGCTGCAGGGGCGCTACGGCGTGCGCTCGACCCGTGAAGACCCCAGCGATCCGGATTCTTCGGTGATGTATGTGGCGGCGCCCATCATCGACGGCGGACGTATTCTCGGCGTGGTGTCGGTGGCCAAGCCGAATCGCACGCTGCAGCCCTATATCGAGCGCTCGCAGCGGCGCCTTGGCTGGCTGGGCGCGGGGCTGATCGGCCTGGGTTTGCTGATCGGCGGTCTGCTCAGCTGGTGGCTCAGCGGCTCGCTGCGGCGCCTGACCCGTTATGCACAGGCTGTCAGCGAGGGGCAGAGAGCGGAGCTGCCCCAGGTTAGTGGCGGTGAGCTCGGGCAGTTGGCCCAGGCGGTCGAGCGCATGCGCACCGAGCTGGAGGGCAAGGCCTACGTCGAGCGCTACGTGCACACCCTTACCCATGAGCTGAAAAGCCCCCTGGCGGCGATTCGCGGGGCCGCCGAGTTGCTGGAGGCCGATATGCCCGAAGCCCAGCGTCAGCGTTTCGTGGCCAATATCGCGGAGGAAAGCGAGCGGTTGCAGAACCTCATCGAGCGCCTGCTGCATCTGGCTCAGGTCGAACAGCGCCAGTGCCTGGAGGAGCGCGTGGCGGTACCGCTGCAGCCGATGATCGACAGTCTCGTGCAGGCGCAGATGGCGCGTGTGGAACGCAGCGCCCTGCGTGTGGATAACCTTGTGGCGACCAGCCACGCGGTGCTGGGCGAGCGTTTCCTGCTGCGTCAGGCGTTGGCCAATCTGCTCGACAATGCCCTGGACTTCACACCGGTGGGCGGGTTGATCCGCTTTTTCAGCGAAAGCGATGATAACCACCTGTTGCTGCGTCTGTTCAATCAGGGGCCGGCGATTCCCGACTACGCGCTGCCGCGCCTGACCGAGCGCTTCTATTCCCTGGCGCGGCCAGCTACCGGACGCAAGAGCACCGGCCTGGGGCTCAATTTCGTGCAGGAAGTGGTCGATCTGCATGACGCGACGCTGAGTATCGCCAACGTCGCCGATGGCGTGGAAGTGACTGTGCGCTTCGCGCGCTGAGCCCGTTGCAACGACGCCGACGATGCTGGCGGCGACGCACCCGATATGCCCCTCGCACAGAAGCCTGCGCTTTGGCTATCCTGAAACGGATCGCCAATCGACCGGGACAGGAAGAACGCGCATGAAAAAGACCGTGGCCGAAGTGCTGAAAAGCAAACCCATTTCCAACGTATACAGCGTCGCCCCAGACAGCAGTGTATTCGTAGCGGTGAAGCTGATGGCCGAGAAGGGGATCGGTGCCCTCGTGGTGCTCGAGGGCGAGCGCCTGGCCGGTATCGTCAGCGAGCGCGACTATGTGCGCAAGGTGGCCGTGCAGGAGCGTTCGCCGAACAATCTCAAGGTCAGTGACATCATGACCAGCAAGGTGATCACCGTGAGCAGCGGGGAAGACAGCCGACGCTGCATGGAGCTGATGACCAGTGGCCGCCTTCGTCACCTGCCTGTGGTGGATGATGGCCAACTGATCGGCCTGCTGTCGATTGGCGACCTGGTGAAGGACATCATCAGCGCCCAGGAAGACCTGATTCAGCATCTGGAACAGTACATCCGCGGTGAGTGAGCCTCGCCGTCGCCCGCAGACGGTGACGATCGGCGTTTCCTGACGCCGGATCATCCGTCTGCCGTTTCCGCTCAGGCGCCTCAAGCGTCTGGCTAACCGCACAATCGCCACACAATCTCCATCTCTACTCCACGCTGCCTCCATGGGGCGTGGCCAGACTGCGTGCATCCCAACTGCACGGAGCGCTGTGCCATGAACCGAAGCCTGATGTTGAAACTGGGCACCATCGCCCTGTTGATTCTGTTGTTGATGATTCCCCTGTTGCTGATCGATGGCCTGGTCAATGAACGCCAGAGTCTGCGTAACGACGTGCTGCGCGATATCGCCCGCAGCTCCAGTTACGCCCAGCAGATCACCGGGCCGATTCTGGTGGTGCCCTATCGCAAGAGAGTGCTTACCTGGAAAACCCGCAAGGACAGTGAAGAGCGTTATCAGGAGGAGTCGATCGAACAGGGCCGCCTGTACTTCCTGCCGGAGCGTTTCACCCTCGATGGCGATGTGCGCACCGAGCTGCGTTACCGCGGTATCTATCAGGCGCGCCTGTATCACAGCGATAGCAACGTCAGCGGCGAGTTCCGGGTGCCGGCCAACTACGGAGTCAGCGATGTCGAGGCCTTTCGTTTCGGCGATCCTTTCGTGGCCGTCGGCATCAGCGATGTGCGTGGCATCGGCAATGACCTCAAGCTGCAGCTCAACGGAGCCAGCCTGAGCTTCGAGCCGGGCAGCGGCGACGAAAGCTTCGGCAGCGGCGTGCACGTTCCACTACCCGCGCGTGACAGCCGTGACGAGCAGGCCTACACCTTCGCCTTCGACCTGAAACTGCAGGGCACCGAGCAATTGAGCATCACCCCGGTCGGCCGCGAAAGTCAGGTAACCCTGCGTTCGGACTGGCCGCACCCGAGCTTCGTCGGCGAGTTCCTGCCGAGCCAGCGCGATGTCACCGAGCAGGGCTTCACCGCCAAATGGCAGACCAGTTTCTTCGCCACCGACATGCAGGATGCCCTGAGCAGTTGCGTCAGCGGCTCCTGCTCGGCCATGCAGAGCAGGGCGTTCGGCGTGAGCTTCATCGAGCCGGTAGACCAGTACCTCAAGGCCGACCGAGCGATCAAGTACGCGCTGCTGTTCGTCACCCTGACCTTCGCCGTGTTCTTCCTCTTCGAGGTGCTCAAGCGCCTGGCCGTGCACCCGGTGCAGTACGCCCTGGTGGGCCTGTCGCTGGCGCTGTTCTACCTGCTGTTGTTGTCGCTGTCCGAGCATTTGGGGTTTGCCCTCGCCTATGGATTGTCCGCTCTGGGCTGCGTGGCGCTGAACACCTTCTACGTCAGCAGCGTGTTGCGTAGCTGGTCGCGAGGTGCTGCCTTCGGCGTGTTGCTGGCGGCCTTGTACGGGCTGCTCTACGGCCTGCTCGGTGCCGAAGACTACGCCCTGCTGATGGGCTCGCTGCTGGTGTTCGGCGTACTGGGCTGCGTGATGGTGCTGACCCGCAAGCTCGACTGGTACGGCGTGGGCCGCCCGGCCAGCGGTGAACCCCGGATAACCCCCTGATCACCTTGCCGGGGCGTGCGGGTCGCACGCCCCCTGGAGACTGCCATGCGCCTGTTACTGCAATTTTCCGCCTGCTTCGCCCTTGGCCTGTGCATCGCCGGCGTACTGCTGATCGCCATGATGTTCGCTGGCCGCTTCGACTGGATCGAGCTGCTGATGCTCAGCGGCTGGCCCTTCGCTCAGCTTGGCCTGCACCTGTTGCCCGAGACCTTCTGGGCGGCCTTGACCGGCGTGACCGATGCGCCGACGAACAGCGCCGTGCAGTCGTTTCTGCAGCTGTGCGTGGCGATGATGCAGATCGCTCTGCTGTTCGCGCTGGGCTTCTTCCGCCTGTGGTACCGGCGATGAGTGGCCGCGTCGGGTTGCGTGAAGAGCGCAGCGCAGGGCGGCAACTGGCACGCTGCATCGCCCGGTTGTTTCCCGTGCCTTGGCCGGCAGGTGCCGATGGCCGACGGTCGCCGAAGCCAGTCGAGCGTACGCCGCCATAGACGCAGATCAATGGTCGTGGTGGCCGAGGTCCCTAGAATCGCCGGCCCTGTTTTTCCGTGAGTCCTCGTGGTCATGCCCAGCTCCGTGTTTCGTCCCGAACTGCTGTCACCGGCCGGCAGCCTGAAGAACATGCGTTACGCGTTCGCTTATGGCGCCGATGCGGTGTATGCCGGGCAGCCGCGCTACAGCCTGCGAGTGCGCAACAACGAGTTCGATCACGCCAACCTCGCCCAGGGGATTGGCGAGGCTCATGCCTTGGGCAAGCGCTTCTACGTGGTGGTCAACATCGCGCCGCACAATGCCAAGTTGAAGACCTTTCTGGACGATTTGCAGCCGGTGATCGACATGGCGCCCGATGCACTGATCATGTCCGACCCTGGGCTGATCATGCTGGTGCGCGGGCGTTATCCACAGGTGCCCATCCATCTCTCGGTACAGGCCAACGCGGTGAACTGCGCCAGTGTGGCGTTCTGGCAGGGGCAGGGATTGACGCGGGTGATCCTCTCGCGGGAGTTGTCCCTGGTGGAGATCGAAGAAATCCGCGCTCAGGTACCGGACATGGAACTGGAGGTGTTCGTCCATGGCGCCTTGTGCATGGCCTACTCCGGGCGTTGCCTGCTGTCGGGCTACCTCAATCGCCGTGACCCCAACCAGGGGGCCTGCACCAATGCCTGCCGCTGGCAGTACGACGTGAAGGCTGCGGGTGAGAACGAATTGGGTGAGATCGTTCATCAGGTGCAGCCTACCCTGGGTATCGGCGCGCCGAGCGAGCAGGTATTCCTGCTCGATGATGGCGATGGGCAGATGCCCATGTTCGAAGACGAGCATGGCACCTACATCATGAACTCACGGGACCTGCGCGCCGTGCAGCACGTCGAGCAACTGGTGAAGATGGGCGTGCACTCGCTGAAGATCGAAGGACGCACCAAATCCCATTTCTACTGTGCCCGCACCGCCCAGGTGTATCGCCAGGCCATCGACGACGCGGTGGCGGGCCGGCCCTTCGACCGCGGCCTGATGGACAGCCTGGAATCCTTGGCCCACCGCGGCTACACCGAGGGCTTCCTGCGCCGCCATGTACACGACGAATATCAGAACTACCAGCACGGCAGCTCGCACGCCGAGCGCCAGCAGTTCGTCGGTGAGCTCACCGGCGAGCGCCGTGGCGAACTGGCCGAAGTGCGGGTCAAGAATCGCTTCGCAGTCGGGGACGGCATGGAGCTGATGACCCCGAACGGTAACCTGCGCTTCACCCTGGAGCGTTTGCAAAACAGAGCGTGGGAGACCATCGCCGTCGCGCCCGGTGATGGCCACGTCGTGTACCTGCCCGTGCCGGCAGGCGTGGAGTTGCAGTTCGCGTTGCTGATGCGGGATGTGTGATGCCGGGCTCGATCGACCCGCGTGTGGCAGGTAATGAAAGGGACCGAGGCATTCAGTGCGGCAAGGCTGCCGCTGCCAAATCGCATCGCCGGCGAGCGGGCGGATGTTAATCGCGCCGCAGGGTTCGCGGGGTGGCAACGTCAACCTCGCGCGCCAAGCGCTAGGGCTCGATGTTCAGGCGGCGGATGTGGCCGGCTGGCCGCTCGGTTGCCCATGGGCGACGTTGGCGCAGCTGTCGATGTAGGCGGCCAGGTGATGCAGTTCGATGAACTTGGGCGCCTTGGCGCTGCTGTCCAGGGTGGTGATCGGCAGGTTCAGTCGCCCGGACGCGATGGCGCGAATGAAGTTGTCCGGGCTCAGGTGCCGAAAGTACACCGTGCGCACTCGGTCGATGGGCACCAGCACGTCGCCGTGGGTGCGGAAAAGTAGCTCCAGCGTCTGGAGCGGCAGGGGCGGCTCAGGCTGAGTGTTCATGGCAATGGCTCGGTATCGGACGGCTCTCGGTTGGTGACAGGACGGGTGATCAATCTTCGGCGAAGCGCGAGGATTTGAGGATGCCGCCCACCAGGTGAATCTTGCTGACGTTGTGCTGCGGAATATGAATGGGCGGGTGATTCTGGTTGACGCTGTCGAAGCGGTACATGCCATCGCGCAGGTAGATGTATTCCTTGATCATCGCCTGGCCATCGAGGGTGCGCACCATCACCTCATCGCCGGCATGGAAGGCCTTGTTCGGTTCGATCAGCACGTACTCGCCGTTCTTGATCCGTGGATGCATGCTGTCACCACTGACCCGCAGGCCATAGGCGTTCGGGTCGTCACTGTGGATGCGCAGGTAGCCGTCTCCATGGCCGACGGGAAAGTCGATCTCTTCGAAATACCCGTGGGTGCCCAGCTGCGCATGCCCCACCACCGGCACCGCGCCGCCACGGGCGTGGCCCACGTCCAGCGTGTCACTTGCCGCACGCGCAGGCTCGGCTAGCGCCTCGCTGCCAGCGAGCTCGGCGATGCTCACGCCAAGTGCCGGTGCGAGCAGCAGCAGGTCCGCCAGGCTGGGCTCACGCAGGTCGCTTTCGTAGTTGCCGATGCGTGACTGCGATGACCAGCCACAGGCCTCGGCCAGCAGCTGCTGGCTGAGACCTGTGCTCTTGCGCAGGCGTTTGATGCGCTTGCCGAGGGTTTCCATGAAGGTGCTCCGTTAATCACGATGTGAAATATTTATAGCGCAGTTTTCGCCTTGAATAAAACACGATTCGTGATTATTTTTAGTTTGTCGATCACCGGTATGGCTCGACGAGTTCTCGAGCCCGATAAGCGCCAATGCGCCGAGGGCCCATCCGTTATCGCCACCAGCGGGGTGGCAGGAGGATCCTGATGATTGCCTACATTGATGAAGCGCTGCAGATATGGGCTGACAAGAAGCTGGGTAAGGAGAGTGAACTGGCGTCCGGGTTCGGTGGCACTGTCATCGCCGCGCTGATGGCTACACAAGGTGTGTTGATTCGTAGCGAGCGTGGTAGTCGCGTATTGCTGGACACAACCGCTGAGATCGACTGGATCGTCGGCAAGCACCTTTCGCTCGAACAGCGCCAGGTCGTCATCGAGCACTATTGTGGTGACGCCGCTTCGCTCAGCCAGAAATGGGCCGCGTGCGGTTGCAGCCGCTCGCAGTTCTATCGGCGCCTGGGGCAGGCGCACAAGGTCATTCAGTCACACCTCCTGAAGCGCGCCGCCTGAGCGCGCTTATCACATCCGCCCTACCGATTCCGCCCGCTGAAAGCACCTGCTGCGGCTCACTGCAATCTCGACGCTCCACCGACGCGCCCCCTGCAAGCGCGCCGGTGGAGGCGCGTGCGCTGATTTTTCGGGCGACCAGACGTACCAGACCTGATCGTGTCCGCTTTTTTCCAGCGCGTCTCCGCTGATGGCCGCAGGTGCCTTGTGACCCTGAGAATCGGGGGTTATAAATTGATCAACGTCAACGAGGTGGGCCAGCAGCCTGCCTCGTAAAGCCCGGCCCGCCAAAGCCGGGTTTTTTGTTTCTGTCACCAGGTGGCCTGATCGGGCAATCCGTGACCAAGGGCCCTGCAGACGTGCGGGGCTTTTTTATTTCCGCCGTTCGACGAGATCAGGGGCTTGCCAGCAGGCAGGCCTCCCCTCGTGGCTGCGGCTTCTAACAACAAAACCCTGTGCCTTTGGGGGACGTCGTCGTGGCCGCTGGCCACGGGGAGGATTTTGATAATGAGCGAGCCCGGTAGCGTGTTAATGGCTAGCACCTTGGGAGTGAACCTGCCCACGATCCTAGACAGCATCAACGGAGAGGCCGCGGTTGGGGCCTTGTTTGGAGCACTGGTCTACTTCACCACTACACAAGAGCTGCCGCTATGGAATCGCCTGACGTTCTTCATGACGTCGTTCGTGATGGGGTATCTGTTCACTCCGGCGATCGTCGATTTCGAATTCTACGGTATGCGTCCCTTTGCCTATTCCGGGCCGGCAGGGTTTGCCGGTGCGGGGCTGGTGGTAACGATCATGCTGGCTGCAATCAAGCGTCGCGGGGCCCCGCCTGGGGCCGAGGCGCGAGGAGGCAACGATGATTAGTCTCGTACTCACGCATGCGACGTTCTGCCTGTGTGGCGCTGTATTCGTACGCTTGTTCACCTACCGCCGGCAGGGCGCACGTTTCAGGCGCGGCATGAGTTGCATGGCCATGTTGCTGATGGGCAGCTCGGGGTCGGCGATGTTGCAGATCGCCCTCGGCGACCTGAGGTTGCCAGCGCAGGCATGGTCGCTGGTGCTGTTACTGGCCGTGTTCGCCGTCGCGGTGTTCCGTTCGGGGGGCAACCTGGCTGGCGTCATCCGTGAGTGCCCACCCCATTGCTCCGACGTGCATGCCGAGCGTGTCGAGGATCGGACTTAGAGCTACACCAGGCCGCCGCGCTGGCGTCGGCCTGTAACGAGCATGTGACGCAGCCTGCCTGCGATCAGGTGCCATGACCCTTGGGGCCGCTGGCTGGCCCTTTCACTCAAACGTTGCACTTCATCAAGGCCCGCGGCAATGCGGGCTTTTTTTCGTCTGGAGGAAATACCATGAGCATTAAAACCTTTGACCAGATGGCCGCAGCCGGTGAGTTTCCGCTTATCGGTTTCAACGCTGCGGGGTTGGGTAACAACCCCTATGTGGACGCCATCACCACTGCATCGCTCGATACGCACTACCGCACCATCGCGCCTCGAGGCCATCAACCCGACTACATCAAGTCCTATGCGGGCGGCCTGAACGGCAAGCCATTCGCCGCGCGCTTGCCGTTCGCCGGTGAGCGCATCGCCATTCTCGATGGCGCAGGCGGTTTCAGCTTGCGCCAGGGTTACGTCGAGGAGATCCGCAAGGCCATCCGCCATGTGCACAGTTGGGGCGGCTATTGCCTGCTCGACATGCACAACTACGCCCGCTGGTATGTCCGCGCCTCTGGCCCGGTGGCCGGCCGCACCGTGCAGTCCTTCGGCGGCGGATACGCCTTGTGGACGGCGATTGGCGCCCCCGATTGTCCCGTCGATTACCCACTGCTGGCGCGCATCTGGACGGCCATCGTGCAGAAGTTCAAGGACGAGCCCGGCGTGCTCGGCTATGGGCTGATGAACGAGCCCCACAATGCCGGTACCAAGGCCGATGGCGGTGTGAACGTCGAAGCCCTGTGGACTGCCAATGCGCAGCGTCTCATCAACGCTGTTCGTACCGAGGACTCGCAGCATTTCATCACCGTGGCGGGCAATGCCTTCAGTACGGCACTGCACTGGCCGGCTCGTTCCGACGCGCTCAAGAACCTCACTGATCCTGCTGATCGCCTGCTTTACGAGGCGCACCAGTATCCGGACAAGGAAGGTGGGGGCGGCGGCAAGTGGACGGTGGCCAGCGAGTCGGTCAGCTACCGCGATCGTGTGGCGGACTGGCGCCCCTACGTCGACTGGCTCAAGGCCAATGGCAAGCGGGGTATCGCTGGCGAGTTCGGGGGGCCGGATCACGTGCCCGGTATGCGTACCTACTTCACCGAGCTGCACAAGTACTTCGATGCCAACCATATCTTGCGCTTCCAGTGGTTGGCCGGCCCTGGTGACGACGACGATGCGCCCAATGGCATGGACCGCAACGACGGCACCCTGAAGCCGAACACGCGCTCGCTGATGGCGCGTATCGGCAACACCACCACGGCCTACGGGCCCCGTTAAACCCATCGACATCAGGCCGTGTGACCGAGCGCAGTAGTTTTCACACAGCCTGACATGGCCCGCTTCGGCGGGCCATTCCTGATAGGAGAATTCTCATGGCCCGTATCACCGCTGCCCAGGCGGGCGGCACCAATGTGCTCGCCTTTCTCGACATGCTCGCCTGGAGCGAAGGCACCTCGACCATCGATCACAGTGACGATGGCTACAACGTCCTTGTCGGCGGCACGCTGTTCAGCGACTACAGCGCGCATCCGCGAAAGCTGATCGACCTGCCGCGCTACGGCATCAAGTCCACGGCGGCCGGGCGCTACCAGTTCCTGGCCCGTACCTGGGACTCGCTCGTCAGCCTCTACCACTTCCGCGGCCGCTTCACGCCCGCGGCGCAGGATCTGGCCGCAGTGAAGCTGCTGGATGAGTGCGGTGCGCTCGGGCTCATTCGCGAGGGGGAGATCGAACAGGCCATCACGGCTGCCGCACCGATCTGGGCCAGTCTGCCTGGGGCTGGCTATGGCCAGCGCGAACATGAACTGAGCGCACTGTTGTGCAACTACGAAGAGGAACGCGCTGCTCAAGCCTGTGACAAGCCCGACTTGTTGGCCAGGTACAGCGCATGCGGCGGGCAGGTGGCGGCATGAGCTGGCTATCGCTCATCCCGCTCAAGTACCGCGTGCTAGCAGGCGCAAGCCTGGCTGTGACGCTGCTGGTCGGCGCCGCCGGCCTTGGCTGGCTCGCCCAGGGCTGGAGGCTGGGCGAGCGGATGGCCGAGCAGGGTCGCGAGCTCGAACAGCAGATTGCCGTGCGCGACAAGCTGCATGCCGACACGCTGGCCATGGCGCAGAGCGCCGCAGCCGGTGAGGCGCGGCGTGCGAATGAAAAACGTCTGACGCTGGAACAGCAGCTGCAGGCCGCATCCCAGAACCAACACAGGAGACTTACCGATGCTGAAAAAACTGCTGCCCGCCTGCGTGATCGTCTCGCTACTGCTGAGTTACGGTTGTCAGTCCTGGTCGCCAGCCCAGGTGCCAGCGATGCCGGTGGTGGCGCAGTGTCTTCCACCGCCAGTGCCGGACGCCTGGTGGATGGAGCCCGCCGAGCCGACATTGACGCAGGATCTGCTCAACGAATTGTCGGCATCGTCGAACGAGGAGATCGGGCGATCATCGCCTTAGGGATGTGCCAGGCCTATGCACGGACGATAAGCCTGTCGCCCTAGCTCGACCGGCCGCCTGCTAGGGATGGGTATCCGTTGCCGGCGGCTCGGCCCTGGCATGCGGCGTCCGCTGAGCGTCGGTGCTCAGGGTCGGCAGCCGGGCGGTGAAGGATGTACCGTCTGTTTCATTGGAAACGACGCAGATCGTGCCGTTGTGCCCTCTGACGATTTCCGACGCGATATAGAGCCCCAGGCCCAGCCCCTCACGCTGGCCCACTTCCGAGCGGGTATAAGGCTGAAACAGCTTTGGCATCAGCTGCGGCTCGATCGGCACGCCCTGATTCCACACACTGAGCACCAGATGCTCGTCTTCCACGCTGACACCCACCTTGATCGTGGTGCCGTGGCGGCCATGGGTGACAGCGTTGGCCAGCAGATTGGATAGCAGTTGGCAGAGCCGGACCGGGTCGCACAGGTTCGCCTGCGGCACACTCACCGACCGCTCGATGACCGCGGTTGGGTAGGCTTCTGCAATTTCGCTGATGACACGGTCGAAATCGGCCTGCAGGTTGCCGACCACTCGGTGTTCGACGGGAATGCCGCTGCCCAGCCGACCGCGCGCGAAGTCGAGGATGTTCTCGATCAGTGAGCCCATGCGTCTGGCACTGCTTTGAATCGCCGTGGCCAGTCGGCGCTCGGGGCGGTCCAGCAGTTTGGATTCGAGCAGGTCGGCCCCCATCCTGACCGCGCTCAATGGCGTACGCAGGTCGTGGCCGAGTACCGCGATCAACTGTTCACGCAGATGCCCGGTCTCCCTCTCGACCTCGAGTTCTCGCTGGCTTTGCTCCACGGAGGCCTGCATGTCCAGGTTGGCGGCGATCAGTTGGGCGAAGAGCGTGAGCGTTTCGGTAATCACCGGCGTATCGAGATCAGCCGGAGCCGGGTCGATCGCGCACAGCGTACCGAAGAACTCGCCGTTGCCCCGGACGATCGGGATCGACACGTAGCTTTGCAGGCCATAGAGCCTTGGCGTGTGGTGCCGGGAGAACACCGGGTGTTCACTGGCGTGACCGAACAGCACCGGCGTACGGTGTTGCCGGATCTCGTCGCAGATGGTCGTTTCCAGTGCGAGCTCGTCGCCGGGCTTGAGCCCGAACTCGATCGAGTCGTCGACCGCGCAGGTGATCCACTGTTTGTCGGTGACCCGCGCGACGGCAGCGAATCGTAGCCCGGTCACGTGCTTGACCATGCGCAGGATCATCGGAATCGCCTCGATCTTCGCGACGGCACGAAGGTCGGGGCCAAAATTGATCGTCGACATCTTGGCCGTTCCGATTGCAAAGAACACAGGGTACAGCAGTCGGTTTCACCGCTCACCGAACTTTACAGTGGCGCAAGGGCGCGCGCGAAGAGCCACTGGCGCTGATCGATCCGCGATCCGGCAGTGTGATATTGCGCGCGTTAGCGCTGTGGGCTACTGTGCGGGCAGATAAACGCGAGACCTTCCCCGTGAATGCCAGCAGCACCCTTCTGATGCGAGTCATCAAAGCCCACGCCCGTTGGCGTTGGCGCGCCTGATCTTTTTCTCCGGCCATGCCGGATGATTCTCTCTGCCTTGCTCCAGCCCCCTACGATCCGTGTTCCCAGCATCGATGATGCGGGTACCAATGAGGGCGTGGAAAACAGGGCGATTGGCTGAAGAGCAGTAAATCAAAGGGTTAAATCTAAAATGCTGCTGATGATCGACAACTACGATTCCTTTACCTACAACGTGGTGCAGTACCTGGGCGAGCTGGGTGCCGATGTCCACGTCATTCGCAACGACGAGCTGACCGTCGCCCAGATCGAGGCGCTGCAGCCCGAGCGTATCGTCGTCTCCCCAGGCCCGTGCACGCCCACCGAAGCCGGGGTGTCCATCGAGGCGATTTTGCATTTCGCCGGCAAGCTGCCGATCCTCGGTGTCTGCCTGGGTCATCAGAGCATCGGCCAGGCTTATGGCGGCGATGTGGTGCGCGCCCGTCAGGTGATGCATGGCAAGACCAGCCCGGTTTTTCATGAAGACAAAGGCGTGTTCGCCGGCCTCAACAATCCGCTCACCGTGACCCGCTATCACTCCTTGGTGGTCAAGCGTGACAGCCTGCCGGAGTGCCTGGAAATCACCGCCTGGACTGCCAATGAAGATGGCTCCGTCGACGAGATCATGGGCCTGCGCCACAAGACCCTGAACGTCGAGGGCGTGCAGTTTCACCCCGAGTCGATTCTTACCGAGCAGGGCCACGAACTGTTCGCCAACTTCCTCAAGCAGACCGGAGGCGTGCGCGCATGAACATCAAGGAAGCCCTCAACCGCATCGTCACCCAGTTGGACCTGTCCACCGAGGAAATGCGCGACGTGATGCGCGAGATCATGACGGGGCAGTGCACCGACGCGCAGATCGGCGCCTTTCTCATGGGCATGCGCATGAAGAGCGAGACCATCGATGAGATCGTCGGTGCCGCCAGCGTGATGCGAGAATTGGCCGCGCCGGTGGAGATCGCTGCCGAACGGCTGGTCGATACCTGCGGTACCGGTGGCGACGGCATGAATATCTTCAACGTCTCCACCGCTGCGGCCTTCGTCGTCGCCGCGGCCGGTGGCAAGGTGGCCAAGCACGGCAACCGGGCGGTGTCGGGCAAAAGCGGCAGTGCCGATCTGCTCGAGGCGGCTGGCATCTATTTGGGCCTCACGCCGGTACAGGTGGCGCGCTGCGTCGAGACCGTCGGTGTCGGCTTCATGTTCGCGCCGTCCCATCATGGCGCGATGAAGCACGCCATCGGCCCGCGTCGTGAGCTGGGTCTGCGTACGCTGTTCAACATGCTTGGCCCGATGACCAACCCGGCTGGCGCCAAACACCAGGTGGTGGGCGTATTCAGCCAGGCGCTGTGCCGGCCCATGGCGGAGGTGCTGCAGCGCCTCGGCAGCCAGCACGTGCTGGTGGTGCATGCCCAGGATGGTCTCGATGAGATCAGCCTGGCCGCGCCGACCTTCGTTGCCGAACTGAAGAACGGCGTGGTCAGCGAGTACCGCATCCAGCCCGAGGACTTTGGCATCAAGAGTCAGAGTCTGATCGGCCTGACCGTCGACGGCGCCGGGCAGTCGTTGGAGCTGATCCGTGATGCGCTGGGCCGCCGCAAGAGCGAGGTCGGCCAGAAGGCTGCCGACATCATCGTGCTCAATGCTGGCGCTGCGCTCTATGCCGCGGACCATGCCGACAACCTGAGCGATGGCATGAGCCTGGCTCATGACGCGCTGCACACCGGCCTCGCCCGGGAAAAGATGGAAGAGTTGGTATCCTTTACCGCGGTATTCAAACAGGAGAATGAAGGGTGAGCATTCCCACCGTTCTGGAAAAGATCCTCGCCCGCAAAGCCGAGGAGGTCGCGGCCCGACGTGCGATCGTCAGCCTGGCCGAAGTCGAGCGCGAAGCACGCGCGGCCGATGCGCCACGTGGCTTTGCCTCTGCGTTGATCGAAAAGGCCAGGAGCAAGCAGCCGGCGGTGATCGCCGAGATCAAGAAAGCATCGCCGAGCAAGGGTGTGCTGCGCGAGAACTTCGTTCCGGCGGAAATAGCCCTGAGCTATCAGGATGGCGGTGCGACCTGTCTGTCGATCCTGACCGATATCGACTTCTTTCAGGGCGCTGACCGCTACCTGCAGGAAGGGCGTAGTGCCTGCTCCCTGCCGGTGATCCGCAAGGATTTCATGATCGATCCATACCAGGTCGTCGAGGCGCGGGCCTTGGGTGCCGACTGCGTGCTGCTGATCGTCTCGGCACTGTCCGATGCGCAGATGGGCGAACTGGCGGCAACGGCCAAGGCCTTCGATCTCGACGTATTGGTGGAGGTGCATGACGGCGATGAGCTGGAGCGTGCGCTCAACGTGCTGGACACGCCGCTGGTCGGCGTCAACAACCGTAACCTGCACACCTTCGAGGTCAACCTGGAAACCACCCTGGATCTGCTGCCGCGCATTCCCCGCGACCGCCTGGTGGTGACCGAAAGTGGCATCCTCAATCGTGCCGACGTGGAGCTGATGGAAATCAGCGACGTGTATGCGTTCCTGGTCGGTGAAGCGTTCATGCGTGCGGACAATCCGGGCGCCGAACTGGAGCGCCTGTTCTTTCCCGAGCGCAAGCGACTGATCGTCAGCCCTGACGTGGACTGACGAATACGACAACGGCGCCCTCGGGCGCCGTTGTCGTATTCAGGATCGGCTCAAAGCGACAGGCGCATCGACAGGTCCACTGCCTTGACGTCCTTGGTCAGGGTACCGATCGATATGTAATCCACGCCGGTCTCGGCAATGCTGCGCAAGGTGGTCTCGTTCACGCCGCCAGAAGCCTCGAGCTTGGCGCGACCGGCATTGATGGTCACCGCGCGGCGCATGTCCTCGAGCGACAGCTCATCGAGCATGACGATGTCGGCGCCGGCAGCCAGGGCCTGTTCGAGCTCTTCCAGGCTTTCCACTTCCACTTCGACCGGTTTGCCGGGGGCGATCTTGCGTGCGGCAGCCACTGCGGCATCGATGCCTCCGCACGCGGCGATGTGGTTCTCCTTTATAAGGAAGGCGTCGAACAGGCCAATTCGGTGGTTGTGGCAACCGCCCTGGGTCACTGCATACTTCTGCGCCAGGCGCAGCCCGGGCAGGGTCTTGCGGGTATCGAGCAGCTTCACGTCGGTACCCTGCACCCGTTCGGCGTAGTGCTGGCAGCGGGTCGCCACGGCCGACAGGGTTTGCAGGAAGTTCAGCGCACTGCGTTCGCCGCTGAGCAGGGCGCGCGCCGGACCCTCGAGATGAAACAGCGCCTGGTTCGGCGTTGCCCGTTGGCCGTCCTGCACCTGCCAGTGCACCGCAACGCGCGGGTCGAGCTGACGAAATACCTCATCCACCCAGGCGGTGCCGCAAATCACCGCATCTTCCCGAGTGATCACCGTGGCATGGGCCAGGCGTGATTCGGGGATCAGTTGAGCGGTGATGTCGCCACTGCCGATGTCCTCGCGCAAACTGCGGCGGACATTGGCCTCGATTTCGGCGCGGAGCTCGGTGAGCAGTAGGTTCGGCATGGGGCCTCCGATTGGCTGAGGCGGGGATTATAGAGGCAGTCTCGGTGAGTGTTGCGTTCATCGGCTGAAAATGAACCCTGGCGGTCACACCCGGTCACATGCGCGAGCCTGGTGACGACTGCGTCCCGGGTACCTGTGACGCAGGTCATATCTGCAGGAATTTGCCTTGGTATCTCCTGCAGCATTCCTATAATGTTTTAATTCGGATGTATTGGCGTCATATCGTTGACGTTAATATGGCGCTCGCATTTCTGTTTGAGCTTGCTCCGCCAGCGCAGTGCGCAGGAGATCGTGATGAAAACCGATGCCAACGTAGTGCATCTGAACAAAATGGTTTCTGAAACGGCTCACCCCGCTGCCGGCAGGCTACCTGCGTCTCTTCTTCAGGTCCGTGATCGGGCTGCCACGCAGCTCAAGCAGGCCCTGCAGGCGTTGTTCGACAATGCCGATGACACCCTGTTCGACATGGCGGACCGCGCCACCAGCAACGCCGAACAGAATGCGTTCTTCGAAGCCATGCGTGACCTGCGCCTCAAGCGCAAAGGTATCGAGCGTGGCTTTCTGCAGAAGGTTTTCGAGTCCTTCGCCAGCTTGAATCAGTATGTGGTCGGCAAGCCGCCGTCACTCGACACGGTGTCTTTCGACAGCCTGTCACTCGTACAGAACGATGAGCTGGAAGAAACCGTCGCGCTGGATTCGATGATCGCCAAGGTATTGAGCCGCGACCACGTCGCCCTCACTCACCTCACCACGCGCCTCAATGCGGTCGTCAGCAAGAAGCTCGACGACAAGTCCAACCCCCTCGGACCGGTTTCGCTCAGCGAGCTGTTCCTCGATTCGTGCAGCGGGCTGGGTGTCGAGATCAAGGTCAAGCTGATCATCCTCAAACTGTTCGAGAAGTACGTGCTCAGTGGTCTGGAGCAGCTCTATGGCGATGCAAACGGCATTCTGGTCGAGGCAGGCGTATTGCCCGAGTTGAAGTCCGCGCCGCCTCGTCGTGCCGCCAGCCATAATCGACCGAGCCGCCACGACCAGGCGGAAAGCGTCGACCTGTCCTGCGCCGGTTATGGCGACGACGAAGTGCGTGAAGTTTTCAGTGCATTGCAGGAATTGCTGTCGCAGTCCCGGGAGAGCGTTTCGGTGCGTCGTCAGGCCCCGGCCAATGCCATGCCGATCTCCACCAACGACTTGATGCGCCTGCTGTCGCACATGCAACAGCGCGCGCCGATCCAGGCCCCGATGGATGTCGATCTGCGTGCTCAGCTCGAGCATCTGTTGACTCGCGCCAGTGCCAAGAGTGGCCGCGTGCGAGTAGTCGGCGAGGTCGATGAAGACGTCATCAACCTGGTGTCGATGCTCTTCGAATTCATCCTCGATGACCGCAGCCTGCCGGATTCGCTGAAAGCGCTGATCGCGCGCCTGCAGATCCCCATGCTCAAGGTCGCTGTCCTCGACAAGACGTTCTTCAGTCGCGGCAGCCATCCGGCGCGCCGCCTGCTCAACGAAATCGCCACTGCCGCCCTCGGCTGGGGTGAGCACGACCACAGCCAGCGTGACAGCCTTTATCAGAAGATCGAACAGGTCGTGCAGCGGCTGCTCAACGACTTTACCGATGATCCTGCGATCTTCTCCGAACTGCTGGCCGACTTCCTCGCCTTTACCGGTGACGAGCGTCGCCGTAGCGAGCTGCTCGAGCAGCGTACCCGTGATGCCGAAGAAGGCAGCGCCCGTGCCGAGCTGGCGCGTCGCGAGGTCGAGCACGCGCTGAACGAGCGGCTGTTGGGCAAGACGCTGCCAGAAGTGGTGGTGCGTCTGCTGCGTGAGGCCTGGAGCAAGGTGATGATGCTGACCTGCCTCAAGCACGGCACCGACTCCGAGCAATGGCATGCGTCCCTGGCCACCATGGACGACCTGATCTGGAGCGTGGAGCCCCACGAGAATCCGGAAGCGCGCCTGCGTTTGCTCGAGCTGGTGCCCGGCTTGCTCAAGGCGTTGCGTGAAGGGATGGCCAGTGCGGCGTTCGATCCTTTCTCTACCAGTGAGTTCTTCGGTCAGCTCGAAGCGCTGCACGTACAGGCTTTCCAGCGATTCAAGCGGGCCATGCCGGATGTCGAGCGCAGTGCGCCAACCGAATCCGATGACGTGCAGCGCACCGCACTCTCCGCCGTTGGCATCGAGTTGCCTCTGCTGGAACTGCCGCCCGAGAGCGAAGAGGGCGTGTCGGCCATGGTCGAGGTGGTCGAAGAGATCGTGTTGCTGGCGCCGGGGCAAACTCGTGTCGAGGAAGAAGAGCCGATGCTTGCCGACGATGACGAGGCGCTGCTGCATGTCGATGCGCTGCGTGTCGGCAGCTGGGTCGAGTTTCAGGAAGACGAAGAGCACAAGGTTCGCTGCAAGCTGGCGGCGATCATCAAGCCGACCGGCAAGTACATCTTCGTCAACCGGACCGGTATGAAGGTGCTCGAGAAATCCCGCATGGGCCTGGCTGTCGAGTTCCGCCGCAATGCCGTGCGCCTGCTGGATGATGCACTGTTGTTCGACCGGGCTCTTGAATCGGTGATCGGCAACTTGCGCCGACTCAAGAACGCCTGACCCTGGCGCATCGTTTTTCGCGTTCCCAGCGCGGATCTCCCTCTCGCGGCCTTGTCAGGCCGCGAGTCGTTTCTGGCGTCCGATCCTCCTTAACTTGCGCTGCAACGTTAACAGCCCCTAGAGTGTGCGCTCGTTCGGGGAGCACGTATGCACAAGCAACTCGAAGACGGCTGGTATCAAGGGATTCAGCACTGTCCTTCGCCCAATTTCAATGAGCGCCCGCAGGCTGAGATTTCCCTGTTGGTGATTCATAACATCAGCTTGCCGCCTGGCCAGTTCGGCACCGGGCAGGTGCAGGCGTTCTTCAGCAATTGCCTGCAAGCCGATGCCCATCCGTACTTCGCGGGCATCGCCAGCATGACGGTGTCAGCCCACTTTCTGATCGAGCGTGACGGTACCCTCGTCCAGTTCGTGTCGTGCCTGGATCGTGCCTGGCACGCCGGCGTCTCCTGTTTCGATGGCCGGGAAAACTGCAACGATTTCTCCGTGGGGATCGAGCTCGAAGGAACCGATCACCTGCCGTTCACGGATGCGCAGTACGCTGTGCTGACGGAACTGACCCGCGTGCTGCAGAGCGCGTACCCGGCGATCACCGTCGAGCGTATCTGCGGGCACAGCGATATCGCGCCTGGACGCAAGACCGATCCGGGCCCTGCATTCGATTGGGCACGGCTGCGCCGCGCATTGATGACTGATAAGGAGGCATCATGAGTTTCCTGGTGTTGCTGCTGGTGCTGTGGATCGAAAAGTTTTCGTCATGGCGCCAACGTGTTCAGCACGACGAGCCTTGGCTGCGCGCCCTCGGGCGCCTGGAGCGCAGCGGCACCAGCAGCGATTCGCCGTGGCTGGCGATCGTGCTGCTGGTCGGTGTCCCGCTGCTTGTCGTCGCGCTGGTCCTCACGCTGCTGGCGCCACTGGCCTACGGCTGGCTGCTGCTGCCCGTGCACCTGCTGGTGGTGCTCTACAGCCTTGGCCGTGGCGACCTGCTGGCCGCTCTAGGGCCTTTTCGTGACAGCTGGCGGCGCGGCGATGGCGAGGCGGCCTACCTGGTCGCGCAGCGTGATCTGGGGGTCGACGGCGAGGGCGAAGCCACGCTGCTGCCCAACGTGCAGACGTTCATGGTCTGGCAGGCGTACCAGAGCTTTTTTGCGGTGATCTTCTGGTATGTCCTGCTAGGGCCTTTGGCTGCGCTGGCTTATCGGTTGCTGGCGTTGCTCGTCGAGCATGCTCAGTCCGATGCCCTGCGTGAGCGTGCGGCACAGTTGCGGCATGCCTTCGACTGGCTGCCGGTGCGTGTGCTGGCTGCCAGCTTCGCGCTGGTCGGCAATTTCATCGCCGTGAGCCGTGCTCTGCTCCATGAAGCCCTGAGCTGGGATATCTCGGCTGCCCAGCTGGCTTCCGGGGCCGCTCGCGCTGCCGCCGAAACGCCAGAGCCGCTATTGGGCGAAGCCGGTGTGGCAACCCTGGATAGCCTGTGGCAATTACTGGTGCGCACGGCAATCCTCTGGTTCGCTGCAATCGCCCTGTGGACACTACTGTTCTAAGGCTGCCAGCCGAACAGTTGCATGGCGTTGCGGCTGCTGGCCGCCGCCAGCGCCTCCGGGCCAACCCCGAGCAGCGGCGCCAGTTCACGGCAGATGTCCGGCAGGTGAGCGGGACTGTTGCGTCGGTTCGGGTGCATGGCCGGCGCCATGTCCGGTGAGTCGGTCTCGAGCACGATGGCATCCAGCGGCAGCCGCGCGATCACCTGGCGCAGGCGGTTGGCCTGGGGCCAGGTCGGCGCTCCGCCCAGGCCGAGCTTGAAACCCAGCTTCAGGTACTCCCTGGCTTCCTCGTAGCTGCCGGCGAAGGCGTGGATGATCCCGGCACGGGGCAATCTGAAGCGCTTCAAGGCGGCGATCACCGGCGCATGGGCACGACGCACGTGCAGCAGTACAGGCAGCTCGAAGCGCGCGGCCAGAACCAGTTGCGCCTCGAAGAGTGACTGTTGGCGATCACGGTCCAGATCCTCCAGGTAGTAATCCAGGCCGAACTCGCCGATGGCGCAGAGCTTTTCATGGCCGTGCAAGCGCTGCAGCCAGTCCTGCAATGACTGAAGATCCTCGGCACGGTGCTGGTTCAGATAGACCGGATGCAGGCCGAAAGCCGCGTACAGCCCCTCATGTTGCTGCACCTGATCCCACAGGCGTTGCCAGTTGCCATGCTCTACGCCCAGTACCACCAGCCGCTCGACGCCGAGCGTGCGAGCCTGCGCCAGTACCTCGTTGCGGTCGTCGTCGAAGTCGGGAAAGTCGAGATGGGTGTGGGTGTCGATCAGTTGCATAGCGTTCTGCCGGGCAGGTGAACAGAGGATTGAACAGGGTTTGCATACACAGCGGCTGCAACATTCTGTGAGTCATTCACGCCGTTGGCCAGTCGAACCTCACAGGGACGGCGGTTGTGGGGATCGCCGAAAGCAAAGGGCGGCCGCATGATGCGTCTTCGCAAGATACTTGGCTGGTGCCTGGCCAGCCTGTTGTTGTTGATCGCAGCGCTGATGTTGTTTCTGGTGCTGTTTGACTGGAATCTGCTCAAGCCAACGATCAATTCGCGAGTGTCCGAAGCACTCAACCGCCCCTTCGCCATCGAAGGCAACCTGGCGGTGACCTGGCAGCGTGAGCGCGACGAGCCGGGGTTGCGTGCCTGGATTCCCTGGCCGCACGTGTCTGCCGAGCAGCTTAGCCTGGGTAATCCCGAGTGGGCCAAGGGTGATCACTTCGTCAGCCTGCAGCGTGTCGAGGCCAGTCTGTCGCCGTTGCCGCTGTTGTGGAAAACCGTATCCATCCCGCGCATTCACCTGACCGGCGCCGACGCGGCCTTGGAGCGGCTCGCCGACGGGCGTGACAACTGGACCTTCGATCTCGGCGAACAGGAGCAGCCGGACGAGGAGCCCGCTGCCCCCTGGATGATGGACATCGGCACCATAGGTTTCGACAAGGCACAGCTGCGTTACGACGATCAGACCTTGCAGGCCAGCGTGAGTTTGCTGGTGCAGCCGCTCGGCGAGCCCATCGCGTTCGACGAAATCGTCGGCAAGACCGCCAGTCAACGGGACGAAGCCGTCGTGACGCCCCAGGATTACGCCTTCGCCTGGCAGGCCAAGGGGCGTTACAAGGGGCAGGCGCTGACCGGCAACGGCAAGATCGGCGGCCTGCTGGCGCTGCAGGATGCCCGCCAGCCGTTCCCGGTTCAGGCGGATGTGCGTGCTGGCACCACCCGTGTGCAGGTCGCCGGTACGTTGACCGATCCGAAGAACCTCGGTGCGCTCGATCTGCGCCTGCGGCTCTCCGGCGCCAGCCTCGGCAATCTCTATCCCCTGACCGGCGTGACGCTGCCGGATACCCCGGCTTACTCCACTGATGGCCGTCTGGTCGCGCAGTTGCAGGACCCCGATGGTCCTCTGTTCCGCTACGAGAAATTCAATGGGCGTATCGGTGACAGTGACATTCACGGCGACCTCACATTCGTGGCTCGCGAGCCGCGGCCCAAGCTGTCCGGTACGCTGGTCTCCAATCAACTGCGTTTCGCCGATCTGGCGCCGCTGATTGGTGCCGACTCGAATGCCGAGAAGAAAGAGCGTGGTGCCGCCAGCGTCCAGCCGGGCAACAAGGTGTTGCCGGTCGAGGCGTTCCAGACCGAGCGCTGGCGCGACATGGATGCCGACGTCAGTTTCACCGGCAAGCGCATCGTGCACAGCGAGGAGCTGCCATTCACCGACCTGTTCACCCACGTGGTGCTCAATGCAGGCATGCTCAGCCTCGAGCCCCTGCGTTTCGGTGTGGCCGGCGGGCGACTGGATTCCACGCTGCGTCTGGATGGTCGTGGTACGCCGCTCAAGGCTGAGGCGCAGTTGCGCGCCCGTAATTTCCGTCTGCGCCAGCTGTTCCCCAGTGTGGAAGTGATGCAGAGCAGCCTGGGGGCGCTCAATGGCGATGCGACGATCAGTGGCACCGGTAACTCAGTGGCGACCCTGCTGGGCAGTTCGAACGGTCGGGTCAAGCTGCTGATCAACGATGGGCGGGTCAGTCGCAACCTGATGGAGATCGCAGGGTTGAACGTCGGCAACTATGTGGTCGGCCGCCTGTTCGGTGATGACGATGTGGAGATCAACTGCGCGGCCGCCAACCTGAACATCAGACAAGGCGTGTTGAAGCCGGAGTTGATGGTGATCGACACCGAGAATGCTTTGATCGGTATCGACGGTACGGTGAATTTCGGCAACGAACAGCTCGACCTGACCATCACCCCGGAGTCCAAGGGCTTCCGGGTTTTCTCGCTGCGCTCGCCGCTGTACGTGCGCGGCACCTTCAAGGAGCCTCGACCGGGCGTGAAGGCCGGCCCGCTGGTGTTGCGCGGCGCCGGTATGCTGGCGCTGGGCGCGTTGGTGGCACCCGCTGCGGGGCTGGTGGCGCTGGTTGCGCCGAGCGGCGACCAACCCAACGAATGCGCGCCGCTCCTGGAGCAGATGCGTCAGGGAGCTAACCGTTGAAGCGGGTTTTCAGGTGCCGCTCGATAGCGTCCAGGCCGGGTTGATAGGCTCCGTCCAGGGCGTCGAGCAGGCGTTGGAACACCCGGTCGGCTATCCGCTCATGCTGCTGCGAGATGGCGTTGACCCGCATGGGCAGAAAGTCCAGTAGCTGGGCATCGCCGAAGGTGCCGAGGCGTAGGCGGCTGGTATCCATTTCCGGGTGTTCGTAGAGTGCGTCCAGCACACCTTCGAGCAGCACGTAGGCGGTGGTCACCAGTACGTCAGGCAGGGTGCCCTGCGCCATCAGCTCGCGCATCTGCCGGTGGCCCCACTGACGGCTGAACTGCTCGCCATGACTGACGCTGACCAATCCATCGAAATCCGCCAGTGCGTCGCGAAAGCCCTGTTCGCGGGCCAGGCTGATCGGCAGTTCCGGGCGGGCGCCGATCAGGGCGGCCTGGCGTGGCATCGGCTGTAGCAGGCTTTTGGTCAGCAACTCGCCAGCCTGACGATCATCGCTGATGACCGAATACAGGTGCATGGGGTCCAGCGCGCGGTCCACGGCAATCACCGGGGTGCCGGCCGCGATCAGCTGACGGTATTCGGGGGCGTCTTGAGGCAGGCAACTGGCGACGATCAGCGCGTCGCAACGGCGCGAGCGGAACAGCTCGAGCAGTTGTCGCTCGCTGTCCGGCCGATCATCGGAGCTGGCGATCAGCAACTGATAACCGGCATCTCGGGCGCGTTGTTCGAGCAGTTTGGCCAGGCGCGCGTAACTGGGGTTTTCCAGATCCGGGAGGATGAACCCGAGGCAGCGACTTTCCCCGCGCCGCAGGCCGGCGGCCTGTGGGTTGGGACGATAGTCGTGCTTCTCCACCACTTCCAGCACCCGCTGAACGGTCGCCGCACTGATCCGGCGCTTGGCAGCCTGGCCATTGATCACGTAGCTGGCGGTGGTCAGCGATACGCCAGCCAGGCGGGCGATGTCGGTCAGTTTCAAGGTACGTCTCCTCTGGCGGACTTCAAGGATTACCGATTATCAGGTAACGTGCCAGCGCTAGATGAAACGATTCAGCAAACGAGTCGACTAAGCTAACAAGAATGTCCGCCAAGCCCGTGCACCGCGCCGGTCTTGCTCGAGGAGAAACGTCATGCTCGAACTACACCCTTCGCAGATCCAGATGGGCCGGCAGGCCGCGGACAAGCAACAGGCGCTGGCCGATCTGGCCGACAGCCTGGTCACCGACGGCCTGGTCGCGTCCGGCTATCTGGATGGCATGCAGGCCCGCGAACGGCAGGGCTCGACTTATCTGGGGCAGGGCATCGCCATTCCGCATGGCACGCCGGAAACCCGCGATCAGGTGTTCCAGACCGGCATGCGTCTGATCCAGTACCCCGAAGGCGTGGACTGGGGCAATGGCCAGCGTGTGTACCTGGCCATCGCGATTGCCGCACGCTCCGACGAGCACCTGCGTCTGCTGCAACTGCTCACCCGGGCGCTTGGCGAAGGTGACCTCAGCCAGGCGTTGCGCGAGGCTCAGGATGCAGATGCCATCCTTGCCCTGCTGCAGGGCGCCCCTCAGGAGTTGGCTCTCGATAGCCAGTTGGTTGGGCTCGGCGTCAACGCAGAAGATCTGGACGAGTTGGCCTGGCAAGGCGCCCGCCTGCTGAAGAAGGCCGGCTGCACGGCATCCGGCTTTTCCGGCAGCCTGGTTCAGGGCGAGCCGTTGCCCTTGGGTAACGGGCTGTGGTGGCTGAGCAGCGAGCAGGGCGTCGAGCGCCCGGGTCTGGCCTTCGTCACCCCGGCACGGCCGCTGCAGCAGGCTGGTCAGCCGGTAGCCGGACTGTTCTGTCTCGCCTGTCTGGGCGAGGGGCATCGCAAGGTGCTCGAGCGTCTCTGCGATCTGCTGATCGCCGGGCAGGGTGATGCCCTGGCGCACGCGACCACCAGCCGTGGCGTGCTTGAGGCGCTGGGCGCCGAGCTGCCTCCCGACTGGCCAGCGCTGCGCATCACCCTGGCCAACGCCCATGGTTTGCATGCCCGTCCGGCCAAGGCGCTGAGTGAGCTCGCGCAAGGTTTTAATGGTGACATCCGCGTACGTCTGGCCGAGGGGGCTGCGGTCGGCGTATCGGCCAAGAGTTTGAGCAAACTGCTGGCGCTCGGCGCCCGCCGCGGTCAGGTGCTGGAGTTCAGCGCCGAGCCCGCGATCGCTGACGACGCATTGCCGGCCATCGAGGCGGCTGTTCGTGCCGGTCTCGGTGAAGAGGTCGAGCCGCTACCCCCTGAGTCAGCCGAGCTGGTCGTCGATTCGCCGCCCTTGCCTGAAACTGATGCGGCGCCCAGCGCGCCGTCTGCCGGCACTCGCCTGCAAGCAGTCGCCGCGTCACCAGGTATCGCCAGCGGCCCGGCCTTCGTGCGCCGTGTGCCGCGCCTCGATTATCCCGCCGAAGGTGGGGGCGTCAGCGTGGAACGGGAGCGCCTGGATGCCGCTCTGCAGCATATCGACGGCGAGATTCAGCGGCTGGTCGAGCGTAGCCAGGAAGCCAGTGTGCGCGACATTTTCGTCACTCATCAGGCGATGCTGCGTGATCCGGCCCTGCGTGAGGACGTCGATGCCCGCCTGGCTGCGGGCGCCAGTGCGCAGGCTGCGTGGATCGGCGAGATCGAGGCGGCAGCGACCCAGCAGGAGTCGCTGCGTGACGCGCTGCTGGCCGAGCGCGCTGCCGATCTGCGTGATGTAGGCCGCCGCGTGCTGGCGCACCTCTGTGGTGTCGAGGCGCCTCAGGAACCCGCGGAGCCCTACATTCTCGTGATGGGCGAGGTCGGCCCTTCGGACGTCGCCAGCCTCGACCGTCAACGCGTCGCCGGTATCGTCACCGCTCGTGGTGGCGCTACCGCGCACAGTGCGATCATCGCCCGTGCCCTGGGGATTCCCAGCGTGGTCGGTGCCGGTGAAGGCCTGCTGGCCTTGCAGCAGGGCACTCGATTGCTGCTCGACGGTGACCGTGGTCAGGTCTGGGTCGCTCCGGACGATGCCACCCTGGCCCAGGCCGAGCGCGAGCAACAGGCCAGCGAGCAGCGCCGCGAACGTGCCCATGGCGAGCGTATGCACCCGGCGCGTACCCGTGATGGTCATGCAGTCGAGGTCGCCGTGAACATCGGCGCCAGTGGTGAAGCTGCCGCTGCGGTCGAGCTGGGCGCCGAGGCAGTGGGTTTGCTGCGCACCGAGCTGGTGTTCATGGATCACTCCCAGGCGCCGGACGTGGCGACCCAGGAGGCCGAGTACCGGCGTGTGCTCGATGCCCTGCAAGGCCGGCCGCTGGTCGTGCGTACGCTGGATGTCGGTGGTGACAAGCCCTTGCCTTACTGGCCGATGCCGGAGGAGGAAAACCCCTTCCTCGGTGTGCGCGGCATACGTCTGACCCTGCAACGCCCGGACATCATGGAAACCCAACTGCGCGCCTTGCTGCAGGCTGCCGATGGGCGCCCCTTGCGCATCATGTTCCCGATGGTCGGGCAAATCGAAGAATGGCGTGCGGCGCGCGCGATGGTCGAGACGCTGCGTCAGGAGATTCCGCTGGACGATCTGCAACTGGGCATCATGATCGAGGTGCCATCCGCTGCGCTGATGGCGCCGGTGCTGGCCCGTGAGGTGGACTTCTTCAGTATCGGCACCAATGACCTGACCCAGTACACCCTGGCCATCGACCGCGGCCATCCCACCCTGTCGGCCCAGGCCGATGGCCTGCATCCCTCGGTGCTGCGCCTGATTGGCATGACCGTCGAGGCTGCCCACGCCGAAGGCAAGTGGGTCGGTGTCTGTGGCGAGCTGGCCGCGGACATGCTCGCCATCCCGCTGTTGGTCGGTCTGGGCGTCGACGAGCTGAGCGTCGCCGCACGCAGCATCCCGCTGGTCAAGGCGCGGGTCCGCGAGCTGGACCTTCATCACAGCCAGGTGCAGGCACAGCAGGCCCTGACTCTGGGCAGCGCTGCCGCGGTGCGTGCGCTGGTCGAGGAGACACACTGATGGCGCGTATTCTCACCCTGACCCTGAACCCGGCGCTGGATCTCACCGTCAGCCTCGATACCCTGCAGCCCGGGGCGGTCAATCGTAGCCTGGGGATGACCAGTCATGCGGCGGGCAAGGGGCTCAATGTCTCCCAGGTCCTCGCCGATCTCGGCCACAAGGTCACCGTCAGCGGTTTTCTCGGCCAGGCCAATGCCGCGCCGTTCGAGCTGCTGTTCCAGCGTCGTGGTTTCATCGACGCATTCGTGCGAGTGCCCGGCGAGACCCGCAGCAACATCAAGCTCGCCGAGCGTGATGGCTGCGTCACCGATCTCAACGGCCCCGGGCCGGAAGTCGACGCGGCGCATCAGCAGCAACTGCTGGAGCAACTGGAGCAGATCGCCGTGGGGCACGACGCTGTGGTCGTTGCTGGTAGCCTGCCGCGCGGTGTGACGATCGAATGGTTCGCTGCGCTGTTGCGTCGCCTGGTGAGCCTCGGCTTGCCGCTGGCGCTGGATACCAGTGGTGCAGCCTTGCGTGCCGGCTTGACGGCGGGACCCTGGCTGATCAAACCCAATGAAGAAGAACTGGCCGAGGCTTGCGACCTGGCGTCGGCATCTCCCGAGCGCCTGGACGACGCCATCCGCCAGTTGCAGCAAGGCGGCATCGAGCATGTGCTGCTGTCGCGCGGCGCCCAGGGTGCTGACTGGTTCGGTCCCCATGGTGTGCTGCATGCGCAGCCGCCACAGGTCGAGGTGGTCAGCACCGTCGGTGCTGGCGACTCGCTGCTCGCCGCCACCTTGCACGGCCTGCTCAGTGAATGGCCTGCCGAGCGCACGCTGCGCCTGGCGACGGCGGTGGCCGCCCAGGCGGTCACGCAAATCGGATTCGGAATTCACGATCGGCAACAGCTCGCCCGCCTGGAAGCGGCGGTGGCTGTGACGTCGAAACAATAACAAGAGGTCGTTGCAATGAATGTGCTGATCATTACCGCCTGCCCCAACGGCCAGGTCACCAGCGTTCTGTGTTCGCGCCTGTTGCAGGCCGCTGCCGAGCGTCTGGGTTGGTCCACCCAGGTTGAGGTGCATGACCCCAAGGCGATCGGCTCGCCGCTGAGCGAAACCGATATCGCCGCAGCCGAACTGGTGCTGGTGGTGAAAACCGGCGAGCTGGATCTGCAGCGTTTCGTCGGCAAGCGCGTGGTGCAATCCACGCCGTCCGAAGCGCTGGCTGACCCGAAGCAGTTTCTGCTGATCGCTGCCGAACAGGCGCAGGTGCTCGAGAAGGCTGCGCCTGTGGCCACGGCCTCTTCCGGCGGCAAGCCGAAGCTGGTGGCGATTACCGCTTGCCCAACGGGTGTCGCCCACACCTTCATGGCTGCCGAAGCGCTGCAACAGGCTGCGGAGCAACTGGGTTATGACCTGAAGGTAGAAACCCGCGGTTCGGTGGGCGCGCGCAACCTGCTCGACGACGCCAGCATCGCCGCGGCCGATGTGGTGTTGCTGGCCACGGATATCGAGGTCGAGACCGAGCGTTTCGCTGGCAAGAAGGTCTATCGCTGCGGCACCGGCGTCGCCTTGAAGCAGCCCAAGCAGACCTTGCAGAAGGCGCTGGCCGAGGGCGTGCAGCAGCAGGGGGTAGGGCAACCGCAAACCGCCGATGCCGGCAAGCCGGGCAGCAAGAGCGGGCCATACAAGCATCTGCTCACCGGCGTGTCGTTCATGCTGCCGATGGTCGTGGCCGGTGGTCTGTTGATCGCCCTGTCCTTCGTGTTCGGTATCGAGGCGTTCAAGCAGGAAGGCACCCTGCCTGCTGCGTTGATGAAGATCGGTGGTGAAGCGGCCTTCGCGCTGATGATCCCGGTACTGGCCGGTTACATAGCGTACTCCATCGCGGACCGTCCCGGGCTGGCGCCAGGGATGATTGGCGGTATGTTGGCCAGCGCCTTGGGTACCGGTTTCCTGGGGGGCATCATCGCCGGCTTCCTTGCGGGTTATCTGGCCCTGGCGCTGAATCGCTGGTTACGCCTGCCGCAGAGCATCGAGGCACTGAAGCCGATTCTGCTGATACCACTGCTGGCCAGCCTGGCCACGGGCCTGGCGATGATCTATGTGATCGGTACGCCGGTCGCCGGAATCATGGCTGCCTTGGAGGTGTTCCTGCAGAACATGGGCACCACCAATGCAATCCTGCTCGGACTGCTGCTCGGCGGCATGATGTGCGTGGACCTCGGTGGACCGATCAACAAGGCGGCCTACGCGTTTTCCGTCGGCCTGCTGGCATCGCAGAGTTATGCGCCGATGGCCGCGACCATGGCTGCCGGTATGGTGCCGCCCATCGGCATGGCCATCGCCACGGTTCTGGCCCGCCGCAAGTTCAGCCAGACCGAGCGCGAAGCCGGCAAGGCAGCCGGTGTGCTGGGGTTGTGCTTCATTTCCGAAGGGGCGATTCCCTTCGCCGCGAAGGACCCATTGCGGGTCATCCCCGCCAGCATCGCCGGTGGCGCACTGACCGGTGCGCTGTCGATGTACTTCGGCTGCAAGCTGATGGCGCCACACGGTGGCTTGTTCGTGCTGCTGATCCCCAACGCGATCAACCATGCGTTGCTGTATCTGCTGGCGATCGTGGCGGGCAGCCTGGTGACCGGGGTGGTCTACGCGCTGATCAAGCGCCCTGAGGTCGAAGCCCTGACGGTGGCTGCCAAGGCTTGAAAATGGCGCAGGGCATCCGCGGATGCCCTGCCCGTGGTTCAGCGTGTGCCGAAGACCACCATGGTCTTGCCTTTGACGTGCACCAGGCCCTGTTCTTCCAGGGCCTTGAGCACCCGCCCGACCATCTCCCGCGAGCAACCGACGATACGGCCGATCTCCTGACGAGTGATCTTGATCTGCATGCCGTCCGGGTGAGTCATCGCATCCGGTTGTTTGCACAGGTCGAGCAGGGTGCGAGCAACGCGACCGGTAACGTCGAGAAACGCCAGGTCACCCACCTTGCGGGTGGTGTTGCGCAGCCGCTCGGCCATCTGCGTACCCAGCGCGAAGAGAATGTCTGGATCCTGCAGGGTCAACTCGCGGAACTTGGCGTAGCTCAGTTCGGCAACTTCGCATTCGGTCTTGGCGCGAACCCAGGCACTGCGCTCTTTCTCCGCACCGTCCTTGCCGAACAGTCCCATCTCGCCGAAGAAGTCTCCGGGGTTGAGGTAGGCGATGATCATTTCGCGGCCGTCGTCGTCTTCGATCAGGATGGTGACCGAACCCTTGACGATGAAATACAGCGTTTCGCTGCGGTCACCTGCATAAATGATCGTGCTCTTGGCCGTATAACGACGGCGGTGGCAATGGGCGAGCAGTTTGTCGAAGTTTTTTACTTTGGGTGTAAGAGTGATTGCGACCATGCCTGAGTCCCGAATATAGAAAGATAAGCCTGGCAGACGTGTTAGATGAAGCCGCTCAGACCCAAGTGCTTGACTATCTCGCAAGGCAGATGCCGGCTCTCCAGTGCGTGAAACGATGTCCGAATCGTTTCGCAAACAGTGGATGCCCACATTTTTGCAGCGGAATATGGCGTTGCATGCAATGCGTTGTGATCGATAGCGCCCTGGTCAATATCTTGTTCTTATCGACTGATAACGATGTGTCGCGCTTCGATAAAGGGATTGTGCCACTAAAACGGCATCATCATGAACAGTGATACTTCCAGAGGAACTGTTTTGTGAGGTATTGCACGTTCCGCTTGTGAACTCTAGCAGCATCTGTGGCACCCGTCGTAAAAGTCGCCCTGTGATAAGCTTCCGGCCTTTTGAAGGAGGGGCGGCAACGATGAAAGCTCGCGTTCAATGGGCAGGCGAAGCGCTGTTTCTAGGCGAGTCGGGTAGTGGCCATGCTGTAGTGATGGACGGTCCGCCGGAGAATGGTGGCCGTAATCTGGGCGTGCGCCCGATGGAGATGTTGCTGATCGGCCTGGGCGGCTGCAGCAATTTCGATGTGGTGAGCATTCTGAAGAAATCTCGCCAGCCGGTGGAAAGCTGCGAAGCCTTTCTCGAAGCCGAGCGCGCCAGCGAGGATCCCAAGGTGTTCACCAAGATCCATCTGCACTTCGTGGTGAAGGGCCGTGGTTTGAAAGAGGCTCAGGTCAAGCGTGCGGTCGAGCTGTCTGCCGAGAAGTATTGCTCGGCTTCGATCATGCTTGGCCGTGCCGGTGTGGAAATCACCCACGATTACGAAATCGTCGAACTGGGTGCTTGAAGCAGAAGGGTGATCATTTATCGCCCTTCTGCTACTGATCAGATCCGATAGGTAGTCTTGGTCATGACCTTCGAAAGTAGTGTCATGCCCAGTTTGACCGGCGCCGGGAACCGCGCACCGCCGGCATCCAGCGCACTGTTGGCATGCTCCTGCTCGTCGCGGCGCATCTGTTCGAGGATGGCTCTGGATTTGCCATCTTCTTCGGGGATCTGTTCGAGGTGTTCGTCGAGGTGTTTGACCACCTGGTCTTCGGTTGCCGCGACAAAACCCAGGCTGACCCGGTCGCTGACCAGGCCGGCTACGGCACCAACGCCGAACGACAATCCATAGAACAGCGGATTCAAGACGCTCGGGTGGCTGCCCAGCTGGCGAATGCGTTGCTCGCACCAGGCCAGGTGATCGATTTCTTCATCCGCCGCATGCTCCATGGCCGCACGCACGCGTGGCAGCTTGGCGGTCAGTGCCTGACCCTGATACAGCGCCTGCGCGCAGACTTCTCCAGTGTGGTTGATGCGCATCAGGCCGGCGATGTGGCGAGTCTGTTTCGCGTCGAGCTGCGCCTCGGGTTCGACGATGGCTGGCGATGGACGGCTCGGCTGGCCACTGAAAGGCAGCAGCGTGCGCAGCGCCATGTCGGCTTGCAGCAGCAGGCGGTCGGCGGGCGAATAATGGCGGTCGTTGGCCATGAGGGTTCTCCGGCGAGGACATGAGCAGCCAGTCTACCGTAAATGGTCCGTCGTGTTCGGCGGCCTGCATCGGCACTGAGCGCAAACGTGTCGTGCCTCTCCAGTTGTGCATCCGGCTCTTGCCCGACGCTGTCGGTTGGCGGGAGTATGGGCTTGCCTCTGGGGCATAAGGAGTTGCTGTGAAGAACGATATTCACGACCTGGGATTGGTACTCGATTCCAAGGTCACGCTGGTGCTCATCGAATCATGGGATGAACGGCGGGTACTGGAGACGCTGACCGGTCTGGCGGTACGCCGCGGCCTCGGCCTGCTCACCTGGTCGGTTACCGAAGGGCTGCAGCGCGCCGGCTTTGCCGGTGAGGCTTTCGCCGAAAGCGGCAGCAGCGAACCGGAAGCTGCGTTGCGGCTGATCAAGGCCGACCCTCAGGCAAACCTCTACGTGTTGTGCGACCTGCATCCCTTTCTGGTCGATAACCCCAAGCTGGTGCGCCTGCTCAAGGAAATCGCCATGGCCGATGGCAGCCAGGCGCCGACGGTGGTGCTGGTATCCCATGCCTGCAAGTTACCGCCAGAAGTGCAACGCTACGCGGCGCGTTTCAACCTGGCGTTGCCTGGGGAGGACGAACTGCTGGGGATCGTCCGTGATGAGGCCACGCGCTGGAGCGAGCGCAACCGCAATCGTCGTGTCCGCACCGATAACCGCACCCTGCAGCAGGTGGTGAAGAACTTGCGTGGCATGAGCCACGCGGAAGCACGGCTGCTGGCGCGCAACCTGATCTGCGATGACGGCGCCATCACCCAGGAAGACCTGCCGGAACTCAACAAGGCCAAGTTCGAGCTGCTCGACCTCGATGGCGTACTCAGTTACGAGTACGACACCGCGCGTTTCGCCGATGTGGGTGGCCTGAGCAACCTCAAGCGCTGGCTCGGCGAGCGGCAGCGAATCTTCTTCGACGGCACCGGTGTCGACCTGCCCAAGGGCGTGCTGCTGGTCGGCGTACAAGGCTCGGGCAAGAGCCTGGCGGCCAAGGCGGTAGCCGGGCTGTGGGGCTTGCCGCTGCTGCGCCTGGATTTCGCCTGCCTGTACAACAAGTTCTTCGGGGAAACCGAGCGCAATCTGCGCGAGGCACTGAAGCTGGCCGAGCAGATGTCGCCCTGCGTGCTGTGGGTCGACGAGATCGAGAAGGGCCTGGCAAGCGGCGATCAGGACGGCGGCGTCAGCCAGCGCGTGCTCGGTACGCTGCTGACCTGGATGGCCGAGCGCAAATCATCGGTGTTCATGGTCGCTACCGCCAACGTCATCGGTCGCCTGCCGCCCGAGCTGGTGCGCAAGGGGCGCTTCGACGAGTTGTTCTTCGTCGATCTGCCGGACCTGGAAACCCGCGCCGAGATCTTCCGTATCCATCTGCAACGCCGCGAGCTGGATGCCACGGCCTACGACCTGCCGCAGTTGGCGGCGGCAAGCAGCGGTTTTTCCGGTGCCGAGATCGAGCAGGTGGTGGTCAGCGCGCTGTACGCCTCTCAGGCGCAGCAGCAGTCCGTCGACCATGGCATGCTGTTGCGTGGCATCCAGGCCACGTCGCCATTGTCGGTGATCATGGCCGAGCCGCTGGCCGAGTTGCGGGAATGGGCGCGGGGGCGGACGGTCAGCGCAAATTGAGGTCGATCAGGCGCGGCCGAAACGTCGGTTGAGCCGCGCCGCGAATCGGCGCACCAGCAGTCGTGGGAAAAACCTTGGGGCCAGGGTCAGCAGGCGGTTGCGCCAGCCGGGGACGATGATCGCGTGGTTCTTGTCCAGGCCACGCACGGCTATCAGGGCAACTTCCTCGGCGCTGAGCATCAGCTTGCCGTTCTCCAGCGCGCTGGCATCGAGCTGAGCGTTGCGAAAGAACGCACTGCGCGTCGGCCCAGGGCAGAGTACCGACACCTTCACACCGTAAGGTCGCAGCTCTTCGCGCAAGCCTTCGGAAAAATGCAGCACGTACGCCTTGCTCGCGTAGTAATTGCTCATCCATGGCCCCGGCTGGAAAGCGGCTATCGACGCCACGTTGAGGATCTGCCCGCTGCCACGCCCTGCCATCACCGTGCCGATTGAGTGGCACAGGCGCGCGAGTGCCAGCACGTTCACTTCCAGCAGTTCCTGTTCGCGACTCCAGTCCTGGGCAACGAATGAGCCGGCGCTGCCGAGGCCCGCATTGTTCACCAGCAGCTCGATGACGAGACCGTTCTGCTCGAGTTCGTGCATCAGCCCGGATAACTGCAGGGGTTCACTGAGGTCGCAAACACGGAACAGGACTTCGACGGAGAAACGCTGTGTCAGCTCGTAGGCGATGCTTTCCAGGGCATCGCGCTGGCGAGCGATCAGAATCAGGTTACGCCCGCGGCGTGCCAATGCTTCGGCCAGGGCAAGGCCGATACCACTGGAGGCACCGGTGACCAGGGCATAGCGGGACATGGGGTTCTCCTGATGCTGTCCGTGACGGGCGTATAGCCTATCCGCAACAGGCCTGTCAGCGCTGCACTGGCAACGCCGGCAGGGAAAATAAATGCAGCGGTATCGATCAGGACCCGCTCACCACCTGGTCGAAGAACATACCGAACACCGCCAGGATGGCAAAACCGCTCAGGAACAGCGTCAGCAACCCGCCGACCATCAGAACGATGAACAGGCCGGCCAGCAGATTGACTGCCAGGCTGTTGGGTGGCGGTTCCGGGCCGAAGCGATTGCTGCCGACGGTGCCTGGTACCACCAGCATGATGATCCAGAATACGCTATTGACGATCGGCACCAAGTTGAGCAGCCACAGCCAGCCCGTCCAGCCCATGTCGTGCAGGCGCTGCACGCCGATCTGCACACTGATCACCAGCATGCCGATACTGACACCGATGACGAGAATGCCGCTCAGGGTTTCCGAGAGCAGCGCAACGGCCGACAGCGCGGCAACGACCGCCGCGAAGGCGAACATCAGCACCAGCGACCACGCCAGGTATCGCATGCGGCCGATACGGCCATTGAACGAAGCGACCTTCAGTTCGCCGACCTGGCCGGCCTGAGTGTCGATATTGGCACGAGGTGGGGTGTAGGGCGTGTGCTGTGCTGGCGATGCGCTCTGAGCCGGCTGCGCCGGGGTGCTTTCGGCCAGAGCCGCCTGCCGAGCCAGATACTTCTCGATGATCACGCCGCACGCGGAGCACTCGGGGGCGGTCATTTGTTGATGGCCGCATTTCGGGCAGTCCATCGGTTGCTGAGACTGTTCGGCAGGCGGTGCGCTGGCGGCCTTTTCCTCATCGGTTTCAACCAGGCTCAGTGCGGCGGCCAGGTCGGGCTCCTTGCGTGCTCGTGCGCCGGCACGCTGCAGCACGGTCAGATACTGGTCGGCTTCATCTTCAGCCAGGTCGCGCTTCAGGGCGATGGGCCCACGGCCGAACAGGGTGTCGATGCGCGCGCGGTCGCTCTTGAACAGGCTGGCCAGATTGGCCTTGACCGTGTCCATCGAGGTGTCGGGCATCAGGCTGCCATCGAAGACGATCTTGTAGCGGAGCTGGCTCATGCGAGCGTCCTTGTCTGCACGGGAGAGAATGGGCAGACCCTATCGCTCCCTCAGATCTTCGGCAAGTGGCCAAGGGCTACTTTCGCATGTGGCTGAGCGGTGGTTCTCAGCTTGCAGAAAGCTTCGACCGCATGGCCCGTCGGTATTCGTCATCCAGGCGAGCGATCAGCTCACCTGCTGACGGCAGGTCACTGATTCCGCCGACGCCCTGACCCGCCGACCAGACGGTCTTCCACGCCTTGGCTTCCTCGTCGAGCGGCTTGAGCTTGGCATCTGGGGGAGCGCCCCGCAGGGTGCGCAAATCGAAACCCGCTCGTTCCAGGCTCTGGCGCATGAAGCTGGCCGGTACGCCGGACACCGCAGGCGTGTGAATGATGTCGCTGGCCCGCGCCTCGATGATCATCTGCTTGTAGTCCTGCGCGGCGGCGCTCTCCTGGGTGGCGACGAAACGAGTGCCCATATACGCCAGGTCGGCCCCGAGTATCTGCGCAGCGAGCATTTCATGGCCGCTGTTGAGAGCACCTGCCAGCAGTACGGTCTTGTCGAAGAACTGGCGGATCTCCGCGATCAACGCAAAGGGACTCCAGGTCCCCGCATGGCCCCCGGCGCCCGCAGCGACCGCGATGAGCCCGTCGACACCCGCCTCGGCGGCCTTTTCCGCATGCCGGCGCGTGGTGACGTCATGAAAGACCAGGCCACCATAGGCATGTACGGCATCGACGACCTCTTTCACCGCACCGAGGCTGGTGATGATGATCGGCACCCGGTGGGCTGCGCAGATGGCCAGGTCCTGCTCCAGGCGCGGGTTGCTGGCATGGACGATCAGATTGACAGCGAAGGGGGCGCTATCCTGCTGCAGGCCCGCTTCGATTTCCTCGAGCCAGCTCTCGAAGCCTTTACTGTCACGCTGGTTCAGGGCGGGAAAACTGCCAACGATGCCGTTGTTGCAGCAGGCGGTTACCAGTGCAGGGTTGGAGACCAGGAACATCGGCGCGGCGACGAGCGGAAGGCGCAGGCGGTTTTCCAGCAGGGGAGGCAGGGACATTGAAGGCTCCTTGGCAGATCCTGTTCAGAACGGTTTTACCACCACCAGAATGACGATGGCGATCAGCAGCAATACCGGTACTTCGTTGAACCAGCGATAGAACACGTGACTACGCTTGTTCTCGCCACGGGCCAGGCGCTTGTACATGGCGCCGCAAACATGGTGGTAGCCCACCAGCAGCAGCACCAGTGTCAGTTTGGCGTGCATCCAGCCCTGGCTCATCCAGCCCGGCACCATCACCAGCAGGCCGATGCCGAGTGCGAGAGTGGCGATCATCGCCGGGGTCATGATCCCGCGATACAGTTTGCGCTGCATGGTGCTGAAGCGTTCACGGCTTGGCGCGTCCTCGCTCATGGCGTGGTACACGAACAGACGTGGCAGGTAGAACAGACCGGCAAACCAGCAGACCATGGCGACGATATGCAGAGCTTTGATCCACAGGTAGAGCATTGCCGTTCCTCTCGGTAATAAGTGCTCCGATACTAGTGCCCATGGTCTCAATAGTCATCAAGACGGTTGGCCGCAGGCAGATCGGCCTTTATGATCGTCATCTCTTAGCATTCTCGAGGCACCCGATGCCCGCATCCGCCTTCACTCCGACAATACTGCCTGCTCGCCGTCGCAGCCTGCGCGGGCGGCTTGCCTGATGTCGGGTTGGGAAGTCCGCCCCAGTAATCGCGCCCATGAACGGCGTCTTCGTGTTGCGTTGGTCCTCCTGCTGATGGCCGTGCCCAGCGCTTTCTATCTGGGAAGCTGGTGGCAGGCCAGGGCGACGCAGGAGCAGGGCGTCGAAGCGCAGGCGATGCAGGTTCGCCTGGACGAACAGGCGCGGGAGCTCGACGAGCTGCGTCAGCGCATGGCGGTGCTCAGCAGCGGCGAGCAACTGGCTCAGCAGTCCAATGAGCAGAGTCGTCTGAATATCAAGTTGCTCGAAGAACAGAACTTCAAGCAGCAACAGGAGCTAGCCTTCTATAAGGGTGTATTGGCTCCGGACAGCCGCGTCGATGGGCTGCTCATCCGCAGTGTCGACATCCATCCCACTGAGCAGGCGGGGTTGTTCCGCTTCAAGATCATGCTCAGTCGGGTCGGCAAGGATGACAAACCCTTGCAAGGGCGTTTGCATGTGCAGGTGGATGGCCGCCAGGCAGGCAAGGCGAAAAGCCTGCAGTTAGGGCAATTGAGCGGCGATTTGCCAGAGGGGTCGACCGACCAGTCGATTCCGTTCGCCTTCAAGCACCTGCAGGCGATTCCGGAAGGCGGACGTCTCGGCGAGCTGCAGCTCCCCGAGGGGTTCGAGCCGAAGCAGATACGTATCAAGGCCGATGTCGAGGGTGGCAAGCCCGTCGAGCGTCAAATCGAATGGACTGACTGATAAGTGATGGTTCGCGATGTGGAATAAAGGCAAAGGCAAAGGCAAGGCAGACATGCAGCGTTTCACTGGCAAGACCAGCCTGATCGCCGCAGGCGCGGCATTTCGCGGTGATCTGGAGTTTCAGGGGGCCGTGCAGATCGATGGCAGGGTGCTTGGCGATATTCGCACCGAGGAAGGCCTGGTGCGGGTCAGTGTCGATGGCCAGGTTGAAGGTGAAGTGCGAGCCCCCCATATAGTGATCGATGGCGAGATCATCGGTGATGTCTACGCCACTCAGCACGTCGAGTTGGGGCCTAAGGCTCGGGTGCGCGGCAACCTCTACTACGGCCTGATGGAAATGGCCATGGGGGCGCAGGTCGAGGGTGGTTTGCGGCCGATCAAGGAACAGGGTAGACCGTTGGAGCTACCGGAGAGCGTGGACGACGTAGAATAGTTGACCGCTTTTCTAGGGTAAGCGGATAATGTAGCGCTACAACGCAGTATGGCGCCTGGCGCCGGGAGAGAAACATGAGCGTCGAAACCTTCACCCCCACCGCAGCGATGCAGTTCACGCAAGGGGCGGCAAGCAAGGTTAAGAACCTGGTTGATGAAGAGGGCAACCCGCGTCTGAAGCTGCGCGTATTCGTCACTGGTGGCGGCTGCTCCGGTTTCCAGTACGGTTTTACCTTCGATGAAGACGTTGCCGATGATGACACCATCATCGAGCGCGAAGGTGTCGCTCTGGTCGTCGATCCGATGAGTTTTCAGTATCTGGTAGGCGCCGAAGTTGATTATCAGGAAGGCCTGGAAGGATCGCGTTTCGTGATCAAGAACCCCAATGCGACCACCACCTGTGGCTGCGGGTCTTCGTTCTCGATCTGACCCGCCTTGCCATACACGAAAACGCCGCGCATTTGCGCGGCGTTTTTCGTTCTGGGCGTTGGTTCTAGGCCGGGTAGATGGCGCCAAGGATTCTTGGCCCACGGGCGCCAGTAACCTCTGGACGATTGGCCGGGATCCCATTGAGGCAGCAGTGGGCCAGCCAGGCGAATGCCATGGCCTCTACCCAGTCAGCCGGCACGCCGTGATCGTCCGTGCTGCTGACCCGAGCGCCCGGCAGCAGCGCCTGCAAGCGCTCGATCAATGTCCTGTTGTGAGCGCCGCCGCCGCACACCAGCAGTTCGCTGCAATGTGGCTGAGCCTGTTGCAGTGAAGAGGCGATGCTCGTTGCGGTCAGCTCGAGCAGCGTGGCCTGCACGTCTTCTGCCTTGTATATGGGCTGTCTTGCCAGCTGTTCCATCAACCATGGCAGGTTGAACAGCTCGCGGCCGGTGCTTTTCGGGCCTGTGGTCTGGAAGAAGGGATCGCCGAGCAGCGCGCTGAGCAAGCCATCCTGCACCTGGCCGCTGGCCGCCCATGCGCCGTCGCGGTCATAGGCATGCCCTTGATGATGCTGAATCCAGGCGTCCATCAATACGTTGCCAGGGCCGCAATCGAAACCCAGCGCTGGCTTTCCTTCTTCCAGCAGGCTCAGGTTACTGAAACCGCCCACGTTGAGGATCGCCCTTGCCGCGTCACGGCTGGCGAACAGCGCCTCGTGGAATGCCGGCACCAGCGGTGCACCCTGGCCGCCCGCCGCGACATCGCGGCGACGGAAGTCCGCCACCACGCTGATTCCGGTCAGTTCGGCGAGCAGTGCGGCATTGCTGATCTGGATGGTGAAACCCCGTGCCGGCTCATGGCGCACGGTCTGGCCATGGCTGCCAATCGCGCGGATGGCTTGCGGTTGCAGATTCTGTTCGGCCAACAGGCTATGCACGCCTTCGGCGACCAGATGCGCCCATTGCTGCTCGGCGACGGCTGCACGCGCGAGCTCGTCCGGGCCAGAGCTGCAGAGTGCCAGCAACTGTTCGCGGAGCGCGTCGGGGAGGGGCTGGTAATGATGAGCGAGCAGCCTGGTGTGCTCGCTTTGTTCGATAAGGGCGATGTCCAGCCCGTCAAGACTGGTGCCGGACATCACGCCAAGGTAGAGCATCGGCTTAACGCTTGTTCAGCGCGAGCATGGTGGCTTTTTCCTGATCCATGCGCGCCATCAGTGGCTTGCTCATCTGCAGGAAACGTTGTTTTTCCTGGCGAGCGATCGGGTCGGACATGGGCAGCTTCTGGCTCAGCGGGTCCACGTGAGTGCCGTTGACCTGAAACTCATAGTGCAGGTGCGGCCCGGTGGACAGGCCGGTCGTACCGATGTAGCCGATGATCTGGCCCTGCTTGACGCTGCCGCCGGTACGTACGCCTTTGGCGAAACCCTGCATGTGGGCATAGAGGGTACGGTAACGGCTACCGTGCTGCAGTACGACGGTGTTGCCGTAACCGCCCTTGCGGCCTGCGAGGATCACCTTGCCGTCACCGGCCGCTTTGATCGGAGTGCCGCGCGGGGCTGCGTAATCCACGCCTTTGTGGGCGCGAATCTTGTTGAGGATCGGGTGCTTGCGGCCGTTGGAGAAGCGCGAGCTGATGCGGGCGAAGTCCACCGGGGTACGGATGAATGCCTTGCGCATGCTGTTGCCGTCGGCATCGTAGTAGCTGACGTTGCCCTGCTTGTCGGTGTAACGCACGGCAGTGTAAGTCTTGCCGCGGTTGGTGAAGCGCGCGGAAAGAATGTTGCCGGTACCAACGGACTTGTCGGCAACGACCTTCTCCTGGTAGATGACTTCGAATTCGTCGCCCTGGCGAATATCCATGGCGAAGTCGATGTCGTAGCCAAAAATGTTGGCCAGATCCATGGTCAGATTGTGCGACAGACCGGCGCGCTTCGCGGACACGAACAGCGAGCTGTTGATTACCCCGTGAGCGTAGGAATCACGTACGTCCGGCTTGACCAGCTCGCGCTTGAAGTCGTAGCCCTTTTCCGTCTTGTTCAGGCTGACGCTTTCCAGGTCGCTGAGCTTGCTGTGCAGGCTTTCCAGCTGACCGTCTTCGCTGAGCTTGAACTGCAGCTCCTGGCCGACCTTGAGGCGGCTCAACTGCTTGGCGTCCTTGCTGCTGTTTATCACGTCATGCAGGGTGTTGGCCGACAGGCCGACCTTGCTGAATACCGTGGAAAGCGTATCGCCATTGGCCACAGCAACGGTTTTGCTGAGAGGATCTTCCGGCGGCTGTTCGGCTACCTGGGGCTCGGCTTCCAGCTCGGCGTTCTGGGTGTCTTCGTTGCCTTCAATTTGCGCGAAGGGCGATTCATCGGCAGGTTGATCCTGTGCCACGTCTGCCGGAGGCGTCGGCAGGTTCTGCTGTACCTGCTCCGAGCCGTTGTCCATGTCGAGATTGAGAAAGGTCTTTTTCGCTTCTACTTCCCGGGAAGGGAACACCAGGAGGGCCAGGCTGAGCAGTGCGGCTACGCCGCTCGCTGCAATGATGTGGGTTTTGGGATAGAGCGGCGGCGCTTTAGTTGTCGAGGTCATAGGGCTGCTTTTTTTGAAGTGAAAAGATGAAGAGGAAAAGAAGATACTGATGAATATGCAGTAACTGTATAAAATATAACCAAATCCACCTTGAGGCAACCCTGAAGGTGATGGCTGGTAAGCCTGTGGCTTTACGCTGGGCAAAACTTGTCATTTGTCCGTGATCTTGTATGGTTGGTTCCCTTTTGAATTTGGTGATTGTGAGTCCTTATGAAGTCGGTTGAAGAGCAGCTCGCGCTGATCAAGCGCGGTGCGGAAGAAGTCCTGGTTGAGGCGGAGCTGATCGACAAGCTCAAGCGTGGCGAGCCGCTGCGTATCAAGGCTGGCTTCGACCCGACCGCGCCGGATCTGCATCTGGGCCACACCGTGCTTATTAATAAGCTGCGCCAGTTTCAGGATTTGGGTCACCAGGTGATCTTCCTGATTGGCGACTTCACCGGAATGATCGGCGACCCTAGCGGCAAGAGCGCCACTCGCCCGCCGCTTACCCGCGAGCAGGTTCTCGAGAACGCCGAGACCTATAAGCAGCAAGTGTTCAAGATCCTCGATCCGGCGAAGACCGAGGTTGCCTTCAACTCCACGTGGATCAACGAGCTGACGCCTGCCGATTTCATTCGTCTGGCTTCGCAGTACACCGTGGCGCGGATGCTCGAGCGCGACGACTTCGACAAGCGCTACTCCGGCAATCAGCCGATCGCCATTCATGAGTTCCTTTACCCGCTGGTGCAGGGGTACGACTCCGTTGCCTTGCGTGCCGATGTCGAGCTGGGTGGCACCGATCAGAAATTCAACCTGCTGATGGGGCGTGAGCTGCAGCGCGCCTATGGCCAGGCCTCTCAGTGCGTGGTCACCATGCCGCTGCTCGAAGGTCTGGATGGCGTCAAGAAGATGTCCAAGTCGTTGGGCAACTATATAGGTATCCAGGAAGCGCCCGGCGTCATGTACAACAAGCTGGTGTCCATGCCGGATGCGCTGATGTGGCGCTACTTCGAACTGCTGAGCTTCCGCTCCATGGACGAGATCGGGCAGTTCAAGACGGATGTCGAGAATGGCGCCAACCCTCGTGATATCAAAATCAAGCTGGCCGAAGAGATCGTCGCGCGCTTTCACGGCGAAGAAGCCGCTGCAACCGCGCACCGCTCTGCCGGTAACCGTATGAAGGACGGCGAGCTGCCGGAGGACCTGCCAGAGGTTGAGCTGGCTTCTGCCGAAGACATGCCGATCGCCGCTCTCCTTAATAAGGCAGGTTTGGTGAAGAATGCGGCAGTCGCTCGCGACCTGCTGGGTTCAGGTGGTGTGCGAGTGGATGGTCAGGTTGTCGATCGAGCCTTCGTGTTCAAGCTGGGTGCGACGCATGTCTGTCAGGCCGGCAAGAAGGCTTTCGCGCGTATTACGCTGAAATCCGAATAAACCTGAAATAAGCCCTTGACCTGATTTCGTGGGGGCCTATAATGCGCA
>NZ_JARVSV010000004.1:0-156425 GCF_030209025.1 Pseudomonas sp. MEJ086
CGTAGGAGCGTCGCCCCCGGCGCGAAAACGATTGCGGCCACTCCGCAACACTCCAGCGCTACCACCATTCGCCGCGGGGTCGCGGCCCCCACACGAATGCGGCATTTCCGCCGATCGTAGGAGCGTCGCCCCCGGCGCGAAGGCGATTGCGGCCATTGCGCAACACTCCAGCGCTACCACCATTCGCCGCGAGGTCGCGGCTCCTACGCTAATGCGGCATTTTCGCCGACCGTAGGAGCGTCGCCCCCGGCGCGAAAATGATTGCGGCCACGCCGCAAGACCGCAGCGCTACCACCATTCGCCGCGAGGTCGCGGCTTGTACAGATGTGGGAGATTCGCTCAGACCGCCGGGTCCCAGCGCTGTGACCAGTCGGTATCCTGGGCGGCGATCTCGCGCAGCAGGGTGAAGCTCTGCTGCAAAGCCGCCGAGTCGCGCTCGCGGGCGTAGACCAGATAGGTCGGGTAGCTGAACTCCGGCGCCTTGCTCACCCGCTCGAGCACCTTGCTGTCCAGATAGCTCTGCACCACCCGGGTACGGAAGTAGCCGGACCCACCGTGCTCCAGAATGTACTGCAACGCCAACGGGCCGAGATTGAAGGTCACCGGCGCACGTGCTTTGTCCGGCAAGGCACGGTCGTGCTGCGCGCGGAAGCTGTCGCCCCAGTCGATGTAGACGTAGGGCTCGGGGTTCGCCGCCTTCACCAGGATCAGCTTTTCCTCGAGCACCTGCTCGACCTGCATACCGGCCCAGTACGTGGGCTGGTAGACCAATGCCGCATCCAGCACGCCCAGCTCAACCTGCCGTAACAGACTCGCTCCTTCGGCGATCTGCGCACGCACCGCATAACCGTCGATGTTCTCGCGAATCGCGCTCACCCAGCGCAGCATCAGCGGGTTGCACAGGCTGACCTCGCCGCCGATGTGGATGACGTTGTGATAACCATCCGGCAGCGGCAGGTCACGCTGCGCCGCTTCCCAGGTCTGTTGAATCTGGTTGGCATAGGTGACGAACGCCTCGCCGTCGGCCGTCAGTCGCGCACCGGCGCGGTTGCGCACGAATAGCGTGCTGCCGAGGTGGCTTTCGAGCTTCTGGATCCGCGCGGTGATCGCCGTCTGGGTGACGTGCATGCGCTCGGCAGCGGCGATGAAGCTGCCGCTGCGGACGATTTCCAGAAAGGTGCGGGTAAGGTCGATATCCATCTTCGCTGAGCCAGCGCGATTGGCGCCGACGACTCCTCAAGCCTGATCCGATGTGCAGTGTAAGGGGGCAGGTCGAATCATTCGATGCATCAATTCAGATGCCTGAGCAGATCGCGGTGCAGTGCCGCGACCAGATCGGTCTGGGTGATCATCCCGACCAGAGCCCCGTCGTCCAGTACCGGCAGGCAATGCAGGCCTTCGTCGGAGAGCAATGCAATCAGGTCGACGACATGGACATCGACATCCACCGACTGCACGGGCGATGTCATCAGCTCGCCCAGTACCTGCTTCTTTTGCAGACCGAGCATCGCGCGCAGATTGAAGCGCCTGGAACGCAGAGCGCTGACCAGATCAACCAGGCTGACGATGCCCACCAGTCGCTTGTCACGGTCGAGAATCGGCAAGGCCTTGAGCTGGTGGTGGGTAAGCAGGTAAAGGCCCTTGGCGACGGGGGTTGCGGGGGCGGCATGAACCAGGTCGCGGGACATCATCTGCCCGGCCCGAATATCCCCCATGCTGCGGCGCAGGGCATGCTTCTCGGTGCTGCGCACGATCAGCTCGAGGTCTTCACGGGTGACATCGACGAAGGCGCCAAGCTCGTCCAGGGCATGATCCAGATCGTCCGCCTTGATGCCCGCACGTTCGCTGGGCAGCGGGTCGCGGGTGCGGTGCAGCGTGGACGCTCCCGGGTGCGGGCGAGGGTAAGGCATGCGTGTCAGGTTGTTGTAGAGCAGCGCGCAGGCCAGCAGACCGAGGCCGGCGGTCATCGCCACCAGCGCCGGCTGCCAGAACGGCTCACCGGGCGCAGGCGTGGCGAACACCATGCAGAAGGCGATGGCACCCGCCGGCGGATGCAGGCAGCGCAGCGGACACATCAGCAGCAGACTCAGGCCCAAGGCCAGCGCGGCACCGACCAGGCTGTGATCGATGAAGTGGGTGATCGTCAGTGCGACCACGCAGGCACACAGGTAGCTGCCGAGGATCGACCAGGGCTGCGCCAGCGCGCCGGAAGAGACTGCGAACAACAGCACGGCCGAGGCCGCCAGTGGCCCGGAAAAATGCACCGTCATGTGCAGGCCGAACAGATGGCTGCACACCCAGGTGCTGAACAGAAAACCCGTCGCGGCACCAAGCGCGGCGCGGCTCCATTCACGAGGTCGGGTGTGCAGGGAATCCGGCAGTAAGGCAGACAGCCACTGGGGAAAATGCGCTGAGGATTTCATCGGGTATCGTCGAAAAGATCGAGCCTCTCACGTGAAAGGCCCGCTGTGTACCGCCATAGGCGGCTGGCAGGAGTATCCGTCCCTGGATGATGGAATCGTCTGTTTGCAACCTTGTCCGCTTCAGCAGAGAAACCGATTCGGACAATGCAACGGAGTGTGACGAACGAAGAAGGCTTCATCAAACGAATAATAATGAAGAGTGGATAAGCTTTTTTTGATATTAAATGCCAGCGTTGACAGGTGATCCTGCCAACCATGCTGAAGCCCGCCATTCGCTTGCTGGCTGCAAGCGGGCTCCTCCAGGAGGCTATCGAGAGAGAACGGGCAGACGGGCGGCTATGGATAGCTGAAGCTTTTCACCAGCGTCAACTCGCCCGGTGTACGCATCGGTACGAGGAAACTCTGCTGTTTTTCGTTGACCGTGCCCTCTTCGCTGATCACGGTGATCTGCCCGGTGGTGAGAATCTGCTGGGCAGTGCTCTCGCCGTCGTCGTAGCTGTAACCGCCGCCGTAGTAATTCACGTACACCAGGTACTGGCCCTTGAGCGGCGTTGGCGTGGCGATCATCTCCGGGCCGTAGCCGGTGGTCACGTCCACATCCAGGGCTGCACCGTTGGCCAGGGAACGGTCGCCGTACCAGACGTGGCCACCATCGGGTGTCACCAAATGCAGGTCGAGGTCGGTGTTGTCGCTGTCCCAGGACAGCACCACCCGCAAGCGCGCCGGGGTTTCGCCGCTGCCGTTGTTGTAGAACTGCACGCGGCGACGCTGCCCGCCATCGGGGCTGCGCACCTCGACGTTGTTGCTGCCCTCCGAGAATACGAAGGGGCGATCGAAGCTGCCGTCTTCGGCGATCTTCAGCGGCATGCTGACACCGTTGACCACCAGGCGACCGGGTGCCTTGCCATCTTTCTCCAACTTGCTGATCGCGCCCTTGATGCGGGCGGTATCGGCCTGATTGGCGGCACTGTTGACGCTTGATGCCGGGTAGTTGACCTGCTGCATGAACTGGGCGCCGTCTGCCCCTCCTTCGCGCCAGCCACTGCGCGGTGTATCGAGGCTCACTTCGGCCAGCGCGCAGAGCGGCAGCAAGGTCAGGCAGAGAACGAAACGGGGATTGATCAGAGCCATGATGTCATTCCAGTAACAGGGTGCGGGCGAGGCCTTCGACATAGGCCTCGTCCTGTCCATTGGGGTGAGCGATGAATGCCAGGTGCAGGTACTCGTGGGTCAGGTCGAGGCGGTCTTGCAACGAGAAGAAGCCGCGCACGAAGATCCGTTGCCGCTCGCGATCCACATAGGGCCGGCCAGACGCCAGCTGGCACACGGTGAACTGCTGGATTTCCTCGTAGCCCGGTTCGCGATCCAGGCGCGGGCGCCAGTCGCGGCGCTGCTTGCGCAGCCACTGTTCGGCGGCGGCAATCGGTTGGCAAGCCGCTACCGGTTTGTCCCAGCGGCTCAGCGTGGCGCGAGGAAAGGCGCGGGCCAGGATGGCGTCATAACGCAGGCCGCTGCCAGCCTGCTCGACGGCCTGCGTCCAGGCCAGGCGATCAGGGCCGGGTTGGGTCGTGTGATAGGTCACAGGGGTGCCGGCCAGCACCAGGTCGGCCGTCCACGCGGCGATATCCCGTGCGCCCTGACTGGCCGGGCGCGGCGCCACCCGCTGACTGGCGCTGCTGTCGTCGATACGCAGACATTCGCCGCGACGCCCGGCGCTCTGCAGCAGGTAGGTACGGGCAGCGATGGCCAGAGCCTTGGCGGCTTCGGCGGGCTGCGCCGAGGCTTCGCGATCCAGTACACGGGCGACATAATCTTCGCGATCCAGGTGAGCGGTCAGTTGCAGTCCCTCGTCGGAACGTTCGAGAAACAGCTCACCATGGCTTTCGATGGACAGGCGATTGCCGTTGGCGAACTCGACCTCGTAACGACCATTCAGCACACCCGGCTCAACGGCCACGTCATTACCCTCACGGCGTATCTGGCGCAGAGGATAGCGGGCGAACAGGCGTACCTCGACGCAGCTGCCGGCCTCGCGCGGCCACCCCGCAGGCAGTACCTGGCCAAGCGACTCGGCATGCCGCTTGAGCACCATGCTGCTGGTGCCCGAGCCGCCGCTCCAGACCGGCGTGCCATCGGCCAGCCAACCGGCGAAACCGCCCTGACGAGCCTGGGGATCGCCATCGGCCAGCCAGCTCCAGGTTTTTACCCGCAGCCGGCTGCCCAGGGCGCTGATGGTCGAGCCGTCGCCGCCCAGCACCACGTCCAGCAGTACCTTGCGGGCATCGGCCTGGGCCGGCAATTGCCCGAGTTGCGTCAGCAATTGCTGAACCGAAACGCGGGTATCCGCTGCCAGGCGCTGGCGCTCGCTGATCCAGCTCGGCGCCTTTCGAGCCTGCCAGTAACGCGACCAGTCATCTTCGGCCAGTTGCAGATTCTGCTGCTCGAAATACAAGCCGCAGGATTTGACCAGCGCCTGATCCCGGTCGATGCGCCCGCCCGGGTTGCAGCAATAGACCTCTTCCTTGTCCTGCCCACGGCACTGATAGCCGTTATCCGGCTGCCTCGTGTCGACCAGATAGGCATAGACGAACAGCTTCCACAGGCTGCCCAGCGGCGCCTGCAGGTTCGCGGATAAGGGTTCGCGGCTGAGCAGCCGCTGCTCGTCCAAGCGCAGCAGCTCGCTGCCATCGGCCCGTTGCCAGGCCCGTTGCCAGGCCAGCGACAGCGGCGCTTCGGCTGCCATTGCCGGCCCTGAGAAAGCGGATAGCAAGGCCAGCGAAGCGAGCAAGCCGTACTTACTCAACGGTTACCTTCTGCAGCGCGGGTTCAGCCTCCAGAGCCTGCTGGCCTGGAGCGTAGAGGCGCACGTAGCGGGCCGGCGGCAGTACGAACTCACCCTTCTGCGAGAAACGCACCAGATGGCGCAACACCAGTTCGCCCTGCAGGCTGTCCACCGGTACGGCGTAGCTCAGCTCGCCCGGCTCGTTGCGCGCCTTCTCCAGCGCCGAGGCTTCATCGCCACCCAGGCCGCTTACCTGGATGCCCCAGGTGGTACGTTCCACATCGGCGCCCGGTGGCAGCGGTACTTCCAGCATGCCGTAGCGCAGGGTCTGCTCGGATTCGCTGCTCAGGGTCACTTCGTCCAGGTACAGGTCGGCACTGGATATCTGGTCCTTGCCGACTTCCTCGGCGCGGAACTCGAACGCCTTGTCGCTCGGCACCAGGCGCAGCAGCCGCCGTTTCAAGGTCACCGGCACATTGCTTGGCGCCGCCTGGGCGCTCTGGTAGTCGAGGCGCACATCGCTTGGCTGATCCAGGTCACCGGCCAACAGCAAAGCCTGGGGCGGCTGAGCGCCGTTCCATTGCCAGTAGGTTTCGCCAGTCGCCCCCTCCACTGCCCGCCAGTCGCCTTCCAGCACCAACGCAGGCTGCGTGCCACGCAGGTCCAGCGACGGCTGCAGCCAGGTCAGCGCCAAAGCGCGCTCCAGGCCTGCCTGGGCAGGCGCCAGCTCGCCGAGCAAGCGCTGGGCCCGCTGGCGATCCGGGCCATCCAGATACAGACCGACTGCATCGACGAAGGGTGACTGGCTCTCGGCGAGACGCCCACGAACAGCCTCCATCTGCGCGAGCAGCTCATCCGATACCGGCACGCCAGCGCGCTGCGCCAGCTTGACGCCCAGCTCGCGGGCAATCGCCAGACCGAGCGCGGAATCCGGTGCCGCCATCACCAGGCTGTCACCTTCGCCGAGCACCGCTTCCTCGCCCTCGCCCGCTGCGGCCAGGTCATAGACCAGCCCTTCGAGCAGGGTTTTCACCGGCAAGCCCATGTCTCGGGAGAACGCGATGATCAGCGCGCGTTGCAGCAATGGCGTGTCCTGAGCGCGTTTGGCATACAGCTCCAGCAGACGCTGCCAGTGCTCGGGCGGCAACGGGATCGCCAACGCACGGCTGGCGTGCCAGTCGGCGAAATAAGCGTAGGCGGTGAGGAAGGCGTCGCCATCGGCATCGCCGCCCCACCAGGTGAAGGTCGCTTCCGGCCCGGCCATCTGCACCAGGCGCAGGCGGCTGTTCTGCATAACCAGACGCAGGCGATCCTTGATCCGCGGCTCGCCTGCCGCCAGGGTCGGGTAAGCCAGGCTCAGCGGCAGCAGACGGCTTGCTGTCTGCTCGACACCGCCATAGGGGTAGGCGAGCAGATCGTCCAGAGCCGCACCGAACAGGCCAGCGCCGCTGTCATCCAGGCGCACCTGTACCTGACTGGCATCGGCGGGCAGTTGCAACGCCGTGCTGCCCGGGAAAGCTGACAGGCGCGTGCTGCGCACCTGCTGCCAGCCCGCAGCGACAGTGCGCAGATTCACGGCCAGCGCATCGGCCACCTTGTCGCCCTGGCGCAGCTCGGCACTGAAATCACCCGCGGCGATCACCGAGTCCTCGACGGGCAGGTAGTTGATGCCCTTGGCCAATACCACTTCACGGCGCTGTTGCTGCTCACCATGACGGATCAGCAGTTCCGCTTTACTGCCATCTTCTCCCTGATTGAAGGCGAACAGCCCAAGTGCCGGCTTGTCGCCGACCCGGAAGCGGCTCGGGCCGCTCCACTTCAGGTACAGCGGCTTCTCCGAGCGCACGAACTGACGCTTCTGACCAACCTGCCCGTCCGCGCTCACCGCACGGGCGGTGATGCGCCAGCGGGTCAGCGAGTCGGGCATGCGGAAGCTGAAACGTGCCTTGCCATCCGCATCGGTGACCAGATCCGGCTGCCAGGAAGCGGTGTCGACCTCTTCACGGCGTGGCCGCTCCAGTACCTTGACGCCCCGCTCGCTGCGGTTGGCGCGGCCCGGTGCACTTGGCGTACCCGGCAGGGCCAGGTCATAGCTGATGAACGACAGGCTGGCACTGGTGCGCACGTTGTTGCGCCGTGGGTGATAGAAGAACTGATCGATGCCCGGGGCGATTTCCGGCTGCAAGGCGTAGATCATCTCGTCCACCACGCTGACCGTCAGACGCGTCGGTACCGGCTTGCCTTCGAACAGGGTGCTCAGCTCGACGGTGACCAGGTCGCCCGGCTCCACCACTTCCCTGTCGGCCTTGATGGCGATGTCGATCTGCGGCGTAGCGACCTTGATGCCCGCGTTCTGGAAGCTGTAGTCACCACCGCGGGTGTACAGCGCCGAGAAGGTGATGTTCGGCGAGAAGGTCTTGCCGACCGGAATACGCGCGCGGTACTGGGTGTCGGACAGGCGCTCGAGCTTGAGCCAGTCGCCGCCCCTGGAGAGCAGCGCAGTGGCCTCGACCTTGTCACGCTCCAGGGTCAGCAGCGCATCGCTGACCGGCTCCGGGAACGTGATCAGCGCCAGGGCTTCTTCACCGGCCTGGTACTCGGCCTTGTCGAGCACGATCTCGATGGTGCCGGCGACGGATTTGACGCCCTCGCCACTGACCGAATGGCCGGTGGCGCCGAGAATCAGGCCGCTGCTGTCCTTGAGGGTGACGCTGTAGGTACCGGGGCGTTCGAAGTTCAGCTCGAAGCCCTTGGCATCCGCCGCCAGCTCGCCGTTGCCGGTGCTCTGATCCTCCAGGCGCACCCAGTCGTAACGGGCCGGGCGCCGCTCGCTGTCACCCTCGCTGCGGTAGCTGAAACTGACGGTCTGACCGGCCGAGCTGAAGCGCTGTGGCGCACTCAGGCGGTAGCGCGCGGCACCGCGTTCGATGAGGATTTCCTTGCTGGTCTTGACCCGGTAGGCGGCACCATCGCTGGCGAACACGCTGAGCAGGTAGCGGCTGGGCTTGTCGGCGGCCGGCAGGTCGAGCACGGCGCGGCCCTGGCTATCGGTGCTCACTTCGCTGCTGGTCAGCTCGACCGGGAACTGGCCGAGGTACTGCAGCTCGTTATCGACCATCGACAGTTGCTGGGCACGCAGGCTCAACTGCACCTTGGCGTCCACCACCGGCTTGCCATCGGGGTAGAGAAGCACCAGGGCGCCCTTGACCGGCTCACCGGTGCGCAAGTCCGGCTTGTCCAGATCCAGCGACACTTCGAAGTGCGGTTTGATGTACTCGGCCACCCGGAAGGCGCTGCTGTACAGCTGATCACGGTAGGCGAAGCGCAGCTCGTAACCGCCGGCCACGGCGTTGTCCGGCAGCTGGAAGCGGCCCTGGCCGCCACGGGCGCCGTCGAAATCCAGCGTCTGGGTCTGCAGCACGGTGCCGTTGGCGTCCAGCACGCTGAGACTGATCGGCGCGGTACCGGCCGCCACCGAATCACTGGAGTTCTTGAACTCACGGCCGACGATCTTCACCTCTACCCAGTCGCCGGGGCGGTACAGCGGGCGATCAGTGAAGGCGTAGAGCTTGGTGTCGTAGATTTCGCTGTCGTAGTAGAAGTTTTCGGACACGAACACACCGCCCTGGGCGTCCTCGCCGATCACGTAGGAGCGCTCCGGGCTGGCATGGCCGAGGCGCAGCAAGCCTTGTGCGTCGGTCTTGCCACTGGTCATCACACCCAGGCCATCGCTCCACAGCAGCTTGGCATCCGCCACTGGCGTGCCCTGATGCTTGTCGGCCGTCCACACCAGCAGTTCACCACCGGCGATCTTGCTCACCGCCACGGTGTTGGAAACGAACACCACGGTAGTGGCGCGGTACTTGCCGATGATCGCCTCGGCCAGGTACAGGCCCGGCTCCAGCTTGCCCAGCGGCACGTAGACGTTACCCGGTGCGACACTGACGAAGTTGCTCGACGAGCCGGACAGGTCGACGCCCGCTGGCGGCTCGATGGGCTTGGCTTCCCACAACGGATAGCGGAACTCGGCCACCAGCGGCAGCCCCTTCATCGGCGCGAACTGCACCTGCGGGGTGTACTCGGTGGGCGCGGCGATGGCGCTGCCCATCTTCAGCTCCGGCGCTTCCTCGGTGACCTGCTTGCGCGACTCGTAGGAGAAGGCACGCTGCATCACCCGACGGGATTTGCGGTACCAGTTGTCCCACAGGTAGGACAGGGTATTGGACAGCCCCTCCCCCTTGAACTGGCCCTCGGCAACCACGCGGTGCAGATTCTTCTGGCGCTTGAGAAACTCCAGCGGCTGCTCGATGCGGTACAGGCGCATGTCCACCCCGCCGTAGCCTTCCATGCGATAGCGGCGGTAATCACGGCCTGGCGCCTCGAGGCGTACCGTGGCCACTTCGTCGGCGGCGAAGCTCGAGTCGGCGAGCAGGAAGAACGACTCGCCGGACAGCGGCGTGTAGTTGCTCGCCGGCACCTCGTCCTCCGCCTGAGCAGCCAGAGGCAGCAGGGCCAGCAGCGCGACAGCCAGCAGGCGGTTCATCGCGCGAGGAAATTCAGCCGATAGATGCCGATAAAGTTGGGGTTGGCGTCGTCGGGTATCCATCGGGTGTCCTTCCATGTCATGAGTTGTTGCAGGCTGACGGCACGCATGCCGTTATCCGTGGGAGTGGTGGTGCCGGTGTGGTAAACGATGTCGCGGCCCATCCAGATCATCAGGTGCTGGTCGTCGCCCTGATCGAAGAACATCAGGTCGCCGGGACGGGCCTGGTTCAGATCGCGGCCGACCAACTGGCTGTTGAACTGGATCATCTTGATCGCATTGACGTAGGGGCCCTGCTTGCCGCCGCCCTGCTGCCAGTTCTGCGCCAGACGGCGCTGAGCATCGTCCAGTTCCAATTCCGGCGGCAGGTAGCGATTGGACAGGCCATTGGCGTGCAGCCACTTGGCGTCATGCACCTTGAGCGCTTCGTTGGCAGCGAAGCGAACGAGGCCGACACAGTCCTGCTGGTGCCAGCGTGGGCTCGGTCCCTGGCGCAGCTGTTCCTGGGCGATCCGCACGAACCAGGCACGGAAGATCTGCGACTGCTCGGGGTTCAGGCCGGGCGCTTGCTCGGCGCGCGCGCAAAGGCTCAACGCCATGAACATGGCGAACATTGCGATAGCTGCAACCCGCCCAGAGGCTCGCGAGCTAGAGCCATGCAAGGCAAAAACAGGCGAGGAACGGACTGGGCTCGCACTCGAGTTTACGAGTTTGTAAATGAGCATTCCGAGCCTGTTTTTAACGCAGCAGGGCCGACGCGCAGCAGCCTCTGGGTGGGTTTTCACAGGGAGCGCCATTCCAGTGGTACCCATTTCCAATCGTCATCGGCTTCGGTGTCTTTCGGCAGCGTCAGCGCGAACTGGCCATAACCGCCCATGGCACGCAGCTTGGGCAGCAGATGCGTGTCGGCGGCGTTGCGGAATACCGGCTCGTAGTTGGCCGGCAGGCTGTCCAGGGTTTCCTGTTCGAGCAGGCGCGACAGCCCCTCGGGTGCCAGATAGCCGGGTACCAGGCCATCGGTGGGCAGCACCTCGGCAAGCGGCGGGAAGCGTTTGCCGAGCGTATCGAGCGCCTTGTCCACCAACCGGTCATCCAGGGAGAACAGCAACGTCTGCCCCTGACGCGCCAGGCTCACGCGGAAGAACCCCTGGGAAACCAGCGCATCGGGCATGGCACTCTGCTCGGCCGGGTACTGGCCGAAATTCGAGCCCACCTCGCGGCGCCAGGTATGGCCGTCGGCAGTGCTCTGGCTTTCGACCGGGAAGCGGCCGTTCTCGGCATTGGGTTCGAACGCGCCGACCATGCCGTCGAACAGACCACCGATGGCCTGATCGAGCTCGGGTGTGACGGCCTCGTCGAGGTGGGTGACCAGCAACGGCGAATGCAGTCGCGAGTCGGCGTACCAGCATAGACCGGCGGTGCTGCCCAGGCGTTTTTCGAGATCTTCGCTGACCGCCTTGCTGGCACCGACACGGGTCAGCAGCCGCTCGGCGCTACCTGGCGCCACGGGGACCGCCACACAGGCACTGGCGCCCATCGGCATGGCTTTCCAGATCGGCGTGAAATCCAGCCGCGGCTGGTCATCGACTTCGTTCAGGGCCAGGAAGCTGCTCCAGCCGCCCTCGCCTTTTTCGAAACGCAGACCGGCGAAGGCCGGAAAGAAGCGCTGGTAGCCGAGGGCGACATACTCGCCACTTAGGGAAATGCGCTGCTGCTCCTGCTCACGGGCCTTGAGGCCGAAGCGCTTGGGAAACGGGTTGTCGCCGTCGATCAGGGACTCCACCGATTCCACGGCTTCGCGGCCGAGCTTTTCGTCCTCGCCAAGCAGCATGCCAGGTGAAGACAGCACCAACAGCTTGTCGCCATGGCTGGCCAGCAGCAGCGCACGGTCGCCCAGGTAGTTGAGACGATACAGCGGCACGCTGCTGCCATCGACGCGCAGCTCGCCAACCTGCTTCAGCTGGCTATCGTCCAGCGCGATATGGGCCAGCGGCTCCAGCACCTTGGCCAGACCGCCGCGCTGCATCACCATCAGGAAATGCTTGAGCTTGCCATCGGCGCCCTTCCACAGAGCGACGTCGGCGGGCTGGTCGAGCAACTCGTCGAGCAGGTTGTCACGCAGCTTCAGGTCGCGTTCGTAGATGATCCGCCGCAGGCTGCCAACCAGCCCGAGGCGGTCGGCGTTGTGCTCGTAGTAGAAGACGAAGTCTTCGGTGAGGGTGTCGCGCAGCAGCGGCACCGCCAGCAGGTCCTTGGGCAGACGGCTGAGCGAGGCACTCTCGATCAGCGCATCGGGGTGCTGCAGATTCAGGCCCAGGGCACTGCGTTCACCCAGCTCGCGGGAATCCTGACCGCAGGCGGCAAGCAGTACAGCCAGCGCCAGTGTGGAGACGCGCTGCAAGTGGGCGGTGATCATCCGGTTCATAAAAAGTCCCAGTTCATCCGAGCATCGGGTTCAATAATTGAAAGATTTCACGAAAAGCAGCTCGCCAATGGCACGCAGCGGCACCAGGAACGTCTCGCGCTTTTCGTTGACGGTGTTCTCGTTGAAGATCAGGTTGATCTGCGCAGTGATGATCTCGTTCTGGTTGCTACCAGCCTCGAAGTTGTAACCACCGCTGCCCAGGTTGCCCCAATAGTTCACGTAGATCAGATAGGTGCCCTGCAGCGGCGCGGTCATGGTGAACATTTCCGGGCCGGGGCCATCGACGCTGTCCACGTCCAGGCCGCCACCGTTGGTCAGCACCGGGTGGCTCCAGAAGGCGTGCTGGCCATCCGGGGTAACCACGTGCAGGTCGAGCTCGGCCTTGGGATCGTCCCAACCCAGCACCATGCGGATGCGCGCCGGGGTGCGCAGGTTGTTGGCTTCATAGAATTGAATGCGTTTGAGCGACTGCCCCTCACCTGCCACCAGCTCGACGCTGTTGGAGCCCGCGCCAAAGGCATAGGGCCGGGAGAAGCGGCCCTGCTCGTCGGTGTACAGCGGCAGCGGGCTGCCGTTGACCACGAGCCGATGGGGCGCACGCAGATGACCGATATTCTGCAGGGTGCCCTCGATCAGACTGCGCCCGCGCTGGGCGCCACGGTCGATGGGCGGCGTGGGGTAAGCCACGCGTGCTTCGTCGGCACCGTCATTGAGACCGTGATAACGCCAGCCACCGCTGGGGCCTTGCAGGGATACGGAGGGGTCGGCCAGGGTCATGGAAGGCGTCAGAACAACGCACAGGAGCAGCACGCGACGCACTGCCCAGGCCTGGGCCCAGGCGAGTCGAAACGACCCTCGTCGTGAAGATGGACGAACCACTGCACTGCACTCCTTGTGCTGGCTCAGGCTCTACAGCCCGGCATCCGCACTTCACATCGTAGGCTCATAGTAGGCGACACCGTGACCTCATGAGCGACAAGGCGGCCGTCACATGAAGTTACACGCTAGCCAAGGATGCTAACCAGTTACCCCGCAACTAACAATCGTGGAGCGTGCGAATCGGCACTGGATCACAGTGGCGGAATCGATGACGGGTAGTCGTGGGTTGGCGATGCGAACAGGTGGTGCGCTGAATCCGCCCCTGCAGCACGCGCCTCGCGTCGGGTGGATGAGGCTCTTGTCATCCGCCCTTGCTCTCGTGAACGGGTGGGCGAAGCGGACCACGCAGGTGAGATCCACGCCACCCGGCCAACTCGCAGGCTCCATTTGAACACGCCATTGGTGGGCTGAAGCCCACCCGACAACCAGCCCCGCAGGATGAGCGTCAGTTATTGCCCACCCCACGGCCTGAAATCGGGGATGCCTGTTGATGCCGAATGAGCGCTTGCGAGGCAATGGGCAAGGCGGTAGCTACACGGGGGGCGCTATCGATGCGCTAGATCCATCCTGCCCACTGCAACAGCAACAGCCCGACGTTGGTGGTGACCACCGCCGCCAGGGTGGTGATGACGATGATCGCGGCCGCCAGTTGGTAGTTGCCGTTGACCGCCCGGGCCATGACGAAGCTGGCGGCAGCCGTGGGGCTGGCGAAGTACAGGAAAAGGATCGCCAGGTCGGCGCCACGGAAGCCGAATGCCCAGGCTCCCAGCGTCGACAAAAGCGGCAGCCAGACCATCTTCATCATGCTCGACCCGATCGCCACGCCACTGCTTTCACGCAGCGAGGTCAGCGACAGCGTGCCGCCGATGCAGATCAGCGCCAGCGGCAGGGTCATCTGTGCGAAGTATTCGCCGGACACCAGCATCCAGTGCGGCAGCGGGATCTGCCAGTAGGCGAACGGGATGGCCGCGAGTACGCCGATGATCAGCGGGTTGGTGAAGATGCTCTTGCACAGTGTCCAGGGGTCGGCCTTCATGTTCGGGCTGTAGATCGCCAGGACGATGGCCGACAGCACGTTGTAGCAGAGGATCACCACGCCACCGAGCACCGCGCCCACCGACAGGCCATAGTCGCCATACATGCTGGTGGCCAGTGCCAGGCCGACGATGCCGTTGTTACCGCGGAACGCGCCCTGGGTGTAGATACCGCGATCGGCCATCGGGCAACGCCAGATGGCCCAGCCCCAGGCGACGACGAAGGCGACCAGGGTGGCGAACACGAAGTAGCCGATCAGTGCAGGCTGCAGCGCCGCGTTGAGGTCCGCACCGATGATGCTGAGAAACAGCAGGGTCGGCATGGTGCCGCGGAACACCAGAGAGGACGCGGTATCGATGAAGGCATCGTCGATCCAGCGCAGGCGCTTGAGCAGCACGCCGAGAAACAGCATGGAGAAGACCGGGGCAGTGATGCCTAAGGTTTGCTGAAGCACGGCGAGCATGGGCGTCCAGGAAGCAGGAAGGTGGCACGGCAACGTGCCTGAAAACCCAGGCACGTTGATAGCGTGCTAATGATAGTCGTAAAGGCAGCGGCAAGCTTCAAGCTTTGAAAGGCAAGAAACGGCCCGTTGTTGTCAGGGCATTCGGACGCTGCCCTGACCGAGCACCACCGTCGCTCAGCCCAAGGGCTGGACGTCAGCGGGACACTGCTCAGCCAGCGAACGTCTCTTACTCGCAGCGCGTGGCTCGAGGCCGCGTTATCGGCGAACCGGGCGCTTCTGCAGTTTGCGCTGCAGGGTACGGCGATGCATGCCAAGGGCGCGGGCAGTGGCCGAGATGTTGCCTTCGTGCTCGGCCAGCACGCGCTGGATGTGCTCCCACTGCAGGCGGTCCACCGACATGGGGTTCTCCGGCACCAGGGTGTCGAGGTCGGCATGCTGGGTCAGCAGTGCAGCGAGCACGTCGTCGGCATCCGCCGGCTTGCACAGGTAGTTGCAGGCGCCGCGCTTGATGGCTTCCACCGCGGTGGCGATGCTCGAATAGCCGGTGAGGATCACCACGCGCATTTCGGCATCCAGCTCCAGCAGCTTGGGCAGCAGCACCAGACCGGAGTCGCCTTCCATCTTCAGGTCGAGCACGGCGTAATCCGGCAAGTCCTGGGTGGCGAGCGCCAGGCCTTCTTCGGCGGATGCAGCGGTCGATACACGCAGGCCGCGGCTGCTCATGGCACGCGCCATCACCCGGGTGAAGGTGGGGTCGTCATCGACCAGCAACAGATGGGGTTGTTCTTCGCTTTCCAGCAGCGCTTCGTCACTCATACATCACTCCTTAACTCAGGCCCGAACGTAAGCCCTTGGCAGCTTGAGCTCGGTGAGCGTGCCGCCTTCTTCATGGTTATACAGCTTCACCGTGCCGCCGGCGCGGGTCACGCTGGCCTGACTGAGGAACAGCCCGAGGCCGAACCCCTTGCCCTTGCCTTTGGTGGTGAAGAACGGCCGCCCCAGTTGCTCGGCAATGGCCAAGGGTACACCGGCACCGTAGTCCCGTATGCTCAGACGCACCCACTGGTGATCCCAGTCCAGGCAGATTTCCAGATTCTCCGGGCACGCATCGGCAGCATTGTTGAGCAGGTTGAGCAGCGCCTGGGTCAGGTCCGCAGGCGGCATCAATTGCGGCGGTTTGCCGACCCCCAGGCACTCGTAACGATAGCTGGCTTCGGGGCGCATCAGGTGCCAGCGATTCAGGGTGGTTTCCAACCAGGCCACCGACGACATCTCCACCACGGCCTGACGGCGATCCGCTTCGGCGGCGCGCACCAGTTGCTGGAGGGTTTCCTTGCACAGTTTTACCTGTTCCTGAAGCAGCGCCAGGTCTTCCTGCAGCAGCGGGTTCTGGTGCTCGCGACGCAGTTCCTTGATCAGCACGCTCATGGTCGCCAGGGGCGTACCCAACTCGTGGGCGGCACCGGCAGCCTGGGTGGCCACGGCCAGCAGTTGCTGATCACGCATGCCCTCCTCGCGGCGTTCGGCCCGCAGTTTTTCCTGCTGCCGCAGTTCTTCGGCCATCTTGGCGACGAAGAAGGTGATCAACCCCGCCGCCAGGGCGAAGCTCAGCCACATGCCATAGACCAGCAGGCTTTCCCGCGGCCCGACCGGCAGTTGCAGCGGGTGCGACCACATCAGCAGCAGGGTGTAGGAGGCCAGCGCCATACCGCCGAGGATCATGGTGAACAGCCACGGCAGTGTCGCGGCGGCGATGGTCAGCGGCACCAGGTAATAGGAAACGAAGGGGTTGGCCGAGCCACCCGAGTAATACAGCAGCACACTGTGGATGATCAGGTCGAAGCCCAGATGGATACCGTACTCGGCCTCGGTCACCGGCCAGGGCCCACGCAGGCGAATGGCCGTAAGCAGGCACAGCACCAGAGAGGCGCCCAGGGTGATGCTCAACTGCATCCACGGCAGCGGCAGCAGCTCGGACTTGTAGGCCAGGCCGACCGAACCGGCCTGTGCCGCCAGCACCAGAAAGCGAATCAGGGTCAGCCGCCACAGGTTCTGGCGGCTGGCGGAGAGCAGTTGTACGGGGGCGAGCATCAAATTTCCTCAAGGCTCATCGCGAGCCTGGCGAGTATAACCAAGCCCGCCAACGGCCTGATGCGGCAACGCGCCGCAGTCGTACGATGATTGCCGGCCCAGGTAGAGGATTAAAGAAGTCACCTGCCAGAAATGGAGGTCAGAGAGGGGGCGGATATTTTTTTCGACCGGGCTTAACCCGAATCCCCACGTCGCCTCGTCTACCCTCATGAACACGGCCGATGGGCCGTACACGTCACCGATAAGGAACCGCCATGCAGCCACTGTCCCGTCTCGCCACCGCTCTGGCCCTCACCACCGCTGGTCTGTTCAGCGTCACTGCCCAGGCCGACGAGCCACGCTACAACCAGATCTCGCTGAGCACCCAGGTCAGCCATGAAGTGGCCCATGACCTGATGCAGGTCACCCTGTACACCGAAGCCCAGCAGAAGGATCCAGCCGCTCTCGCCGCAGAGATCACCCGCACCCTCAATGCCGGTCTGACCCAGGCCCGTGGCGTGAACGGCGTGACCGTCTCCCAGGGCAGCCGCAACAGCTACCCGGTCTACAGCGAGAAAGGTGAGGAAATCAGCGCCTGGCGCGAGCGTGCCGAGATCCGTCTGGAAAGCGCCGATTTCGCCGCCCTCTCGAAACTCACGGGCGACATGCTCAAGACCCTGAAGATGGGCGGCATGAGCTTCAGCATCGCCGATGCCACGCGCAAGAAAGAGGAAGACGCACTGATCAAGGACGCCGTGGCGGCCTTCAAGGAGCGCGCGCAGTTGACCACCGAAGCCCTGGGCGGCAAGAGCTACAAGCTGGTCAGCCTGGGCCTCAACAGTGGCGGCTTCGTGCGCCCGCCGATGCGCATGGAAGCCATGAAGGCTTCCGCGTTCTCCAGCGACAGCGTGACGCCTGAAATCGAAGCGGGCACCAGCCAGGTGACCCTCAGCGCTGACGGCGTGATCGAAGTACAGATGTAATCGAACGCCCATCCCCGCGCCGGGCCCGCTCGGCGCACCCGATCTCGAGGTTGCGACCGCTGTCGCAACCTCATTGCCACATCCCGCCTGGTTTTCGGCACATCCCGTGCATAGCGTAAAACAAGGTCTAGGGTTAAGGCAGGCTGGTCACGATCTGACACGCCCTGTTTTCCCCACAGCAGACCCCTCACGAAAAACACAATACCAATGAGGTAACCATGCACAAGAACGCCTTCATCCAGGCTTTTGTCGTCGCCGGCCTGATCGCCAGCACCCCCTTCGCCCAGGCCGCCGGTAACCTGGTGTACTGCTCCGAAGGCAGCCCTGCGGGCTTCGACCCTGGGCTCTACACCACCGGCACCGACTTCGATGCCGGTGCGGAAACCGTATTCAACCGCCTGTCGCAGTTCGAGCGCGGCGGCACCGCCGTGGTCCCCGGCCTGGCGGAAAAGTGGGACATCAGCGATGACGGCCTCACCTACACCTTCCACCTGCGCGAAGGGGTGAAATTCCACACCACCGAATACTTCAAGCCGAGCCGCGAATTCAACGCCGACGACGTGCTGTTCACCTTCAACCGCATGCTCAGCAAGGATCACCCGTTCCGCAAGGCCTACCCCACCGAGTTCCCGTACTTCACCGACATGGGCATGGACAAGAACATCGCCAAGCTCGAGAAGGTCGACGATCACACGGTGCGCTTCACGCTGGCCACCGTTGACGCAGCCTTCATCCAGAACATGGCCATGAGCTTCGCGTCGATTCACTCCGCCGAATACGCCGACCAGCTGCTCAAGGCCGGCAAGGCCTCGGACATCAACCAGAAGCCCATCGGCACCGGCCCGTTCGTGTTCAGCCGTTACCAGAAGGACGCGCAGATCCGTTACAAGGGCAACAAGGAGTACTGGAAGCCCGAAGACGTGAAGATCGACAACCTGATCTTCGCCATCAACACCGACCCGTCCGTGCGCATGCAGAAGCTGCGCGCCGGTGAGTGCCATGTCAGCGTATTCCCTCGCCCTGCGGACCTCGAAACGCTGAAGAAGGATCCCAAGCTGCAGATGCCCGAGCAGGCCGGCTTCAACGTCGGCTACCTGGCCTACAACACCGAGCACAAACCGTTCGACAAGCTCGAAGTGCGCCAGGCCATGGACATGGCCGTCAACAAGCAGGCAATCATCAACGCCGTCTACCAGGGCGCAGGCCAGGTGGCAGTGAACGGGATGCCGCCGACCCAGTGGTCCTATGACGACACCATCAAGGACACACCCTACAACCCGGAAAAGGCCAAGGAACTGCTCAAGGCCGCTGGCGTGAAGGAAGGCACCGAGATCACCCTGTGGGCCATGCCCGTGCAGCGCCCGTACAACCCCAACGCCAAGCTGATGGCCGAGATGCTCCAGGCCGACTGGGCGAAGATCGGCATCAAGGCGCGTATCGTCAGCTACGAGTGGGGCGAGTACAACAAGCGCGCCAAGGCCGGCGAGCATGACGCGCTGCTGATCGGTTGGACTGGCGACAACGGTGACCCCGACAACTGGCTGAGCGTGCTGTACGGCTGCGATGCCATCGGTGGCAACAACTACAGCCGCCTGTGCAACAAGGAGTTCGACGGGCTGCTGAAAAAGGCCAAGGCGATCAACGATCGTGAAGAGCGTACCGTGCTTTACAAGCAGGCCCAGCACCTGCTCAAGGCCGATGTGCAGAACACGCCGATCGCCCACTCCACGGTGTACCAGCCGATGAGCACCCGGGTTAAGGACTTCAAGATCAGCCCGTTCGGGATCAACTCCTTCTACGGCGTCAGCATCGAGTAACGCATCTGCCTGAATGAAAACGCCCGGCCAATTGGCCGGGCGTTTTCGTTTCTACTGGCTGTTACGCGCTCAACCCGAACGGGTCGTCTACCGAATGGCTCGGCTGGGTAAACCAGCGCGGGCCGTCGGCGGTCATGTAGAAGTGATCCTCCAGACGAATGCCGAACTCGCCGGGCACGCAGATCATCGGCTCGTTGCTGAAGCACATGCCTTCGGCGAGCGGCGTGTCATCGCCACCGACCAGATACGGACCCTCGTGGATGTCCAGGCCGATGCCGTGACCGGTGCGGTGCGACAGGCCCGGCAGCTTGTAGCCAGGGCCAAGCCCGGCTGCCTCGAGGCTGCGGCGCGCTGCGGCGTCCACCGATGAACAGGGCGCGCCTAGGGTAGCGGCCTCGAACGCGGCCTGCTGGGCAGCCTTCTCCTTGTCCCAGAACTCGCGCTGGCGCGCGCTGGGGGTACCGAACACGTAGCTGCGGGTGATGTCCGACAGGTAGCTGTGCACCTGGCAGCCGGTGTCGATCAGCACCATGTCACCGTCCTTCAGGTACTGCGCATGCTTGACCCCATGGGGAAACGCGCTCGCCGGCCCGAACAGCACGATGCAGAAGATCGAGCCCGGCGCGCCGACCTTGCGGTGCGCCTGACGGATGAACTCGGCGACTTCGGTGGTGCTGATGCCTTCGCGAAGGATGCTCGCAGCGGCCTTGTGCACTTCCAGGGTCATGTCCTTGGCGCGCTGCATCAAGGCGATTTCCGCCGCCGACTTATGCTGTCGGCAGGCCGTGGTGATGGTGCCAGCATCGACGAAACGATAACCGCCGGTCAGTTGGCGCAGGCCGTCGTACATGAAAAAAGGCAAGGAAGAACAAAGACCTACCCGAGGCGGCGCACCATCATTGGGCGCAACACCCAGGCGTCGCAAGCATCTGATCAGCAGTGCGTAGGGGCTCTCATGCTCTTCCCAGGTATTGATCACACCGGGCACGACCTGAAAGTCGAGCACGGTGCCTTCTTCGAAAGTCGGAGCCAGGTATTCGAGTACACCGTCGGCAGGCAGAATCGCCCCGACCATGCGCTCGCTGGGGTTCCACTTCACACCGGTGAAGTACTGCAGATTGCTGCCTGCGGACACGAACAGCGCCGCGATACCTTGCTCGCGCATCAAGGACTGAGCGCGTGCGATGCGGCCGCGGTACTCGTCTTCGCTGATCGGCGACGTACCGCCTGTCATGTCCTGCAGGCGTGCCAATGCCTGCTCCGGCGTGCTGCCGCCCACTCCCAGTGTCATCTGCGCATCCTCTTCTTGAGCCTGCAACGGGCATCGTCGCCCGGCAGTTCGCTGCGGCAAAATTTAAGTGCAACTTAAATTTTGGTCAAAGGCTTTTTCAGTCAGACTTAAAAAGCACCGGAGGTTCAGGCTGAAGTCCCTGCGTCTGATGGGTATACTGCGACGATTCGAACAGCGAGCCCCTTTCATGACCGCAGATCGCATTGGCGAACGCTTGCGCCGCTACCGGCGGGCCGCCGGCAAGACCCTCAATCAGGTCGCGGCCGACGCCGGCCTGACCGCGAGCTTCCTGTCTCAGGCAGAACGCAATCTGACCGGCGTGTCGATTTCATCCCTGGCGAGCATTGCCAAATCCCTGAACATCCCGCTCAACGCCCTGTTCGATCAGCCGGCCCAGGCGCAGCCGGACTCCCACGTCAGCGAGCGGGTTCGCTACACCGTGGGCGGCCAGTTGCTGGCCTACGAGCGCCTGTCCAGCTCGTTTCCCGGCAACTCGATCAACGCAGTGAAGATGAATATCCCGGTGGGTTACCAGTCGGAACTGATCGCCCACGAAGGCGTGGAATTCTCCTACGTGCTCGCTGGCCAGATCGTCTACACCATCGAGGGCCGCGACTACATTCTCGGTCCGGGTGACTCGGTGCACTTCGATGCAGGCAAGCTGCATCGCCTCGCCAATGCCACCGATGCCCCCGCCGAAGTGCTGACCATGACCACCATGGCACTTTTCGACGACCGCCCCACCATCGAGTGATTTTCGCCCCAATTCAGGGCAATTATGCGCAATGTTAGTGCCGCTTAATTTTTGTTGACCGAAATTTCAGCATGACTTAATTTCGAGGCTTACCCGGTGGGCTATCCGCTTTCACCGCATTCCGAGCTCGCGCTGAACCGAAGCGCGAACAAAAAGAAAAAGAGGTTCGCATGCGCATGTCTCCCCTGTGCAAGGCTCTGCTCACCGCAGGACTGCTCACCAGTGCTTCGTTCGCAAACGCCAGTAACCTGGTGTATTGCTCCGAGGGCAGCCCGGGCGGTTTCGATCCGGGCCAGTACACCACCGGCACCGACTTCGATGCGGCTTCGGAAACCATCTTCAACCGCCTGGCGGAATTCGAGCGTGGCGGCACCAAGGCGCAGCCCTCGCTGGCCAGCTCGTGGGACATCAGCGAAGACGGCCTGACCTACACCTTCCATCTGCGCGAAGGGGTCAAGTTCCACACCACCGAATACTTCAATCCGACCCGCGACTTCAACGCCGACGACGTGCTGTTCACCTTCCAGCGCATGCTCGATCGCAACCACCCGTTCCGCAAGGCGTACCCGAGTGAGTTCCCGTACTTCACCGACATGGGCCTGGACAAGAACATCGCCAAGGTCGAGAAGACCGACGACAAGACCGTGGTCTTCACCCTCAACGCCGTGGACGCCGCCTTCGTGCAGAACCTGGCGATGAGCTTCGCGGCGGTGCATTCGGCCGAGTATGCCGACCAGCTGCTCAAGGCCGGCAAGGCCGCTGACATCAACCAGAAGCCTGTCGGCACTGGCCCGTTCGTGTTCAGCCGCTACCAGAAGGATGCGGTGATCCGCTTCAAGGGCAACAAGGAATACTGGGCACCCGAGCTGGTGAAGATCGACAACCTGATCTTCTCGATCAACACCGATGCCTCGGTGCGTGCGCAGAAACTGCGCGCCGGTGAATGTCACGTCACCCTCAACCCGCGTCCAGCCGACCTCAAGGCGCTGCAGGCGGACAAGAACCTCAACGTGCCGACCGAGCCTGGCTACAACGTTGGCTATATCGCCTACAACGTCACCCGCGCGCCATTCGACAAGCTCGAAGTGCGCCAGGCGCTGGACATGGCGGTGAACAAGTCAGCGATCATCGACGCCGTGTACCAGGGCGCCGGCCAGTTGGCCGTCAACGGCATGCCACCGACACAGTGGTCCTACGACGAATCGATCAAGGACGCCGCCTACGACCCGGAAAAGGCCAAGCAACTGCTCAAGGCTGCCGGCGTGAAGGAAGGCACCGAGATCACCTTGTGGGCCATGCCCGTACAGCGCCCGTACAACCCCAATGCCCGTCTGATGGCCGAAATGCTGCAGAGCGACTGGGCCAAGGTCGGCATCAAGGCACGTATCGTCAGCTACGAGTGGGGCGAATACATCAAGCGCGCCCATGCCGGCGAGCACGACGCCATGCTGATCGGCTGGACCGGTGACAACGGTGACCCCGACAACTGGCTCGGCACCCTGTACGGCTGCGCCTCGGTAGACGGCAACAACTTCTCCAAGTGGTGCGATGCCGAGTACGACAAGCTGGTGGTCGCCGCCAAACGCGTCACCGATCAGGAACAGCGCAGCGAGCTGTATCGCCAGGCCCAGGTGGTACTCAAGCGTGAAGTGCCGATCACCCCGATCGCCCACTCCACGGTCTACCAACCGATGCGCACCAGCGTCAAAGGCTTCCAGATCAGCCCCTTCGGTCGTAACAGCTTCATCGGTGTGAGCAACGACTGATAGCGTCGCGCACCGTCCTCGAACGGCGAACCCGGGCAAAACGCCCGGGTAACGTCGTGGTCGAACAGCTAACCTGCAAACAAGCGAAGGAATCGCCAGAATTCCCTGCTGCTGGCAGGTCGTTGAAAACATTGGCGAGGCAGCCAGTTTTTCAGCGGCCTGTTCGACACCGCCCTGATTAGGAGTTATCTACCCCCATGCTGAGTTTCATTGCGCGCCGCCTGGGCCTGCTGATTCCCACCTTCTTTGGCGTCACCCTGCTGACCTTCGCACTGATTCGCATGATCCCCGGCGATCCCGTGGAAGTGATGATGGGCGAACGCCGGGTCGACCCGCAGATGCACGCCGAAGCCATGGAGCGCCTGGGCCTTAACAAGCCGCTGTACGCTCAGTACTTCGACTACATCAGCCAACTGGCGCGAGGTGATCTGGGTGAATCGCTGCGTACCCGCACCCCGGTGTGGGATGAGTTCACCACCCTGTTTCCCGCCACCCTGGAACTGACCCTGGCCGCGCTGCTGTTCGCCGGTACCCTGGGGCTGATCGCCGGGGTGATCGCGGCACTGAAACGCGGCTCTCTGTTCGATCACGGCGTGATGGGCATCTCGTTGACCGGCTACTCGATGCCGATCTTCTGGTGGGGCCTGCTGCTGATCATGTTCTTCTCGGTATGGCTGGGCTGGACACCGGTATCCGGGCGTATCGACCTGCTCTACGACATTGCGCCGGTGACCGGCTTCATGCTCATCGACACCCTGCTTTCCGGTGAAGAAGGCGCGTTCGCCGATGCCCTGCGCCACCTGATTCTGCCGGCCATCGTGCTGGGCACCATTCCGCTGGCGGTGATCGCCCGCATGACCCGCTCGGCGATGCTCGAAGTGCTGCGCGAAGACTATGTGCGCACCGCCCGTGCCAAGGGCCTGTCACCGGGTCGCGTGGTGTTCGTGCATGGCCTGCGCAACGCACTGATTCCGGTGCTGACGGTATTCGGCCTGCAGGTCGGCACGTTGCTGGCCGGTGCGGTACTGACCGAAACCATCTTCTCCTGGCCGGGCATCGGTAAATGGCTGATCGAGTCGATCGGCGCCCGTGACTACCCGGTGGTGCAGAACGGCATCCTGCTGATCGCCTGCCTGGTCATCCTGGTCAACTTCGTGGTCGACATCCTTTATGGACTCGTTAACCCACGTATCCGCCATCAGCGCTAATGAAGGAGCTTGCCATGTCCCTGAACCAGCACTGCTGGCAACCCGTAGGGTGGATGACGTTTTTTTCATCCACCATGAACAACATGCAGCGATGGATGGGTGAAGCGTCGGCTACGCGCCCCGGTTCCCCCACAAAGGTCGAGGCACAACCATGACTTCAACCACCACGTCCCTGGACCAGAGCCTGGTCTACCCTTCGCCGCTAAAGGAATTCTGGAGCGCGTTCAGTCACAACAAGGGTGCCGTCGCCGGTCTCGGCTTCATGATCCTGATCGTGTTCTGCGCGCTGTTCGCGCCGTGGATCGCCCCCTACTCGCCCAGCGAGCAGTTCCGTGATGCCCTGCTGACGCCGCCGGTTTGGCTCGAAGGCGGACAATGGCAGTTCCTGCTGGGTACCGACGAGGTGGGCCGCGACCTGCTTTCGCGGCTGATCCACGGTGCGCGCCTGTCGTTGCTGATCGGCCTCGCGTCGGTGGTCATCTCGCTGATCCCCGGCTTGCTGCTGGGCCTGGTCGCGGGCTTCTTCCCGCGCCTGATGGGCCCGTCGATCATGCGTCTGATGGACATCATGCTGGCTCTGCCGTCGCTGCTGCTGGCGGTCGCCATCGTCGCCATCCTCGGCCCAGGGTTGATCAATACCGTGATCGCCATCGCCATCGTCTCGCTGCCCTCCTACGTACGCCTGACCCGGGCCGCGGTGATGGGCGAACTGAACCGCGACTACGTCACCGCGGCACGCCTGTCCGGCGCCAGCCTGCCACGGCTGATGTTCATTACCGTGCTGCCCAACTGCATGGCACCGCTGATCGTGCAGGCGACCCTGAGCTTCTCCTCGGCGATCCTCGACGCCGCAGCACTGGGCTTCCTCGGCCTTGGCGTACAACCGCCAACCCCCGAGTGGGGCACCATGCTGGCCTCCGCACGTGACTACATCGAGCGCGCCTGGTGGGTCGTGACCCTGCCGGGGCTGGCGATTCTGCTCAGCGTGCTGGCGATCAACCTGATGGGCGACGGGCTGCGCGATGCGCTGGATCCCAAGCTCAAGAACGCGATCTGAGGAGGCCGATCATGAATAACCTCCGCATCACTATCCACCAGGCGCCTCGCCTGCAGATGGAGGCCGCCCGATGAGCCTGCTGGAAATCCGTAACCTGAGCGTGCGCTTCGGCGACGCCAACGCCGTACCGGTGGTCGACGGTCTCGACCTGAGCGTCGACAAGGGCGAAGTGCTGGCCATCGTCGGTGAGTCCGGCTCCGGCAAGTCGGTGACCATGATGGCGCTGATGGGCCTGATCGACTCCCCCGGCATCGTGCGCGCGGACCGCCTGGTCTTCGACGGCACCGACATGCTCACCCTCAAGGGCCGCCAGCGTCGCCACATCGTCGGCAAGGATCTGTCGATGATCTTCCAGGACCCGATGACCGCGCTGAACCCCAGCTTCACCGTGGGTTTCCAGATCGAGGAAGTACTCCGCCAGCACCTCGGCCTCAAGGGCAAGGCAGCTCGTCAGCGAGCCCTGCAACTGCTCGAACGGGTGGAGATTCCAGGGGCGGCGAGCCGCCTCGAGGCCTACCCGCACCAGCTGTCCGGCGGCATGAGCCAGCGCGTCGCGATCGCCATGGCGATCGCTGCCGAGCCCAAGCTGCTGATCGCCGACGAACCCACCACCGCCCTGGACGTGACCATTCAGGCGCAGATCATGGAGCTGCTGCTCGACCTTCAACGCGAGCAGAACATGGGCCTGGTGCTGATCACTCACGACCTGGCCGTGGTCGCCGAAACCGCCAACCGGGTCTGCGTGATGTACGCCGGCCAGGCGGTGGAGCTGGGCCAGGTGCCGGCGCTGTTCGATGCGCCCACCCACCCGTATACCGAGGCGCTGATCAAGGCGATCCCCGAACACAGCCTGGGCGCCACTCGCCTGTCGACCCTGCCCGGCATCGTACCCGGGCGCTACGACCGGCCGCATGGCTGCCTGCTGTCGCCGCGCTGCCCTTACGTGCAGCAGAGCTGCCGTGACCGCCGCCCGGCCCTGGAACCCCACGAGCGTGGCGCCGTGCGCTGCCATTTCCCGCTCAACCTGAATGCCGAGGTGGCGTGATGACGACCGTCCTGACCGCACGCGAACTGACGCGTCACTACACCGTTTCCCAGGGGCTGTTCAAACCCAGTGCCACGGTGCAGGCGCTCAATGGCGTGTCCTTCGAGCTGCAAGCTGGCAAGACCCTGGCCGTGGTCGGTGAATCCGGCTGCGGCAAATCCACCCTGGCCCGTGCCCTGACACTGATCGAAGAACCCTCTTCGGGCTCGCTGCAGATCGCCGGCCAGGAAGTCGCGGGCGCCAATGCCCAGAAGCGCAAGCAACTGCGTCGCGACGTGCAGATGGTCTTCCAGAACCCCTATGCCTCGCTCAACCCACGCCAGAAGATCGGTGATCAGCTGGCAGAGCCACTGCTCATCAATACCGGTCTGTCACGTCTCGAACGTCGTGAGAAAGTCCAGGCGATGATGAGCCAGGTGGGCCTGCGCCCCGAGCACTATCAGCGCTACCCGCACATGTTCTCCGGCGGCCAGCGCCAGCGTATCGCCCTGGCCCGCGCCATGATGCTCACCCCCAAGGTGCTGGTGGCCGATGAGCCGACCTCGGCACTGGACGTGTCGATCCAGGCGCAGGTGCTCAACCTGTTCATGGACCTGCAGGAGGAGTTCAAGACCGGCTACGTGTTCATCTCCCACAACCTCTCGGTGGTGCGCCACGTAGCGGACGACGTGCTGGTCATGTACCTCGGCCGCCCGGCGGAGATCGGCCCCAGCGAGCGCATCTACGAACGCCCGCTGCACCCGTACACCAAGGCATTGCTGTCGGCCACGCCGACCATCCACCCGGATCCGGCCAAGCCGAAGATCAAGATCGTCGGTGAACTGCCCAACCCGCTGAACCCGCCATCGGGTTGCGCCTTCCACAAGCGCTGCCCCTACGCTACCGAACGCTGCCAGAGCGAACTTCCGCTATTGCACCCGCTCGATGGCCGCCAAGTGGCCTGCCATCACGCCGAGCAGTTTCTCTGACCGCACGTCGGGCACAGCAGCACGCTGCGCCCGACGACTCAGGCAGCCAGCGTGACGAATGCAGCAGCGGGTCAGGAGGTCAGCTCGACGGTGGCAGCGGGCGGGGACGCCTAGCCATGCCCGCGATTAGCGCACGGGCCGCCCCCACTTCAGTACTTGCCCATAACGACAGAGCGAGCCCTCAGTACACATCCCGCCGGTACCGTCCCTGCTCCACCAGCTCCTCGACCACCGCCTCGCCCAGCACCTCGCGCAACACCTGATCCACCCCCGCCGCCATGCCCTGCAGGCTGCCGCACACATAGACGGCAGCGCCATCGGCGATCCATGCACGTAGCTCCTCGGTTGCTTCACGCAGGCGATCCTGCACGTAGATGCGCTGTGCCTGATCGCGGGAGAAGGCCAGATCAAGACGCTGCAGCTGGCCGCCGTTCGACCAGCCCTGCAGTTCCTCACCGCAGTAGAAATCGTGCTCGACACTGCGCTCGCCAAACAGCAGCCAGTTGCGCGTATGGCCTGCCGCGATGCGTGCTTTGAGCAGGCTGCGCAGACCCGCCAGGCCCGTGCCGTTGCCGATCAGGATCACCGGTCGATCATCCACGGGAGCATGGAAACCACTGTTGCGACGCACCCGCGCCAGCAGCTGTGCACCGACCGGCAGATGCGCGGTCAGCCAGCCGGAGCCCGCGCCCATCTGCCCGTTAGCAAGGTGTTGCTGGCGTACGATCAGCTCCAGCTTGCCCTCCTCGGGCAAGGACGCGATGGAGTACTCGCGGCTCGCCAGCGGCACCAGCGCATCGAGCAGCGCCTGGGCATGCAGACCAACCAGATGGCTGGCGCTGAACGGTAACTGACGAGCGCTCAGCGCCTCGCCAAGCGTGTGCCCCAACGGCTCGATGACCACGGATTCCAGTGCCTGCAAGCCATGCTCGTGCAGCCAGTGACGAACCTGAGCCTCGCCATTGCGCGGCACAATCTCCAGGATATCGCCGGCCTCCCACGAGACGCCGGTCGGTGGCTGCAAGCCGATCAGCCAGGTGCTCTGACCCTGGCCGTGGGGATTGAGGCATTCACGCGCGCGCAGCGTCCAGCCATCGAAGGGTACGTGCTGCACCGGTAGCGGCTGCACGCCGGTCAGATCGGCCAATTGCCGTTGCCAGGCGAGCAGCGCCGCCTCGTCGTCACCGTCGACCTCGACACGCTCGCCGAGACGCAGGGCTCCACGGCTGTACAACCAGTCGTCGAGGCGCCGGGCAAAGCCGCAGAATTGGCTGTACTGCCGATCACCGAGAGCCAGTACCGCATAGCGCAGCTGCGGCAGATCCAGGGTCGCCGCCAGCCATTGCCTTTCCACGCCGCGAGCGCTATCCGGCGCCTCGCCGTCGCCAAAGGTGCTGAGCACCAGCAAGGCACGGGGCGTGGTACTCAGCCTGGCGGTATCGATGCGCGCCAGCGGCTGCACCTCCACCGTCATGCCGGCCGCCTGCAACTGCCCGGCCGTCTGCCAGGCCAGTTGCTCGGCGAAGCCGCTCTGGCTGGCGAACCCCACCAACCAGGATTCACCGCCTTCGCCACCAGCCAGCGCCTGGCGGGCTGCCAGCGCCGCACGCTTCTTGCGTCGTCGGTCCAGGTACAGCAACCAGCCGGTGATGAAGAACAATGGCATCAGCAAACTGGCGACCATCATCAGCACCCGCCCGGGCATGCCGAAGTACTCACCGGTATGCAGGGCGTAGACACTGGCCAGCAGTTGCGCCTTGAACGACTTGTCGGCGTAGCGCTCGACCTGCTTGGCTTCGCCGGTCAGCGGGTCGAGCTGCATCTGGTTGAAGGCGCGCGTGTGCTCGGCGTCGCGCAGCATGAAGAACACCCGCGCCGGCTGGCCGAGTGCATTGGGCAGTTGCAGGCTGTAAACGCCGAGCTTGTCGCCCGCCGTTCGCTGAATGCCTTGCCAGAGGCTCGCGTAGTTCACCTCAGGCATTGGCTGGCCATCGGGCGGCGGGCCGCGTCGGCCGCGCCCCTCGCCTGCCTCACGGGGCGTATCGCTGAGCAGGGTTTCCAGGCCGCTGCGGTACCAGTCGTATGACCAATACAGGCCCGTCAGCGCCGCACACAGATAAAGCGGCAGGCACCAGGTGCCGACCACTGCATGCAGATCCCAGTTGAAAGCACGGCCCTTCTTGGCCCAGTCGAACGTCAGCCAGGCGCGCCAGCTGAACACCCGCCGCGGCCAGCGCAGATAGAGCCCGGACAGGCAGAAGAACACCAGGGCGATGGTACAGGCGCCGGTGATCTGCCGGCCCGTCTGGCCCATGGCGAGGAAGCGATGCAGTTGCAGCATCAGACCGAAGAACGCCATGCCCCGCGGCTCGCCCAGTGACTCGGCGGTGTAAGGGTCGACGAAGCGCACACCGCCACGTCGCTCACCCGGCGGCGGGGTCAGGAACACCCGCGCTGGCTGGCCGCCTTCGGTATCCACATAAAGGCCGGACACACCGATGCCCTGAGCCTGCAGCCGCTCGATCATCTCGCCGGGCTCGAGTACCGATCCCGGCTGCGCCGTCACCGCCATCTGCGGATTGATCGCCAGCAGGATTTCCTCCTGAAAGCTGTACAGCGCACCGGTCACGCCCATCAGGGCAAGCACCAGGCCGGCAGTGATGCCAAAAAACCAGTGCAGTTGGAACAAGACTTTCTTGAACACGATTAACACTCAGCAGATGGACCTGACATGAAACCGCGCGACTCTAGATGAGAATCATTTGGAATGCTCGATATTTACCCGACCTTTACAGCCATCCATACCCCACCTGCGAGAAAGCCCCGCCAACGCTGGTGCGTTGGCGGGGCTGGTCAGGCTTGAATCAGAAGTTGTAGGTCGCAGACAACAGGGCAGAACGGCCATCGCCATATTCGATAGCTGAAGAACGTGCCACCGCACCAGCCTGCTGGCGCACCCGCTCGACGTAATCCTCATCGAACAGGTTGTTGACGTTGAGCTGCAGATCCAGATTCTCGTTGACCTTGTAGGCAACCATGGCGTTGTGCAGCCAGTAGTCATCCAGTTTGGCGCGCGTGCTGGAGGTCACGTTGCGCTCGCTGACGTAGCGAGCGCCGTAGCCGATGCTCCAGCCTGCAGGCAGCTCGTAGGTTGTCCACAGGTTGAAGGAGCGTGGCGGTGTATTGCCCAGCGCCTGCCCTACGCGCCCCACACCTGCCGGAGTATCGGCGGCCTTGAGCGTCTCGCTGTCGAGGAAGGTGTAGTTGGCGAACACATCCCACTGTTCGGTCACATGACCGGTCAGGCCCAGCTCGAAGCCATCGACACGCTGTTTGCCCGCCAGCTGCGTCGAGCCGTCGGACATGGTTTCCCGCGCGTTGCTCTTCTCCACCCGGAATACCGCCGCGTCCAGTTCCACTCGGCGGTCGAACAGCTCCCACTTGGTACCCAGCTCCCACGTCTCGTTCTTTTCCGGGTCCAGGTTCGCTGTCGCGACGGTCAAGCCACCGCCTGTAGACGCCAGGTTTTCGGCCGACGGGTTGAAGGAGTTGCCCCAGGCGACATAGAACCGTCCGTTCTCCACAGGCTTGTAGACCAAACCGACGCGGCTGCTGGCCTTGCGATCATTGGAGTCGAAGCGGGTGGTTGGCTGCTGCGTGGCATTGAAGGCGCGGGCTTGGCCGTCCATCCAGTCCACCCGCACGCCGCCATTGAGGTCCCATTGCTCATTGAGCGCAATGGTGTCGAAGACGTAGATCGCCTTGTCGGTCAGCTTGGTCTCGGTGTAACCGCTGTTGGCCTTGTTGGTCGCACCGCTCCAGTACTTGGGAGGATTGCCTAGATTGGCAACCGGATAAGGCGCCGCGCTGGTCAGGTTGTAGCTGTAAGTGCGCAGATCCAGAGTCTCGCGGGAAATTTCCGCTCCGACCACCAGATTGTGCGCCAGGCCGAAGGTATCGAAAGCCGCCTTCAGGTTGGTCTGGTTGATCCACATTTCAGTCTCGGCATCGCGGCCATAACCTTGCGGGCCCGCTGGCCGGTAACTGCCTGCCGGCAACCCGGTGGTATTGACGTGGGACGCCGACACCGTGGTATCGCGGTTGACCAGGCTGTAGCGAGTCAGGTTCTGGATGCTCAGGTCATCGTTGAACTCGTGCTCGAAGTTGGCGGTGAACGCGCTTTGCTCAATCTCTTCCTTGTCGAGGTTCTTCCAGCCGAAGTAGGCCTCGCGATCGACACCGGCCAGGCGCTTGCCGTCCAGTGCCGGCACGCCATAATCCGGTAGGTTGTCGTCCTGCTGGTGGTGCAGGCTGAGGGTCAGACGGGTGGAGTCGCTCAGCCCCAGGCGCAGCGACGGGGCAATTCCCCAGCGCTTGCGGTCGATCTCGTCGCGCCCCGCTACGTCGTTCTTGTGGCCCATCAGATTCAGGCGCACGGCGCTGTCGGTCCCCACACCTTCGAGCGGCTGGTTGGTGTCGAGCGTCATACGGTAGTAGCTGTCGGTGCCCACGCTGCCACCGATACGCGTGAAGGCGCGATCCTGCGGCTGCTTGCTGATCACGTTGATGCTGCCGCCCGTGGTGCCGGCGCCACCGAATACCGAGTTCGGGCCCTTGATCACCTCGACCTGATCGATGTTGAAGGTGTCGGTGCGGCTGGTCTGCGCGCTGTCACGCAGGCCGTCGATCTGCATGTTGGCGTTGGCACTGAAGCCACGAATGTTGATGCTGTCACCCGAACCACCACCGCCCTCCCCGGCGTTGAAGGTGATACCGGACACATTGGACAGCACCTGGCGCAAACTCAGCGCCTGCTGCTCCTCGATGAGTTTCTGCGGCACTACCGTGATGGTCTGTGGAGTATCGAGCAAGGGCGTCGCGATCTTTGCCGATGCAGACTGCTCGACCCGGTAATTTTCCTCCTGCTGGCCCTGAATCCTTACGTCACCGAGCTCGAGCGAGCCTGGTTTGGTGGCCGATTGGGCAACCGCACCCCACGCACAAGAAGCCAAGGTAAAGCCGATGGCCGAGGCCAGCAGGCTAGGTTGAGGACGACGCGTTAGCGATTTTTTTATGTGCAACATGAAAGCTCCCCCCGAAAAGTCGTGAAGAGCAAATGATATATACTACCATAAGCTAATTACAATCATTCTCATTGGCGGCATGCATCGGTTCGATCTCGAATGGCGGCTGACGCGCAGGGCCAGCGCTCCAGCCTTGCTCATCAGTGGAGCCGTCCTGTTGATCGGTCAGCGTGCCAGCACCTGTTTGTCGATGGCTGCCAGATCACGGCAACCGGTCAACGCCATGGCCACCTCCAGCTCGGCACGCAAGAGCTGGATCACATGGGCCACACCAGCGGCGCCGGCAGCGGCCAGGCCATAGAGGTAAGGCCTGCCGATCAGCACCGCATCGGCGCCCAGCGCCAGCGCCTTGAGGATGTCGCTGCCGCGCCGAATGCCACCGTCGAACAGCAGCGGCATTCGGCCCTGCAGTGCATCGGCAATCGGCTCCAGGCAGTCGAGGCTGGCAGCCATGCCATCGAGCGTTCGGCCGCCATGGTTGGACACGATCAAGCCGTCCACGCCCTGCGCCAGGGCTTCATTGGCGTCATCCACTTCGGTGACCCCCTTGAGTAGCAGCGGCAACCTGGTGATCGAGCGCAGCCAGCGTATATCTGCCCAAGTCGGCGCCGCAGCGAGCAGGCTGCCACCGAGCAGCAAGGCGCCGTTGTCCGGTGCGGGTTTGATGACGGGCGTGCGCATGCCCTGCAGATTGACTGCCTGCACACCCTCAGGCAGCACGAACCCTGCACGCTGCTCGCGGTTGCGCACGCCGTTGACCGGCGCGTCCACCGTCAGCACCAGCGCACGATAACCGGCCGCTTCAGCGCGCCGTACAAGGGCTTCGGTAAAAGCCCGGTCGGGCTGGATGTACAGCTGAAACCACAACGGGTTGCTGGCCGCTGCGGCAATCGCTTCCAGGCTGGTGCTCGCCTGAGTGCTGACGATCATCCCGGCCTGCAAGGCCGACGCAGCCATTACCGTGGCCAACTCGCCCGCCGGATGGGCGAGCTTCTGGTAAGCGACCGGCGCCAGCAGGATCGGGAAATCGTGGGTGACGCCAAACAGTTGCCTGCGGGTATGCCCCCCACTGAGGTCACGCAACACCCGGCTGCGCAGGCGCAGGTGCTGGAAGGCCGCGACGTTGGCCTGCAGGGTCAGCTCATCGGCAACGCCGCCGTCGATATAGGCCCAGGCCTGCTCGCTCATGCGCGTCTGGGCGATGGCGCGATAATCGCTGACCGACGCGATGCCCGGCGGTATCTGCTGCACGATTTCCATGCTCAGGTATTCGCCCAGTGCCGCAGCAGGTTGTGATACACGCCCGTCAGGCGCACCGCCTCCGGGCTTTCAGGCAGTTGCCGGGTGACGCCCTGAATCGCCTGATCCAGTTCGAACAGCATGCTGCGCTGGCTGTCCCCGCGGACCAGGCTCTGAATCCAGAAGAACGAGGCGAACCGCACGCCGCGGGTCACCGGCATGACACGGTGCAGGCTGGTGCCGGGATAGAGAATCAGGTGCCCGGCAGACAGCTTCACGCTGTGGCTGCCATAGCTGTCCTCGACCACCAGCTCACCGCCGTCGTACTCGTCGGGGTCACTGAAGAACAGCGTCGCGGAGAGATCGCTGCGCACCCGATGTGGCGTGCCGGGCACACTGAAAATGGCATTGTCGACATGGTTGCCATAGGTGCCGCCACCCTCGTAGCGATTGAAGCGCGGGGGCAGCACCTTGAGCGGCAATGCCGCAGAGACGAAGAGCGGATTGGCGCCCAGGCAATCGACGATGAAATCGCCAATCTGCACGGCCAGGGGATCGTCGTGAGCGAGCTGCCGATTATCCTTGGCGCGCTGAGCGACGTGTCCGGCGGTGCCGCGACCATCCTGCCAGGCCGCCTGCTCAAGCGCCGCGCGGCATTGGCGCAACTGCTCGGGCGTCAGCACATCGGGGAGGGTCAACATCATGATCGGGATCTCGCGGGCACCTTAAAGATAATGATTCTAAGGCGCAACAAGCGAGCGAGAGAAGCCTGAGAAGGCAAATAAACGGCGATCGCTCACCGAAGCGAGGCAATCGTCGTCGCCCTCCAGAGCGCGGTACGTGAGTGTGGCCCGCTGAGCAGCGTCAACGCAGACGCTGGGTCTCGAACGGCCTGGCGAGGATGAACAGATCCCGGGCGATGGTTTCCGGGTACTGATCCACGGGCAGTGCCTTGGGCAGGTACAGCGCCGCCGCGTCCAGGGTGGCCAGCGCGAACTCCGGCTCGATGGCGCAGGCGCGGAACAGATGGGTGATCGCCTCGACCTCGGCGGCACTGGTGCAATTGACCCGCCGCCCGCCAATGAACGCATTGAGCTGATCGCAGACCTTTTCCGGCTGCAGCCCGGTGGCCTCGGCCTCGAGCAGCGACAGCCCCAGGTCCTCTTCACTCATGGGATCGAGCATCGCCAGCCCAGCGGTCGGCTTGACGATGGCGGACATGCTGGAGCCGGGCACGGCAGCGCCGACTTCGATGGGGAAAGGACCATTCACGCTTTGATAGAAGCGGACGGCCATCGCGCCTTCGAGCATTCCAGGGATCGATTTCATTGCACGACTCTCGCTAATCCAGTTTTGTTCTGACCCGCGACGACATCCTGCTGCCGCAACGGGGAGGCATTTTCATCCTCTTGTGTGTAGGAGTCGTGACAGTGGGAGATGGTTGAGTGTTTTTTGCCGAGCGGACTGACCGGTGGTCAGCCTGGGCTGGGCGGCGAGTGATCGCCTGCTTGACCGGAACGCCGGCGGCCACCGGCGCACTCATGAAACAGAACGCGCGGCAGGATTGCCCTGCCGTGCGTCAGAGGCGTTAAACCACGCCCTGAGCCAGCATCGCATCCGCCACTTTGACGAAGCCGGCGATGTTGGCGCCTTTCACATAGTTGATGGTGCCGTTTTCCTCGCCGTGGCGTACGCAGGCGCCATGGATGGACTGCATGATGCCGTGCAGCTTCTCGTCCACCTCGCCTTCGCTCCAATGCAGGCGCATGGCGTTCTGCGACATTTCCAGGCCGCTGACCGCAACGCCACCGGCATTGGAGGCCTTGCCCGGTGCGAACAGGGTGCCGTGCTCGATGAACAGGTCCACGGCGTCCAGGGTGGTGGGCATGTTGGCGCCTTCTGCGACGCACACGCAGCCATTGCCCAGCAGTGTGCGGGCATCATCCAGGCTCAGCTCGTTCTGGGTGGCGCATGGCAGGGCGATGTCGCACGCCAGGCTCCACGGCCGTTGACCGGCCTGGAAGCGCAGGCCGTTGCCCTCCAGCTCGCGGATGCGGCCGCGCTGCTGGTTCTTCAGCACCATGAGGTCCTGCCACTGCGCCTCGCTGAAGCCCGCTTCGGCGTACAGAGTGCCCTCGGAGTCGGACAGCGAAATGACCTGCCCACCCAGCTCCATGACCTTGCGTGCGGCGTATTGCGCCACATTGCCGGAACCGGAGATCGCCACGCGCTGACCGTCGAAGCTGCGGCCACGGGTCTTGAGCATTTCCTCGGCGAAATACACGCAGCCATACCCCGTCGCCTCCGGGCGGATCAGGCTGCCGCCATAACTCAGGCCCTTGCCGGTGAGCACCGAGGAGAACTCGTTGGCCAGGCGCTTGTACTGCCCGAACATAAAACCGATCTCGCGGGCCCCAACGCCGATGTCTCCGGCCGGCACATCGAGATCCGCACCGATATGGCGGTACAGCTCGCTCATGAACGACTGGCAGAAACGCATCACTTCGGCGTCGCTCTTGCCCTTGGGGTCGAAGTCCGCCCCGCCCTTGCCGCCGCCCATGGGCAGCGAGGTCAGGGAGTTCTTCAGGGTCTGCTCGAAGGCCAGGAACTTGAGCACGCTGAGGTTCACCGACGGGTGAAAGCGCAGGCCGCCCTTGTAAGGGCCGATGGCACTGTTCATCTGCACCCGAAAGCCACGATTGACCTGCACCTGACCCGCATCATCGACCCACGGCACGCGGAACAGCACAGCCCGCTCAGGTTCGACGATGCGCTCGACGATCCCGGCCTGCAGGTAATGAGGATTGGCCTCGAGAAACGGCCACAGGCTGCGCAGCACCTCTTCCACCGCTTGGTGGAATTCCGGCTGATCGGGGTCGCGCTGCTTCAGGCGATCGAGAAAACGGTCTACGGAAAGCGTCATGAAAAGCTCCTGGCGTCCCTGCGCCGCGAAAAAGTTGCCGCGACTCTAGCAAGAACGACACGCCCTAAAAAAGGGCAAAATGACGCTTTTATGAAAGTTTTTGGTGCCAAGCTATAAATAAACCGCCGTAACCCAGATAAATTCGCGACCTTTAAGCACGAATTTAGTGCGTCACAAGCACCAAAAGAGCACCTCGCTCAATCGACCTGCCGCAGCGCTTTCCAGTCGAGGCCGAATCGCGCCAGGTACTTGCGCAAGCGATCGGCATCGTTGGGCTGGGCTCTGGCCTGGCGGGAGATGTCGAACAGGCGCCGCCCCGCGTCGGACAGGCTGTCAGCCTCGCGACAAACCGCAATCACCGCGCGCAGTTGCAGGCGATCGAACAGATCGAGATCCGCTGCCGATCCGCCCAGCAGCTCGTCCAACTCGTCGTTCTGGTCAGCCAGCCCCCAGGCGCGACGCAGGCGTTCGATTTCCTCCTGCACCTGGGCTTCATCGATTCGCCCGCTGTCGGCCAGGGTAGCCATGCGCGTGATGGAGGCGGAAAGCTCCCGGAAGTTACCTTGCCAGGCTGCGTCGCCAGAGCTGGCGAAGGCCAGGTAGCGGCGCCGCGCCTCCAGGTTGAAGCGCACCAGGCGCCCCTGCTCGCGAGCATGGCGCTGCAGCTCGAAGTCGATGTTCGGCTCGATATCCTCGCGACGCCCGGCCAACCCTGGCAGTTCGAAGGTCCACAGGTTGATACGCGCGAACAGGTCCTCACGGAACACGCCCTGCGCGACCCGCGCCCGCAGGTCCCGGTGGGTACCGGCAATGAGCAGGAAGTCGCTGGCCACTTCCTTGTCGGAGCCGAGCGGGAAAAAGCGCTTCTCTTCGACGGCCTTGAGCAGCATGGCCTGCTCATCCAGCCCCAGCTCGCCGATTTCGTCGAGAAACAGCATGCCGCCATCGGCCGCCCGCAACAGACCGTCACGGGCATTCTGCGCGCCGGTGAAGGCCCCCTTGATATGACCGAACAGGGCTGACATGGCGCCGTCACCGCGCAAGGTCGCGCAGTTCACCTCGACGAAACGACCCTCGACCTGATGCCGACTGCGTTTGAGCTCGTAGATGCGCCGAGCCAGAAAGGACTTGCCCGCACCGGTCGGGCCGATCAGCAGCATGGGCGCCCTGGAGCGCACCGCCACCCGCTCGATCTGCTCGATGGAACGGTTGAAGGCGGCATTGCGCGTCGCGATCCCCGACTTGAGAAAGGCCAGCCCCTCCAGGCGCTCGTGCTGGAAACGGCTGGCGATACGGTCGTAGCGCGACAGGTCGAGATCGATCAGCGCATGGGTACCGGTGACCTGAGCATCGTCATCACGCTTGCGTGCTGGCGAGGTCTGCACCAGACGCGCCGGCAGGTAGCGCGCCTCGGTGAGCAGAAACCAGCAGATCTGCGCCACGTGGGTCCCGGTGGTGATGTGCACCAGGTAATCCTCATGCTCGGTGTCGAACGCATAGGCACTGGTGAAATCGTGCAGCGCCCCATAGACCTCTTCGAAATCCCAGGGATTGCGCAGAGGCATCGGCCGCAGGCGCACCTCGGTTTCCGGGGATATCTGCTCGATATCGGCACGCACGCGCTCAGCCAGGCTGATGTCGCGTGCATCGGCGCCATGAATCAGCTCGAGGCGATCGATGAGCAGATCCGGCTGCTGACACAAGCCAATGCTGGGTCGCCATTTGTTCCAGCGGTTGGCGCCCTTGCCCACTCGATCCAGGGTCGCGCCGATGAAACCGATTGCGACCGTGCGCTTGCGTGCCATGTCAGCTGCCTCTTGATTTTACGGATGGAAGACGATTTTCAAATTTTATCTAAAAATATAAAACACTATCCATTCATCTATAAAAATCAGAGATAACCCACCAATCGCTTCGTCAAATAATCCTCAAAAAATAAATTTAAATCCTTGTAAATCAGTTATTTGAAATTAAATAAGCGCAAAAAACGAAAAGCTGGCACAGCGACTGCAATAGCTCTGGCAACACGGAAACACAGAGCGAGACGCCAAGATGGCCAACTTCAAGCTGTTCAATACCCAGGAAGCGCACCTGCCAACCAGCGATACGCTGAACAAGGCACAGGCTCCGGCTTATACCTACAAGCCCAAGCACAAACTGGCGCAACTGGCGGTAACCGGCTGCCTGAACCAGACCTACTACGCCGCGGCCGAGACCCAACTGGCCGACGTGCTGGCGCTGGTCGCTCAACTGGATAGCCGCTACGTGGCCAAGGCCGCCCTGTATGCCCGCAAGAAAGGCCACATGAAGGACATGCCCGCCCTGCTGCTGGCTGCCCTGGCGGCGCAACGTTCGAGCCTGGTACCGGCGCTGTTCGCCGAGGTGGTGGATAACGGCAAGATGCTGCGCACCTTCGTGCAGATCCTGCGTAGCGGTGTGACCGGGCGTAAATCCCTGGGCTCGCAGCCCAAGCGACTGGTGCAGAACTGGCTCAACACGGCCAGCGAGCGCCAACTGCTGCAGGCGGCGATCGGCAACCAGCCCTCCCTGGCAGACGTGGTGAAGATGGTTCACCCCAAGCCGGCAGAAACATGGCGCGAGGCGTTCTTCGCCTGGCTGATCGGCAAACCGGCGGATGTCGCTGCGCTGCCACCGCTGACCCGCTCCCTGCTGGCGTTTCGCAGCGGCACCAGCAGCGAACTGCCGGACGTGCCATTCCAGTTGCTCGGTAACGAGACGCTGAACAAGGCGCAATGGGCCGAACTGGCAGGACGTATGGGCTGGCAGGCACTGCGCATGAACCTGAACACGCTGCTGCGCCATGGCGCATTCGAGATCAGGGGTTGCGCGGAGATCGTCGCCGCACGGCTGGCCGACGCAGAGGCGGTGGCCAAGGCGCGGGTTTACCCCTACCAGCTGCTGGCGGCCTACCGCATGGCCAGCAGCGAAGTACCGCTGGTGGTGCGCGAAGCGCTGCAGGATGCCTTGGAGCTGTCGCTGGCCAACGTGCCGGTGCTGAGCGGCAACGTGGTGGTCTGCCCGGATGTGTCGGGTTCGATGGCGAGCCCGGTAACCGGCTACCGCCAGGGTGCGACCACGGCGGTGCGCTGCATCGACGTCGCGGCACTGGTGGCAGCGGCTATCCTGCGCAAGCAACCGCATGCCCAGGTGCTGCCGTTCGAGAACAAGGTGGTGAAGGTAACGCTCAACCCGCGTGACAGCGTGATGAGCAATGCCCAGAAACTGGCGGCAATCGGTGGCGGCGGAACCAGTTGCTCGGCCCCCCTGCAACAATTGGCGGACGCCAAGGCCCGGGTGGATACATTGATTCTGGTTTCCGACAACGAATCCTGGATCGACGCCCGACGTCATGGCGCCACGCAAACCCTGCGGCAATGGGAACGGATCAAGCACCTCAACCCGCAAGCGCGGTTGATCTGCATCGACCTGCAGCCCCATGGCACCACCCAGGCGCCGGATCGTGCAGACATCCTGAATGTCGGCGGCTTCAGCGACGCGGTGTTCGATGTGGTGGCACAGTTCGCCAACGGTACCTATGGCGCAGCCCACTGGGTAGACGCCATCGAGCAGATGGAGATATGAGAACGCACCCAGCCAATGAGGGCTGGGCGTACAAGATCAACGATTTCGAGCGCATACGAATGCCGATGGGACTACATCCAAGGCGTCTCGTCACACACTTGTCGAATGCGAGCGAAAGGCACGAATGCCAGTGGCTGTACATCGGTTAAGCGGGTTCGATTCCCGCCCGTGGCAACACGGAACAGTCACTCATCTTGTCGTGCCACCTGATTCAACGGTTTTGCGACGAATGCCGGTGGAACTACACCCTTCCACGGTCGAGATGCGGGTTCGAATCCCGTCGGCTCCATCACTGGGGGGCCGTAGTTCAATGGCAGAACACGAAAATACGTTTCACCACCTTTGTCGTCGCATCTTTAAACAACGCAGCGAATGCGGCCGGGCATTCCATCGGAACTGTGGGTTCGAATCCCACCTTGCGAAAGCAAGACGCTCATCTGGCAGAGCGCATGCCCGCTGAACTTGTCGCTGCACGGAGGCTTAGCCTCCACTTTTTGATTGATCCGGCGAATGCCGGTGGAACTACAGAACGTGAAGGTTGCGGGTTCGACTCCCGCCCCGGCTACGGGTAGCTCAACTGGATAGAGCAACGCGCATGTTTCACCAACGATTGTCGCCGCACTGCGAACGCTGGCACGGCCAGCACGAATACGAGTGAATGATGATGCAAACCAAGACCTACAACCTGCTGGAAGTCGCCAACGGCAAGCCGATCAAACTGTGGACGCAAGGCGTTCCGGTCGAGGAAGAGGCCCGCCAGCAACTGATGAACACCGCGAAGATGCCCTTCATCTTCAAGCACCTGGCCGTGATGCCGGATGTGCACCTGGGTAAGGGCTCGACCATCGGCAGCGTGATTCCCACCATCGGCGCCATCATCCCGGCTGCGGTCGGCGTGGATATCGGCTGCGGGATGATCGCCGCACGTACCTCGCTGACTGCCACCGACCTGCCGGACAACCTGGCCGGGCTGCGCGCCGCCATCGAGAAAGCCGTTCCCCATGGCCGCAGCAACACCCGCGCCGGTCGCGACCGTGGTGCCTGGGAAAACGTACCGGACCTGGCGGATCACGCCTGGTCGGCGCTGAGCGATCGCTTCAAGGTGATCACCGACAAATACCCGAAACTGGAGAAGACCAACAACCGCAAGCACCTGGGAACGCTGGGAACCGGTAACCACTTCATCGAGGTCTGCCTGGACGAAGCCAACCGGGTCTGGTTCATGCTGCACAGCGGATCGCGCGGTGTGGGTAACGCCATCGGCAACCTGTTCATCGAACTGGCCCAGGCCGATATGCGCCAGCACATCGCCAACCTGCCGGATCGCGACCTGGCCTACTTCGAAGAAGGCAGCCAGCACTTCGCCGACTACGTGGAAGCGGTGGGCTGGGCCCAGGACTTCGCCAAGCAGAACCGTGCATTGATGATGCATGCGGTGATCGCAGCGGCCCGGGGCGTCATCGCCAAACCGTTCGAAGTCGCCCTGGAAGCGGTCAACTGCCACCACAACTACGTGCAGAAGGAGCGCCACTTCGGTGAAGAGGTACTGGTAACGCGCAAGGGGGCGGTGTCCGCCAAGAAGGGCGAACTGGGCATCATCCCTGGCTCGATGGGCGCCAAGAGCTTCATCGTGCGCGGGCTGGGTAACGAGGAAGCGTTCTGCTCCTGCAGCCACGGCGCCGGCCGAACCATGAGCCGCACCAAGGCCAAGAAGCTGTTCACCGTGGCCGACCAGATCAAGGCCACGGCCCACGTCGAATGCCGCAAGGACGCCGACGTGATCGACGAAATCCCGATGGCCTACAAGGACATCGACCATGTCATGGACGCCCAGCGCGAGCTGGTAGAAGTCATGCACACCCTGCGTCAGGTGGTGTGCGTGAAAGGATGAGGTGAGGACATGCTGCAACCCGTACGAAACCAGCGACTCGATGAACTGCGCACCCGCCTGGAACAGGCGGGCTGCGTCTTTGACTTCGCGGTGGCAACGCTCGACCCAACCGCCACGCCAGGCGAAGCGGAACATCGCCTGGCGCTGCAGATGCTCTTCGAGACCATTGAGGAGCGCGCACGAATTTGGCGGCAGGAGCTGATTGCACGCGAGCCCCGCTATGCCGAGCAGCGCTGGCAACCTGTGCCAGCGAATCTGGCCCAGGCTCGCCCGCAGGTGCTTACGGCTGATGACGTGCGTGAATTGATCAGCGACGACGGCCTGCTGTGCCGAAACTTCCGCGATCCTCCCTACGGGACCGGGCTGCAGGTGACGGACTTCCGCGAGTGGCTGCAGATGCTGAAGCTGCACCCCGACGAGGGACTGCAGGTGTTCGACTGGGTCGGCAATGCAGACGTCGAACCGCAGCGCAGCAGTTGGAGCAGCTACTTCGACGACGGCAAGGAATGGTGGGGCATCTGGTGCCTCACACTGTACAACCCGCGACGCCGAACATTGTCCGCGCTGGCCGCCAGCGCGACGGATTAGACAAGGATCGAACACATGGACATGCAACAACGCCACCCCCTCAGCGACGCCATGCGCGCTCGGGTACTGGCTGAACTCGAACGGGTCGAGCGCGAGCGCAACGTCAAGGTGCTGTACGCCTGCGAATCGGGCAGCCGCGCCTGGGGGTTCGCTTCGACCGATAGTGACTATGACGTGCGCTTCGTCTACGTGGAAAAGCCGGACTGGTTCGTCCAGGTCGATGAAGGCCGTGACGTGATCGAGCGTCCACTGGATGACGAGCTGGACGTCAGTGGCTGGGAGCTGCGCAAGACCCTCGGGCTGTTGCGCAAATCCAACCCCACGTTGCTGGAGTGGCTGGACTCGCCCCTGGTGTATCGCCAGGAAGGCGACGCCACGGTGCGGCTGCGCGAACTGGCCGAACGGTTCTACAGCCCGCCGGCAGCGCGCAACCACTACCTGTCGATGGCCAAGAAGAACTTTCGTGGCTACCTGCAAGGCGAGTCGGTGCGTTTCAAGAAGTACTTCTACGTGCTGCGCCCGCTGCTGGCCGTACGCTGGATCGACCAGGGTCGCGGCCGGCCGCCAATGACCTTCGCCGACCTGCTGCAGACGGTGGACGACCGTGCACTGCTGGAGGAAGTCGACGAACTGCTGGCCCTCAAGCGCAGGGCCGATGAGTCGGCCTATGGCCCTCGGCGCACGGCCCTGCACGGCTTTATCGAGGCGCAGCTGGAACGGCCGGTGCCGAAACTGCCGCGCACCAAGGCGGACAGCGGCATGCTGGATGACTACCTGCGCGAGATGGTCAGGCACTACGCCTGAGCCGCGTTCTTGACCCGGGTCGAGCGAAGCGATACCCGGGGCGATATCTCGGGTGTCGCTTTGCTCGACCCAGGCCACCGCGGAGCGTGGGACCGATCGATGGCCCACAAAGCTCGACCATGTCATGGACGCCCAGCGCGAGCTGGTAGAAATCATGCACACCCTGCGTCAGGTGGTGTGCGTGAAAGGATAGAGAATATGAAACATCTGAAAGACTGGCTGCAGTGGCTGAACAGCCGCCCGGCTTCCGATAATTATTGGGAAAACTATCGTCACCGCGAAGCATTGGAAGTCCTCGCAGGCTGCAAGGACGACGCCGACTGGCTAACGCTGAGCAGTCACGGCAATGGCTTCGTGCGCGAGATCGCGGTGCGTGAACTGCGCGAGTTGCCGTCGCCAGCAGCTTTGGCTGCCCTGCTCGAACGGGTCAACGACTGGGTACCGCCGGTACGCCAGCAGGCCAATGCCGGCGTACGGCAATATCTTATGTCCGAGCATGCGCCAACGTTGCTGTATGCCCTGCAGCCCCTGATGGCGCTTGCAGAACGTCACCGCGCCGATCACAGCAAAATGCTGGAGGCAGCGCGCACGGTGTTGCAGGGGCCCGAAGTGCGCGATGCGGTGCTGGCAGCATTCCTCGTACAGCACGGCAAAAGCGCCCGGTTTCTTTTCGAGCTGTTGCTGGAAGCAAGCGACGAGCCAACCAGCCTGCTCGGCAAGGCACTGGTGCATCGTGAGATGACAGTACGACAAATGGCGGTGTCGGCCTGCCAGATGCTGCCAGCGGATCTGGCGCGTCCATTGTTGCTGAGGGCTTTAGCGACACCGGGCGCCAGTGTTCGGGTCAATGCCTTGCGGTATCTGCTGACGTCGCTCGATGACCCACGCCCATTGCTGCGCCAAGCGCTGCTGGATGCGTCACCTGCAGTACGCAACCTGGCACGCTGGGCTGCTCCACGCTGGCAGATCGACGCACGCGAAGTACTGGGTGCCCGCCTCGACCAGCGGACGCCAGCCAACAAGCGCGAATGGCTAGGGTTGCTTGGCCTGGCTTGCGAGCTGGCGGTCGACCTGGACGACCGCTGGAAAGACCAGGCCCAGCAGGCGCCCATGAGCAGCGTGCGTCTAGCTGCTGTCGAGAGCCTGAAACAGGCGGATCTATCGAGGCAGTTGGTAGCACTGGATGACGCCTGCGACAAGGTGTTCGCCAAAGCGGTAGAGCGCTTGAGTTCGCAGGACTGGAACGAGCTGGCCAGCGAACTCGACGCCAGGCTGGATCATGGATGGTATGAGCTAACCAACAGGCGGCGTGCGGCAATACTCGGGATGCGGCCACGCTGGCAGCAACTGAAGTACCTGTTGATACGCCTGGATAGAATCCCTGAAGAACAAGGGTATTGGCTGGAGCAACTGAGCGTCTGGTGCAGCAAACAATACCTGATGGTCGACCCGACAACCTCGAAGGGCGAACGAGCAGCGTTACTGCAGCGTGTCGAACGACTTGAAGCCGATGGACTTGTATTGAAAGGCAGTTCCGAACGATTGCGTTAAGCGCGTAATGAAGAAAGGAAATGGACATGGCAACGGAAGAACGCCACCCCCTCAGCGACGCCATGCGCGAGCGGGTGCTTGAAGGGCTGCAACGCGTCGAGCGCGAGCGCAACGTCAAGGTGCTGTACGCCTGCGAGTCGGGCAGCCGCGTGCTGGATGAATACCTGCGCGAGATGGTCAGGCACTACGCCTGAGCCGCGTTCTTTACCCGGGTCGAGCGAAGCGATACCCAGGGCGATATCTCGGGTGTCGCCTGCTCGACCCAGCCTACCGCTGAGTGGGACGCGGAGCGTCCCGATAGGTATTCCCACGCGGAGCGTGGGAACGATCAAAGGATTCACAGATGAACAAGGACATTCTCGAACTGGATGGCGCCATCGGCGGCGGCCAGGTGCTGCGCACCGCGCTGAGCCTGTCGATGATTACCGGCACGCCATTGCGTATTCACAACATCCGCGCCAAGCGCAGCCGGCCGGGCCTGCTGCGTCAGCACTTGACCGCCGTACTGGCTGCCGCGCAGATCAGCACGGCCGAGGTCGAGGGTGCGCAGATGCACGCCACTACCCTGACCTTCCGCCCGCAGGCAGTGCGCGGCGGTGACTACCGCTTCGCCATCGGCTCGGCGGGCAGTTGCACCCTGGTGCTGCAGACCATTCTGCCCGCCCTGCTGCGTGCCGCCGAACCGAGCCGCGTACATATCAGTGGTGGTACCCACAACCCGGCGGCACCGCCTTTCGACTTTCTCGATCAGGCCTGGCTGCCGCTGCTGCGGCGCATGGGCGCGCAGGTCGAACTGCAATTGCACCGCCACGGTTTCGTGCCGGCCGGTGGAGGCGAACTGGAGGCCTTCATTCAGCCCTCGCAACTGCTGCCGCTGCACCTGACCGAACGCGGTGCGATAACCGGGCAGCACGCACAGGTGCTGCTGGCCGGGATCGCCGGGCATGTCGGTGAGCGCGAACTGGAGCGTGTCGGCAAGCGCCTGAAGTGGGCGGACGAGGATCTGCACTGCACCTGGCTGGATCACAGTCACGGTCCCGGCAACATCCTCATGCTGACGGTGGCCTGCGAGAACCTGACGGAACAGTTCTGCGCCTTCGGACAGACCAGCGTGCGGGCCGAAGCGGTCGCTGACCGGGCCATCGAACCGCTGCGTCAATGGCTTGCCAGCGAGGCGGCGGTAGCCGAGCACCTAGCCGACCAGCTCTTGCTGCCCATGGCACTGGCGGGTGCGGGCAGCTTCACCACCACGCACCTGAGCGAGCACCTGCAAAGCAATATCCAGGTGATCGAGGCCTTCTGCCCGGTGACCGTCAGTTGCACGCCAACGGACAAGGCACTGCGGGTCGAGGTCAGCAGCCGAGCGTAGGAACCTGGATCCTGCTCCAGAACATAGGGTGGAGTTCGTATGCCCATGGCTCGACGGTGACAAAACAGAAACGGTCATCCAGCGATTGATCGTGGGAACGGGCCATGCCCGTGATTTTTCGCGGGCATGGCCCGCTCCCACAGGTACCTGAGCCGAATGGCCGCGCGCGTCACTTTTCGGTCATTGCGCAGGCATTTCGTCGAAGGTCGCGAACCTCGACTGGAGTTCGTATGCCCATGGCTCGACGGTGACAAAACAGAAACGGTCATCCAGCGATTGATCGTGGGAACGGGCCATGCCCGTGATTTTTCGCGGGCATGGCCCGCTCCCACAGGTACCTGAGCCGAATGGCCGCGCGCGCCACTTTTCGGTCATTGCGCAGGGTATTTCGTCGAAGATCACGAACCTCGACTGGAGTTCGTATGCCCATGGCTCGATGGTGATAAAGCAGAAACGGTCATCCGGACATTGATCGTGGGAACGGGCCATGCCCGTGACGCTTCGCGGGCATGGCGCGCTCCCACAGGTACCTGAGCCGAATGGCCGCGCACTCCCCTCGGTCATCGCACAGGGTATTTCGTCGAAGATCACGAACCTCGACTGGAGTTCGTATGCCCATGGCTCGATGGTGATAAAGCAGAAACGGTCATCCAGCGATTGATCGGGGGAACGGGCCATGCCCGTGATGCTTCGCGCGCATGGCGCGCTCCCACAGGTACCTGAGCCGAATGGCCGCGCGCGTCACTTTTCGGTCATCGCACAGGGTATTTCGTCGAAGGTCACGAACCTCGACTGGAGTTCGTATGCCATGGCTCGACGGTGACAAAACAGAAACGGTCATCCGGACATTGATCGTGGGAACGGGCCATGCCCGTGACGCTTTGCGCGCATGGCGCGCTCCCACAGATACCTGAGCCGAATGGCCGCGCACTCCCCTCGGTCATTGCGCAGGGCATTTCGTCGAAGATCGCGAACCTCGACTGGAGTTCGTATGCCCATGGTTCGATGGTGACAAACAGAAACGGTCATCCAGCGATTGATCGTGGGAACGGGCCATACCCGTGACGCTTCGCGCGCATGGCGCGCTCCCACAGGTACCTGAGCCGAATGGCCGCGCACTCCCCTCGGTCATCGCACAGGGCATTTCGTCGAAGATCGCGAACCTCGACTGCAGTTCGTATGCCCATGGCTCGACGGTGACGAAACAGAAACGGTCATCCGGACATTAATCGTGGGAACGGGCCATGCCCGTGATTTTTCGCGGGCATGGCCCGCTCCCACAAGCAATACACCAATGTCCGTTTCCCGCTCTGCGGCCACTGCACTTGAGATTGCATCGAAAAGTCGGAAATAGGCTCCAGGCTCGAAATGCACGCATAAAAAACGGAGCCCTGAGGCTCCGTTTTCTACAGCAGCGCTTACTGCGCCAGTTTCTTGTGCCGTACCCGGTGTGGCTGGGCAGCGGCGTCGCCGAGGCGCTTCTTGCGGTCGGCTTCGTACTCGGTGTAGTTGCCCTCGAAGAACAGCACGCCATCGTCCTCGTAGGAGAGGATGTGGGTCGCCACGCGGTCCAGGAACCAGCGATCGTGAGAAATCACGATGGCGGCGCCAGGGAAGTCCAGCAGTGCGTCTTCCAGCGAACGCAGGGTTTCCACGTCGAGGTCGTTGGACGGTTCGTCGAGCAGCAGGACGTTGGCGCCCTCCTTCAGGGTCAGGGCCAGGTGCAGGCGGCCACGCTCACCACCGGAGAGGTCCTTGACGAACTTCTGCTGGTCAGCGCCCTTGAAGTTGAAACGCCCCACGTAACCACGGGACGGCACCTCGTAGTTGCCGATCTTGATTTGATCCAGGCCATCGGAAACCGCTTCCCAGACCGACTTGCTGCCGTCCAGGTCGTCGCGGCTCTGGTCCACGCAGGCCAGTTGCACGGTGTCGCCGATCTCGATGCTGCCGGAGTCCGGAGTCTCCTTGCCCATCAGCATGCGGAACAGGGTCGACTTACCGGCACCGTTACCGCCGATCACGCCGACGATGGCGCCCTTGGGTACGCTGAACGACAGGTCCTCGACCAGCACGCGGTCGCCATAGCCCTTGGTGACGTTCTTGAACTCGATGACCTTGTCACCCAGGCGCGGCCCGGCCGGGATGTAGATTTCGTTGGTCTCGGCGCGTTTCTGGAATTCCTGGGACTGCATTTCCTCGAAGCGTTGCAGACGAGCCTTGGATTTCGACTGGCGGGCCTTGGCGCCTTTGCGCACCCACTCCAGCTCTTCCTTCATGGCCTTCTCGTGGGCCGACTGCTGCTTGGACTCCTGGGCCAGACGGGACGATTTCGCCTCCAGCCAGCCGGAGTAGTTGCCTTCGTACGGGATGCCCGCGCCGCGGTCGAGTTCGAGAATCCAGCCGGCGACGTTGTCGAGGAAGTAACGGTCGTGGGTAATGGCGACCACGGTACCCGGGAAGTCGTGGAGGAAACGCTCCAGCCAGGCCACGGAGTCGGCGTCCAGGTGGTTGGTCGGTTCGTCCAGCAGCAGCATGTCGGGGGCCGACAGCAGCAGGCGGCACAGGGCCACACGACGCTTCTCACCACCGGACAGGTGCTCGATCCTGGCGTCCCAGGCCGGCAGACGCAGGGCATCGGCAGCGACTTCCAGTTGACGCTCCAGGTTGTGGCCATCGCTGGCCTGCAGGATGGCCTCCAGCTTGGCCTGTTCGGCGGCCAGCTTGTCGAAGTCGGCATCCGGCTCGGCGTAGGCGGCGTACACCTCATCGAGGCGCGCTTGGGCGTCCTTGATGCCGCTCACGGCTTCTTCCACCGCTTCACGCACGGTCTTGTTCGGGTCGAGCTGCGGCTCCTGCGGCAGGTAGCCGACATTGATATCCGGCATCGGACGGGCTTCGCCGTCGAACTCGGTGTCTACCCCGGCCATGATGCGCAGCAGGGTCGACTTACCCGCACCGTTCAGGCCGAGCACGCCGATCTTGGCACCCGGGAAGAACGACAGGGAAATGTTCTTGAGGATCTCGCGCTTCGGCGGCACGACCTTGCTCAGCCGATGCATGGTGTAGACGTATTGAGCCAAAATTCAGACCTCACTAATAAATGGCAACGATGGCGCGCACCCTATGCGAAGACGATGCGTCACGCAAACGGAGAAATGTCGCGCAGGGCCACCAAGCCCGGCAGCCCGCACGCTGGAACGGCAAGACTAGCCTATGCCATTCGACAGCGTCGGGGCACGCCACAGGGAGCGTTGGTGCGCAGGCGCAGCAGCATCTATAAAGGAAGAGATCATTCGAGAAGCTGCGGCGAACCCACGTAGCGGCATTTTCGGCGATCTTGCAGCAGCGAGAAAGGGCCAGTTGACACACGACACTCGTCGCCTGGGCTGGCACTTCGCCACAATTGTGGCATGCTAGCCGCCCTGGGAAGCGGACGCCCCTGTTCAACACCTTTTTCGCAGCATTACCTGCCTTCCCGACCCGCCGTCGCAGGACCTCATCACGTGTCAGCGCCCAAGACCACGCGCCCCCACCGCGACCCTCCGCTCGTGCCCATGCGCCGCTCGTTCAAAGGCGCACTGGTGGTACTGGTGCTTGGGCTTCTGGTCCTACTGCTCTGGCAATTGCAGCTCGAATTCCGCCAGTTGAAGGAAAACCAGCGCGACCTCAGCCTGGCGGTGAGCGAGCAGTTGGCCAAGCAGTTGAGCCTGAGCATGGGCTCCATGGCCAATGCCGGCCAGGCGGTACTCAATGCCACCAGCGATCCCGAAGAAGCCGTCGATCAGCACGATCACTACCTGGACAACCTGCGCGCGGTCTTCCCCTCCCTGCAAAGCATCGCCCACCTGGACGCCACCGGCAGGCTGCTGCACGACAGCGCACCGCAGAGCAGCGACCAGCGGCGGCTGATCGAAATGGCCAGGCGCACTGCCAACCAGCGCTACCACTACGCTTTCGATGCCGAGGGCGAAGGACGCATCTACCTGCTGCTGCAAGCCCCCACGGACGACGGCTACTGGGCGCTGCGCCTGAGTGCCGACACCCTGGAAGGCTGGATGCAGAACAGCCAGCAGGGCGATTTTCCCTGGTTGCTGGAAGATGTCTCCAGTGAGCGGGTGATCGCCGACTCGCGCGGCGTGAGCCCACGAGAGCGCAACTATCCAATGGTCACCGCCGCTCATCAGGCGCAGACCATCCTCCTGCAGGGCCTGCCCGGCTCCGACTGGCAACTGCGCGCATTGCTCGACGAGCGCCAGGTGCAGGCCCAGGTGTTGCCGGAAATGGCCGGCAAGTTCCTGCTGTTCACCCTTTGCAGCCTGCTGACGCTGTTCGCCCTCTACCGCCTGGTGCGCGAGCAAAGCAATCTGCACGCCCTCAACGCAGCGTCGGGGCGCTCCCTGCACCAGGCTGCCAGTGCCCTGGGCGTTATCGAAGAACGGGTACTGGTGACCGATAGTGGCGGCCGCCTGACTTACCTCAACCCGCAGGCCGAAGCGCTGTTCGGGCTGACCAACCGGCATGCTCGCGAATGGCACCTGCTGGAACTGCTGCCGCGCCTCGACCCATTGCTGCTGCACGCCACGGCATTTCACAGCGACCTCGGCCCGGACCTGGTGGAGATCCGCCAGGACGGCGACGTGCGCCTGTTCACCATCACCCGCAGCGATCTGGGCGATGAAGCGCGCCACCTGGGCTTCGTCTGGGTGCTGCGCGACGTCACCGAAGAGCAGCAGGCCACCCGTGTGCTGCAGGAAACCAGGCGCCGCTATCAGGACATCTTCGACGGCACCGGCACGGCGCTCTGCGTACTCGACCTCGCCGGGCTCTACCACTTCCTGCGTGAAGAAGGGCTGAGCAGCGGCGCCCAGCTACAGCCCTGGCTCAAAAATCACCCGCAGCGCCACGGCGAACTGCTGCGCCACATGCGCTTCACCGAAACCAACCAGGTCGCCCTGCGCCTGCTCGGTGTCAGTACACCGGAGCAGGCCTGGGAACACCTGATCAACCGTGGCGACGTCAACCCGGATGGCTTCCGTGCCCAGCTCAGTGCCGCCCTGCTCGACGGCGGCGGCCATCTCGAGCTGGAAAGCCATATCGAGGGCGCCAACGGCATCATTCGTCACCTGTGGCTGGTGATGCGCCTGCCGGAAAGCCCCCAGGACCTGCACGCCGTGGCCCTGAGCATCAGCGACATCACCAGCCGCAAGCGCATGGAACTGTCGCTGGTCGAGCGCGAACGCTTCTGGTCGGAAGTGGTGCGCGCGGTGCCGGACACCCTCTACGTCAACGACATCCCGTCGCGTACCGTGCTGTTCAGCAACCATGACATCGGCAGCAAGCTGGGCTACGACCCCGCCTTCGTCAAAGCCCAGGGCGACGGCTTCTGGAAACACATCGTCCACCCCGACGACAGTGACTTCTACGGCCGCGTGCGCAACCTGCAAAGCGTGCTGAGCAACGGCGTACTGCTCGAGTCGCAGATCCGCGCCCGTCATCGCGACGGCTCATGGCGCTGGCTGAGCATTACCGAGCAGGCACTCTCGCGAGACGCCAATGGCTGGGTCAGCCGCCTGATCGGCGTGGCCAAGGACATCACCGAGCAGATCGCCCGCAACGAATCGCTGCGCGACAACGAACAGCGCTACCGCATGCTGGCGGAAAGCATCAGCGACGTGATCTTCTCCACCGACAGCCAGCTGACCCTCAACTACATCAGCCCATCGGTGCAGACGGTGCTCGGCTATCCACCGCAGTGGGTGCAGCAGCATGGTTTCGAAGGCCTGGCTACCAACCCGCAGCAACTCGGCGGCATCTACGCCCTGCTCGAACGCATTCGCTCCGCCCTCGGTACCCCTCAGCACCTGCAGGAGCTGCGGCAGACCCTGACACCCCAGCTGTTCGTCTTCGACTGCCTGCGCGCCGATGGCCGCAAGATCCCTGTCGAGCTGCGCCTGGTGCCCATGTGGGATGACAACGGGCACTTCGAAGGCCTGCTCGGCGTGGGCCGCGACATCGCCCAGCAGCGCCGCGCCGAGAAAGACCTGCGCATGGCGGCCACGGTATTCGAACACTCCACCGCGGCGATTCTGGTCACTGACCCGGCGGGCTACATCGTGCAGGTCAACAACGCCTTCAGCCGGGTCAGCGGCTACAGCTCCGAGCAGGTGCTCGACCAACTGCCGGGCATGCTCACCGCCGACAGCCAGCAGAGCAAGCACCTGCAGTACGTGCTCGCTCAGCTCAACCAGCGCGGGACCTGGGAAGGCGAGATCTGGCTGAAGCGCCGCAACGGCGAGAACTTCCCGGCCTGGGTGGGCATCACCGCGGTCCATGATGAAGAAGGCGACCTGGTCAGCTACGTGTGCTTCTTCAGCGACATCAGCGAGCGCAAGGCCAGCGAACAGCGTATCCACCGCCTGGCCTACTACGACGCCCTGACCCAGTTGCCCAACCGCACCCTGTTCCAGGATCGCCTGCACACCGCCCTGCAACATGCCGAACGGCATCGCGAATGGGTGGTGCTGATGTTCCTCGACCTCGACCGTTTCAAGCCGATCAACGACTCCCTGGGCCACGCCGCCGGCGACCGCATGCTCAAGGACGTGGCGGTTCGCCTGGCCGCCTGCGTGGGCGAAGACGACACCGTGGCGCGCATGGGCGGTGACGAGTTCACCCTGCTGCTGCAATCCAACAGCACCCGCCAGGGTGCACTGCACCGGGCTATCCACGTCGCCGAACAGATCCTCGCCAGCCTGGCCCGAGCCTTCGTGCTGGAAGGCCGCGAGTTCTTCGTCACCGCCAGTATCGGCATCGCGCTCAGCCCGCAGGATGGCAACGAGCTGAGCCAACTGATGAAGAACGCCGACACCGCGATGTACCACGCCAAGGAGCGCGGCAAGAACAACTTCCAGTTCTACCAGGCGGACATGAACGCCAGCGCCCTGGAGCGCCTGGAGCTCGAAGGCGACCTGCGCCACGCGCTGGAACAGGGCGAATTCCTGCTCCACTACCAGCCGCAGTTCTCCGGCAACGGCAAACGCCTGACCGGCGTCGAAGCCTTGCTGCGCTGGCAGCATCCCAAGCGCGGCCTGGTCGCCCCGGACGCCTTCATCCCGGTTCTGGAAGAGCTCGGCCTGGTGGTGCAGGTTGGCGACTGGGTGCTGGCCGAAGCCTGCCGCCAGATGAACATCTGGCACCACAACAAGATCCGCGTACCGAAAGTCTCGGTGAACCTCTCCGCCCGGCAGTTCAGCGACGGCCATCTGCACCAGCGCATCGCCCGGACGCTCAGCGCCTGCAACATCCCGGCGGCCTGCCTGGAGCTGGAACTGACCGAGAGCATCCTCATGCAGGACGTGGGCGCGGCGATGCAGACCCTCAAGGACCTGAAGAACCTCGGCCTGTGCATCGCCATCGACGACTTCGGTACCGGCTACTCATCGCTCAACTACCTCAAGCAGTTCCCCATCGACGTGCTGAAGATCGACCGCAGCTTCGTCGACGGCCTGCCCCAGGGCGAACAGGACGGGCAGATCGCCCGCGCCATCATCGCCATGGCCCACAGCCTGAACATGACGGTGATCGCCGAAGGCGTGGAGACCCAGGAGCAGCTCGACTTCCTGCGCAACCACGAGTGCGACGAAGTGCAGGGCTACCTGCTCGGCCGGCCGATGCCTGCCCACCAGTTCGAGGCGCAGTTCTGCGGGCGCAGCCTGTTCATGCTCGAGTGAGCCGCGCAAAGCGTGGCGTGGCCGGCGAGTGAGCGCCGCTTGTCCTGGCCATGATCACGCTTCATATGCCTGGCCAGCTCGGATGCGTTAGAATCCGCACCCTATTTCATCCGCCCAGCTGACTTTCAGGGGATTGCCATGTTCAGCCGTGATTTGACCATTGCCAAGTACGACGCCGAGCTCTTCGAAGCCATGCAGCAAGAAGCTCTGCGCCAGGAAGAGCACATCGAGCTGATCGCCTCGGAAAACTACACCAGCCCGGCAGTCATGGAAGCCCAGGGCTCGGTGCTGACCAACAAGTACGCCGAAGGCTACCCGGGCAAGCGCTACTACGGTGGTTGCGAGTACGTCGACGTGGTCGAGCAACTGGCCATCGACCGCGCCAAGGAACTGTTCGGCGCCGATTACGCCAACGTGCAGCCGCACGCCGGCTCCCAGGCCAACGCCGCCGTCTACCTGGCACTGCTGAGCGCCGGTGACACCATCCTCGGCATGAGCCTGGCCCACGGCGGTCACCTGACCCACGGCGCCAGCGTTTCCTCGTCGGGCAAGCTGTACAACGCCGTGCAGTACGGCATCGACGGCAACGGCCTGATCGACTACGACGAAGTCGAGCGTCTGGCCGTCGAGCACAAGCCGAAGATGATCGTCGCCGGCTTCTCCGCCTACTCCCAGGTTCTGGACTTCCCGCGCTTCCGCGCCATCGCCGACAAGGTAGGTGCCTACCTGTTCGTCGACATGGCCCACGTGGCCGGCCTGGTCGCTGCTGGCGTGTACCCGAACCCGGTGCCGTTCGCCGACGTGGTGACCACTACCACCCACAAGACCCTGCGCGGCCCGCGTGGCGGCCTGATCCTCGCCAAGGCCAACGCCGACATCGAGAAGAAGCTCAACTCCGCGGTATTCCCGGGCGCCCAGGGCGGCCCGCTGGAGCACGTCATCGCTGCCAAGGCGATCTGCTTCAAGGAAGCGCTGCAGCCTGAGTTCAAGACCTACCAGCAGCAGGTCGTGAAGAACGCCCAGGCCATGGCCGGCGTGTTCATCGAGCGTGGCTTCGACGTCGTTTCCGGCGGCACCGAAAACCACCTGTTCCTGCTCTCGCTGATCAAGCAGGAAATCTCCGGCAAGGACGCTGACGCTGCACTGGGCAAAGCCTTCATCACCGTCAACAAGAACTCGGTGCCGAACGACCCACGCTCCCCGTTCGTGACCTCCGGCCTGCGCTTCGGCACCCCGGCAGTCACCACTCGCGGCTTCAAGGAAGCCGAGTGCAAGGAACTGGCTGGCTGGATCTGCGACATCCTGGCCGACCTGAACAACGAAGCGGTGATCGACGCCGTTCGCGAGAAGGTCAAAGCCATCTGCGCCAAACTGCCGGTTTACGGCAAGTAAGCGGCAGCGCTGCAAACGAAGGAGCCCGGCCGATGCCGGGCTTTTTCATGCCGGTGAAAAACAAGAGCCCCAGGATGCCTGCCACCTCACCGCCGAAAGCACACGCCACACACGAAGAAGCCGCGCAGTGCGCGGCTTCTTCGGTGGCGAACCTGCTCGGGCTCCCGAACAGGCTGACGGGGCACTCATGCCCCAGGCGTGATCAACGCGATGCAGCGGCCGGTGCGGCAGTAGCGGTGGCCGTACACGGCGCGCTGGCACCGAGGCCGGCGGTCATGCTTTCGACGTTGTTGAGCACGTCATTACCCTGGTTGACCTTCTGCGCCTTCTCGGCAGCCTGCATGCGCTGGGCGTAGGTGGTCGAGTCACCCTGGAAGCTCTGCTGGGTTTCCAGCACGGAGTTGGCGATGCTCAGCAGGCTGCGGCCAGTGGAGATCAGGTTGTCGGAGGTGCTCGGCGTGCACGGTGCGCCGCCACCGGCCACCTGCGAGCTGTGCAGGCCCTGGCTTTGCGTGTTCTGCGGCAGGCACCCAGCAAGGGTAACCAGCATCGGTGCGACGAGCAGAGCTCCTAGCGTTCCTTTGATGCTCATGTGACTTTCTTCCTCGATGACCTGCCTGCGACACAGTGTCGAAGCGATGCCCGGGATTTTAGGAAGGGTATAGTGGCGGCGAAATAGTACGGGTGTGCTAGAGGCACTTTGTCCCCTTATTGTTGTCTTGCGCCTGCGATTGCCCGCGGCCTATGGTGTGCGAGTATCCGAATCAAATAGCTCGTAGGAAACTTACATGTCCGTGACCGCGCCCCGTGCGTACGACGCCGAGCGTGCTCAGGCGGTGGTGCGTCTGATCATCTCGCCAATCGCCATCAGTTATGCGCTGGCCCTCTACCAGTTTTCCATGATCGAGGCGGAGGTGGCCTGGAATATCTTCCTCTACGAAGTGACTTACTGTGCCGCCGCGCTGGCGCTCTGGCTCGACATCCGCCGCCGCCCCGGCAACCGGCCGGTACGGCGAGTGCTGACCATGATCATCGACTACACCACCATCACGCTGGTCATTACCGCAGGTGGCGCAGCCATGCTGCCGATCTATGCCGTCCTGCTCTGGGTGACCGTCGGCTACGGCCTGCGTTACCAGTCGGGCTACCTGCTGCTGGCGACCATCATGGCCACGCTCTCGCTGCTAATCATCGCGAGCACTTCGGCCTACTGGCAGTCGCAGCCTTATCTGATCTTCACCCTGCTGCTCACCACCCTGATGGTGCCAGCCTACATACACACCCTGCTCAAGCGCTCGCGCCGCGCCGCTGAGGCCGAGCAGGCCGCCAACCTGGCCAAGTCGCAGTTTCTGGCACAGGCCAGCCACGACCTGCGCCAGCCCATCCACTCCATCAGCCTGTTTACCGCGTGTTTGCGCGACAGCAGCTTGGGCACCGAACAACAGCGCCTGGTGGAGAACATCGACAAATCGCTGCACAGCGTCTCGCGCCTGTTCCGCTCGATTCTCGACATGTATTCGCTGGACAGCGGCAAGGTGGATCCGCAGATGGAAACCCTGCCGCTGCACACCCTGCTGCAGCAACTGATCCAGCAGAATACCGAAGCGGCTCGCTGGGCCGGGGTCGATATTCGCCTGCACTGCCCGCCAGTCTACGTGCGTACCGATCATGCCCTGCTCACCACCATGCTGCAGAACCTGCTCTCCAACGCCTTGAAGTACGCCCCCGGGCAACCCGTCCTGATCGGCTGCCGGCGCACAAGCACGGGCCTGTCCATCGAGCTGTACGACAAAGGTCGCGGCATCGCCGAAGCGCATCTCGAGAACATCTTCGAAGAGTTCTACCGCGTGCGTCAGGCGCGCGACAGCGATGTCGACGGAATGGGGCTGGGGCTGACCATCGTCAGGCGGCTGGGTACGCTGATGGATCTGCGCATTCGCATTCACTCCGTTGAAGGCCGAGGCACACTCGCGGCAATCGACGGCCTACAGACGGTAGCGGCACCGCTCGAACGCATCGCCACGGCACGGAGCAACAGCCTGGCGCCGCGCATGCTGGATGGGCTGCGGGTGTGCCTCATCGAGGATGATCAGAACGTACTATTGGCCACCGCCACCCTGCTGACGAAGTGGGGCTGTGACGTCGCCACCTTCACGTCGCTACCCGACGTGTCGACGGACTTCGATCTGGTGGTCACCGACTTCGATCTCGGCCGTGAAGCCTCCGGGGCTGACTGCATCAACCATGTGCGCGCAGTCAGCGGCCGCAACGTACCGGCCATCATCATGACCGGCCACGACGTGCGCCGCGTGCACGAGCAACTGGGCGACGAGAACATTCCGATCCTGTCCAAGCCCGTGCAGCCCGCCGAACTGCGCTCGCTGCTGGTGGCGCTGAAACTCGGATCGCAAGCAGCCTGACGATGAGCGCAACCCAGCCTGCGCCGCCTTGGATGCGGCAACCGGGCGGGTAGCGAGGCCCAGCGAGTACCAGGGTGCGAAAGGTGCTGTGCGCGTTCACTGCTGTATCGCGCCTGTAAATAAATGCCCGCGGACCATGGTGTGCGGGTACCAGAACCACATGGCTTCTAGAGAACTCCCATGTTCGCGACCGGCTCTCCCACATACGATACAGAGCGTGCACAGGCGGCGGTGCGCTTGATCATCACGCCTATCGCCATCGGTTACACACTGGTGCTTTTCCAGCAATCCATAATCGGGGAAGCGCTGGCCTGGAAGATCTTCCCACTCGAAGCGGTGTTCTGTGTCGCCGCCCTGACGCTCTGGTTCGATATCTGTCGCCGCCCCGGCAACCGACCAGTGCGACGAGTGCTGACCATGCTCATCGACTACTGCGCCATCACGCTGGCCATTGCCACGGGTGGCGCGCTCATGCTGCCGATCTACGCAGCGCTACTCTGGATAACCGTCGGCTATGGGTTGCGTTACAGGTCGGGCTACCTGCTGCTGGCGACCATCATGGCGACACTCTCGCTGCTAATCATCGCGAGCACTTCGGCCTACTGGCAGTCGCAACCTTATCTGATCATCACCCTGCTGCTCACCACCCTGATGGTGCCCGCTTACATACACACGCTGCTCAAGCGCTCGCGCCTGGCAACGGAAGCCGAGCAGGCCGCCAACCTGGCCAAGTCGCAGTTCCTGGCACAGGCCAGCCACGACCTGCGCCAGCCCATTCATTCCATCAGCCTGTTTACCGCGTGTTTGCGCGACAGCCGCTTGGGCGCCGAACAACAGCGGCTGGTCGAGAACATCGACAAATCGCTGCACAGCGTTGCCCGCCTGTTCCGCTCGATTCTCGATATCTACTCGCTGGACAGCGGCAAGGTGGTTGCCCAGATGGAGGTTCTGCCACTGCACAAGTTGCTGCAGCACCTGGTCCAGCAGAACACCGAGGCCGCTCGTTGGGCCGGGGTCGATATTCGCCTGCACTGCCCTCCCTTATACGTGCGCGCCGATCATGGTCTGCTGACCACCATGCTGCAGAACCTGCTCTCCAACGCGCTGAAGTACGCCCCTGGGCAACCGGTGCTGATCGCCTGCCGACGCAAAGGCACGGGCCTGTCGATCGAGCTCTACGACAAGGGCCGAGGCATCGCCGAAGCGCACCTCGATAACATCTTCGAAGAGTTCTACCGGGTGCGTCAGGCCCGCGACAGTGATGTCGAAGGCATGGGCCTGGGGCTGACCATCGTCAGGCGGCTGGCTACGCTGATGGACCTGCGCATCCGTATCCGCTCCGTGGAGGGCCGCGGCACCCTCGCGGCCATCGACGGCCTGCAACGGGTAGCGGCCCCGGTCGAACGCACCTCTCCGGCACCGGGCGTCAGCCAGGCACCGCGTATGCTGGATGGGCTGCGGGTGTGCCTGATCGAGGATGATCAGAACGTGCTGCTGGCCACCGCCACCCTGCTGAAGAAGTGGGGCTGCGAAGTGGCCACCTTCACCTCGCTACCGAACGTGTCGCCGGACTTCGATCTGGTGGTCACCGACTTCGACCTTGGCCGCGAGGCCTCCGGAGCCGATTGCATCGCCCACGTGCGCGCCCTCAGCGGGCGCAACGTACCGGCGATCATCATGACCGGCCACGACGTGCGCCGCGTTCAGGAACAGTTGGGCGACGACGATATCCCGATCCTCTCCAAGCCGGTACAGCCCGCCGAGCTGCGCTCGCTACTGGTGGCGCTGAAGCTCAAAACGCAGGCTGCCTGACGATCAGCGCAGCCCGGCCTGTGCGGCCTTGGCGGCTGCCGCTGCACGGCTGCTGACATCCATCGTGCGCAGCAACGACGAGACATGAATGCGCACGGTGAAGGGAGAGATGTCCAGCTCGCGGGCGATCTCCTTGTTCGACAGGCCGCGCACCACCAGCCGCAGCACGTCCTGCTGGCGCGGCGTCAGTTGCTCCAGCAGTTGCCTGCCCTCGGTAAAGGCCGGCACCCCGGCGGGGCCCAGGCTGAGCACGAAATCTCCCGCGCACACCGCCAGCAGCCCATCGGCAATTTCATCGGGCGGTGTCGCCTTGCCGATGAAACCATCGGCACCCGCCGCCATCACCTCGTCGATCAGCTCTCGGTTGTCGACCATCGACACGATCACGATGGAGCTGCGCTGAAAGCGCTGGCGCAAGGCGCCAATGGCCTGCGGCGACTGCCCCGGGAACAGCAGATCGAGCATGAACAGGCTAGGTGGCGCGCCGGCAGTGGCCAGGTCGAGCACCTCGTCCATGTCACCGGCTTCGAGAATGCAGGCATGGGGAAAAACGCGTTGCGCGATACGGCTAAGGCCTTCGCGAAAGACCGGGTGATCATCGGCCACGATGATGCGGTCTTGCGGGGAACGATCGATCATAAGGATATTTTCATCATGAGCTGAGACTACGGTCATATCCATGGAGGCGCCACGATCTGGTTCTCAGTCTGCGCCGGATTGGGCTGGCCTATCGCTCCCTGCAGATGCCAGCCAAGCGACATAGACCCCCGGATGCTTTGAAAAGATCCTGAGCAGGGGCAGATTTGGCGATAAAGCACTAATGAGCCAGCGCAATTTGCTCGGAAATGAGACGAGCGTCTGGCAAAAAAGCGGCTCTGGGACACGCCAGAAGGGCCATCTGCAGAAGCCGAGAGAGAGATATTCAGGGTTCTCAGCAAAGAGAAAAATCCATTCACGCACCTCGTGAACGGACCAAACCAATGGACGCTCCCGCCTAAACCGCGGTGAAAGGGGAATAGCGCATCAGTGGTCCAGCACGAGCCTTTCCGGCATGGCAGCCGCCTTCTCAACCTTATCGTGACCAAGCTGAAGAGAAAGTACGGCAGGCCATCGCGATCTTGAGGCAACAGCACGGACCTCACCGAACGCCGCGCTAATTACGCCAAACGTGGACAGTATGTGGACACCCAACCCGGAGAAGGCGCTCGTTTCTCACCAATAGTTTTTGCGCAAGGCAAGGCACAAGATGCAAGGTTTGGCGGGCCAAATGAGCCATCTAGTAACGCCGCATCGCTCAAAAAATGGCACGGCCATGTGGATGGGGCTGCCTAGGTTGCGCGGGAGATGACCTACGCTGTCGTTGCAGGAATTGGTAAGGGACGACGCGGACGGCTAGTCCATGTCCTGCGCCTAGCCGGAGGCCATTTCTCGTTGCAACGCGGCTCGCGCTGAAACGGGAACAGACCCTAGACTCGAAAGGCGCTTGCACCTAGTATGGCCATCAAATTTGTTCTCGTTACCCGTCACGATTAGGGTGTAGGACACTCATCTACTCGTTGTGGAAATGCTCATGGCCCAGCCTCCTAAAAAGCCAATTGCTTTAGATCTATTTTGTGGATCTGGAGCAGTCTCTCTGGGGCTTAAGCAGGCAGGTTTCAATGTCGTTGGGGCTGTAGATCTTGATGCAGGTGCATGCCGTACCTATAGGGCCAACCATCCAGAGGTTCGTCTGATTGAGAGGGATATTCGTACAGTTGATCCTGACGAGCTCTCTGACCTCATTCCAAGCAAACTCGATCTCCTCGTGGTATGCGCGCCTTGCCAGCCGTTCAGCAGCCAAAATCGGCACAAAAGCAAAAGTGATGCTAGGAACAATTTAGTAGAGCAGTCAAAAAAATTCATCGAACGATTCAGTCCTTCGCTGGTTTTTTTAGAAAACGTTCCAGGTTTAGCCTCCACCGATATCTTCGATGGTTTCAATACGTGGTTGCGTAGCTCTCAGGGATACGATGTGGCAAACCCCATGCGCGTTGACGCCTCTGAACTAGGCGTTGCTCAACGGCGCACTCGTATGATTCTTGTTGCCGCTAAAGGTGTTTCGCTTGAAAAGGCTACAGCCATTGCACGTCGTAGCAAGAAGTCAGTCAGTCAGATGATTAGCGATTTACCTGAACCGCCCGTGGGACGCTTGTCAGCAGGCAAAGATCCCCTTCATTACGCACGACAGCACTCCCCGCTAAACATAGAACGTCTTAAAAACATTCCCCACAATGGGGGGGGGCGAGAGTCGCTACCAAAACGCCTACAATTAGCCTGTCATCAGAACGCCAAGAAAAGCTCTTTTTCTGATACGTATGGCCGAATGGCATGGGAAGACGTCGCCCCTACGCTAACCACTGGCTGTACGGATATCACCCGGGGACGGTATGCCCATCCAGAGCAGAATCGAGCTATCACTCTTCGCGAGGCAGCACGGCTTCAGTCGTTTCCTGATAGCTATATTTTTCATGGCAATGCGGGTCAAGTCGCTACCCAAATTGGGAATGCAGTACCACCTGAGATGATGCGCACTATCGCCTCCAGCCTTATAGCTGCGCTTCAGACCTCAAACGAAGAAAGCCTCCACCCTCATTAACAGACATAATTCAAGATCGAGATAGGAGCCACAAGCATGCAGAGTCAGCTCAACCTCGGGATGTTTCTCAAGCTCTGCTGGCTACTGCTCATATTTAAGAGCGTGCCTGCACGATATACACTTGATCAATGCAAAGGGCTGTAGCAGCTTTGTCGGCCAATCCTTTGGCATGCCGCGCCGATCAACGTACGATCAAAATAGGTGAAAACTAAAGGGGAAGCAGTGAGTAATCATTGTAACCCTTGGTGACCCCGCCCGGGGACTTCATATATGCCCCGGCTCCATACCTTCTTAGCAGAAGAACTAGTAACTCCCAAAAATGTTGGAGTCTTCATGACAAAGCTCAGGGTAAGAGCTAGGGCCGTTGACATGCTCGGTCGTCAGCAAATTGCAGGTATCCCCACCGCAATCCACGAGCTGTTCAAGAATGCACATGATGCTTATGCGGAAAGAGTCGAGGTCGATTATTTCCGAAAAAGTCGTGTTCTCGTTCTTCGCGACGACGGATACGGAATGACGCGGCATGATGTCGAAAGTCGCTGGTTAACGCTAGGCACCGAGTCTCGGGTGAACGCGAATAAAATTCTCGATGAAAATGAGTGGCGCGGCCCCAAAAACCTACCTAAACGCTCAATTATGGGTGAAAAAGGTATTGGGCGATTAGCTATTGCCGTGATAGCGCCGATAACACTGCTAATGACTAGAGCTAGTCGGCCCGACGGAACTCATGACTTAGTGGTAGCGTTAGTTCACTGGGGACTTTTTGAACAGCCTGGTTTAGATATTAGTCAAATTGACGTTGCTATTCAGGAGTTCTCGGGAGGCGCTATCCCGAGCAAAGATGATATTTCATCTCTAGCTGATCGAGTATCATCAAATCTTACTAGCCTCAAGAGCGAAATAGCCCCCGATTCATTTAAGCGGCTAAATGAAGAGCTGGAGCAAGTTCGACTAATCGGGCCAGACAACCTAGACAAAGCCTTGAATAGCAACATAGAAAACTCACTCAGCCTTAAGGATGGTGGCTGTGGTACACATTTCATTTTACTACCTGTTGCCCCTGAACTTGACGATGACATTGACAGCGGATCAGATAAAGAGTCATCTAAACTAGAGAGAAATCTCCTAGGCTTTTCTAATGGCATGTCGGGGATAACCCCGATAATAAAAACTGAGTTCAGAGACCATGCTTTAAACGAAGTAACTCCTAGGATTGGACAGAGCAGCTTTTTCTCAAATAGTGATTTCTCAAAAACTGACCAGTATTTTGAAGGTGAATTTGACGAATTCGGTCAGTTTGTTGGAACGGTCACTATCTATGGGAAGTCTAGGCCTTTCGTCTGTAACTGGGCAGAAGGTAAAGGCAGGACGCCACGGTGCGGGCCCTTCTCATTTCGCTACGGCTATGTTCAAGGACGCGCTTCAGAAACCAGTCTTTCCCCTGAAGACTGGACTCAGATGACAGGAAAAACAGAGAAGATTGGCGGTCTATATATTTATAGGGACGAGATAAGGGTTCTTCCTTATGGGAACTCAGATGTTGACTGGCTAGACATCGAAAAGCGGAGAACTTATGCCGCAAAAGACTGGTTCTTCTCTTATCGTCGTGGCTTTGGCTATGTTGCAATAAGCCATGTTGAAAATGGATCTCTTACAGAGAAAGCTGGACGAGAAGGCTTTAGAGAAAATTTAGCCTATCGAGACTTTCGTTCGATTCTTGTAAATTTTTTCAAACAACTTGCATATGAGTTTTTTAGACAAACGTCACCGCAAGGAGAAGATTACTGGGAAGGTAAAGTACACTTCTCAACCCAGGCTGCCCTACTTAAGAAACAGCAGGAAAAAGCAGCGGGAAGACGTAAAGAGCTACAGGATTCTTTTAAAGAATTCTTTACTTTGTACAATCAAGGGGCCTTCGAGGCTCAGTCCGAAGAGATCTTAGCATATCTGGAGGATAGAATTGAATTTTTCTGTATGCAATTGGATTTGGGGGACTTTGCATCAAAAATTCGACTTTTAGAATTGGATATCAAACAGCGTATAAAGTCATTATCTAAGACTCTAAACCTGACACTACCGCGCGGACTCGCTTTAACTAATAATTTAAAAAAGGACTGGGCGTCTTACGAGGTCATTTCCGGCCAAGTAAAAGAAAGAATTATTGCTCCGCTGCGTCTAAAGTCTGATGAAGTTTTCAGAGAAGCAATCAGTGGGCGCGTTGCAGACTCTGAAAGACGATTATTTGCGCTTCAGGACATTCAGCGTGAGCGAGACGATGTGGTTCGCAACTTAGCAATAAGGCGTAGAGAGACAGCTGAAGCGGCCGAGCTCATGCAGATGGCCATGAAGGATGTCCTGCAGGAAGAGTTCTCTCAGCTTAGGGTAAACATAGAAGAACTGGTCGAAGAGTTTACACGGCGCTCAGCAGAAAATCCTGAAGACCTTGATCGAGTTCAACATGAAGCCGAGAGTGGAATTGAAATCATTCGTGCCCGTGAGCATGAGCTTCTTGACTCGTTCAAACGACAGATGATCGAGCTGACAGAGGGCGTAAGAAATCGGGAGACACTCGATGATCGCTTCGCTGCACTAGAAACACGCAACCAAGTACTGGAAGAACAGATTGAGTTCTACTCTGACTTCGCTCAAATGGGAATGTCTGTTGGAATTTTACAGCATGAATTTGAGGGAGCATCTCAAGGCATACGAAGTTCGATGTCTGAGTTAAAACCTTGGGCAGATAAAAATCCAAAGCTTAACAATATTTACCAAAAGCTCCGCACTCATATCGATCACCTTGAAGGTTATTTAAAAGTATTAGATCCGTTAGGCCGAAGAATGCACCGCCCCACTATAGATGTATCCGGCGGGGAAATACTCGATGTTATTCGTGGCGTTTTCAAAGATCGACTAGAGTCTTCTGAAATCCACCTTGAGGCAACATTAGGCTTTCGTAGCCAAACAATTCGGTGCAAGTCATCTGCAGTCCTGGGTGCATTCATAAATGTCATCGATAATGCGATATTTTGGTTGAATAGCCGAGCCGTAGACGACAAACGCATTACCCTAGACTCTGATGGCTCTGGGTTTCTTATATCTAATACTGGCCCAGGGATAGAGGAAAGAATCAAAGATCGAATTTTTGACTTTGGCGAAACTAGAAAGCCTGGTGGTAGAGGTATGGGGTTATCTATCGCACGGCAAACTCTGCGACGTGAAGGGTTAGATATTGACCTTTCAGTATCAGGAGCGGATGCCTCTCCGCAATTTAGAATTTATTCCAAGGAAGATCAGGAGAAGTCGTCGTGAGCACGATGGAATCAACGTTAGACGCTACTGCCGCTTGGCGTAATCATATCAGTAGTGCAGTTAAAAGCTTCTTAAAAACAGCAGTGGTTATAGATAATATGCCATATGTGGTCAACACCACTACTGCAGCCAGCTCAAGCCATGAGGTTACAGAGCCATGGTTCGATGAAGAAGCAGAGGTCATGGATGAACCAATCGCTAATGAGTCCCTTCCTAGTGCTCATCATTTAGATGTAAGGAAAATATCGGATGAATTTGCAGGCGTGGGAATTGCCTGTGCATTCGTATTGCCGGATGATCAAGATTCCAATGATCAAGCGAAAATAACACGTATTCTCAATGCTGCGAAAGTATCTGACCTTGTCGTTATAGACTGGTATTTGAAAGATAAAGATTCTTCACTGACTCTCCAGGTACTTGAGGAAATAGCTAAGTCAGACCAATCCGAAAGTGGTCGCCTTCGCCTCGTCTGTGTCTATACTGGACAGGCGCCTGAAACAGGGATATTCATAGATGTTAAGGAGCATTTTAAGAAAGGGGGAATAGAGCTTGTTGACACCCCAGAAATCAGCTACTGCGCACAAGCGGACAATACGCTAGTGGTCTTAATAAACAAGCGAGAAATTACTCCTGAACAGCTGCCAGAAAAGCTAATTAGCCTATTTTCATGCCTAGCAGATGGCCTGATCCCTACATTCGCATTAGCTGCAGTAGGTGCAATTAGAAAAAACACTCATCATATGCTTACTAGATTTGAGTCATCTCTGGATTCTGCATATATCTCTAACAGGCTAATAACCAATCCTCCTGGAGATGTCGCAGAGCTAATGCGTGAGCTTCTAGTAGCTGAATGTGACAATGCACTGGGATTAGATCGTATTGCGGATGACTATCTGGATAAAAAGGCTATTACTCTGTGGCTTGATGCGAACTCGGAAAAAATAAAATACACTAACTACACTGCAAACAAAACAAAAGTGCAGCTAACAAGAGATTTAATTAATGCACTCCTAATCAACGGCATTGAAGATCGTAGCTTTTTTGATGGTGCAAATAATGAAATACCGCTCCCTGAATTTTATCGAAAACGAATTTCTGAAAGCCTTGCTGGAAGTCCTGAACTGTCAAAGGCCTCAGAAAACAAGTTCTCTAGACTTGTATCCTTTCGAAGAGAAGCATACGGTTCTAGTACAAAGTCGATGAATCCGGACTGGCTTCCTTCTTTAACCACTGGCACCGTTTTAAAAATGAATGATGGTGAGGTCACAAAGTATTTGATGTGTTTCACGCCTGCCTGCGATGCTCTTCGATTGCTGCAGGATCGGCCATTCGTTTTTCTTGAGGGCTACATTAGTGACACGCCTTACAACTCTGTAATAATTGAAGATAACGATGTAAGTATTGGCGTTTTTTTTGATAAGAAGTACCCCAGCGTGAAAACTTTTGGGTTTAGTCCTGATGCAGAGACTGAAAGGGTACGAGCTCAACGCGTCGAGAAAGATGGCGCTGTTCGCTATGAGTTCTCTTCTTCTGGCCCCGCGCCTATACAGTTCGAATGGCTGGGCGAAATTCGCTATAGCCGCGCAGCTAGCGAGGTAGCTGCCCTGGCTAATGTTTGGATGAGAATAGGGATTGTAGACTCAGAGTATCTGCGCTTGGCAACCAAAGGGCATGCGAAATTCAGCTAGCAGCAATATCACCCAGCAAGCCCCCAGCCACTTGCTGCACAATATGTGCATGTCTAGCTGATTTCATATAACGCGCGACATGTACATTTAATGTTTCATCGCCCGTTAAACGAGCCTTATAGAGTGCTTTAGCTTTCCTGTTCTTTCTTAGTTAAAGCACTCATCTTCGGCATACAGAGGGTCTCTTTTTTGAAATAACGCATCTTCAGATTTACTTTCTGTAGCCAAATATGCAAATACTTTGCAATGACCAAAATTTTCATCCAACCTTTTTTCGTACCTGCGAAATTTTTCAGAGTTTGAGATTTCCTTGAAGCTTTGACTGCAAAGATTTCCTAGTACAAAGTCGTCACTTATCGGCAGGCCTTTCTCATTATTGGCCCATGCACTTAGCAATAAGTCTCCTCTAAAGTTTATTCCATATGACTCATGCATTAAGTCACAAGGGTTTTCTTTTTTCGAGAGGTCTTCGTAGGTATGCTTCAAGGCACATTGAAGTCGAATATTTGTTTTACTCCTGTCTTCGATTTTCTTGAAATGCTGAATGGCTCCCATTAACTGAAGTTTATTCAATTTGTGTGCTTGCAGGTACTTCTGGCCCCGGCCAACAGGAAACGTCCGCATCAACAGAAGCTCATTAATGCTCATGTCACATAAATCACTGTATATCCTATTTATTTTTTCTATCTCTGCATTGCCCAGATGTATTGGGACTTGAGCTTTAGTTCGCACTCCGTGTTTCGCGAATTCCGCAGCAATTTTAATATTCACATTATTGTATCCAGCTGGTCGCGCCTCTTGGCTCAATCCTGCAGGTTCATCATAAGTAAACTCGTACTCTCCTATTATCTCGGATATGTGTTTCACGCCATATTTTTTTACGAATACACCTGTAGACGTTATGGATATGGCGTCTTTTCCAAATACCTTGGAAGCTTCTTTGATTACTAGGTAATTTTCATGGCACGCTAGAGGATCTCCACCGGCAAAATCAATTTTTACTTTGTTACCTTTTAAATTCTCTATAATCTTAATTTTTTCCTCATAAATTGGCTCTTTCCCTTCCATTTGCCTGCTAATTAATGCCAGATCAAATTTGCTAGGTTTGATACCTGGATACTTCTCTTCAAATTTCTCTCTAGCGACCGTTCCTACAATCGATATTTCATGTAGAGAGCTCTCTCTTACAATTATATTGCTATGTTGTGATGACACATGAACTGCATCAGTGCAACAAAACTCGCAGTCCCACGGACACACAAGAGTAACATTCCAGATTATATCAAGCTCTTTTTTAGCCATTGTATGCGCTGACTTTCAGTATTAGATCGTTGTAGTTCTCCCTCAAGTGCCTAATTATGTCTTTGTTATTCCTTTTGGTGTCATCATCCTGCTCTAATTCATTTAGAGTTTTCCAACAATACATTCTGTCGCCCACTTTGATTTCATTACCTTGCAATTCTCCTCCTTTGATTTTTACGTGAAAAACTTCAAAGTGGTATTCTTTCACGACTTTTTGTGGAGGGTCAAACTTCTCGGATTTAAAGTTAAACGCTTGCAGCAAATCAATATCAACACTTTCAGCTTTCACTCCGAGCTTGTCGCCTAAAGATTTTGTGGTCCCGCTTTTTTCACTCTTAGTGTATTCGGTTAGCACCGTTTGCTTCACATAAGGCAAAAAATAACATCCCCAAGATTCTTTCTTCTCAACAAGTAGTTCTACTTGCCCGGATGATTCTCTCTTTATAATAAATACTGACGTACGGTCAGGCCTATTGAGTATTGAAAAGTTAATTTTGTTCAGAAGGTCTTCGTGCGGGTTTTTTATCCTTGATGAGCTTAACAAACTACTCAGAGCCCATAACATTACAAGCAATGTAGAGAACCACAACACAAGACTCATACCGTCTGGAATACTCACGGTATAACCTGTTATAGGAATGGTAATGTTTGGCTGAAATGTGGTTGTCGTTACTGCGATTACAAGTGAAACGAATACAGTTAAAGGAAAGTGCCATGACTGTTTCGCCTTCCGGGCATCCTCATATTCCCTGATATATAGCTTTAGATCCGATCTATTTATGGTTATTTTCTGAAACTGGATCGTATTCTGCCCCGCCCCGCAATTGCAGCTTTTCCTTGATATCATTTTTGTATTTTCTCCTTTTATTTACTTCGGCTTATGTGGCGAATAAACTAACTACTAAAAGTCTCGTTATCTCATAGTGATCTGATCAAGGCGACCTGAAGCATTCATGGGATAAAACAGCTCAACCTTCACCAGGCCCTAGCGATGAGAATATGAATTCTAACTTTCAGTCTCTCGAATATTTTTCGCCATCAGGATATTACAGAAATTTAGCTTAATTGCACTTTGATTGATATTCAGCCCACTCCGACCTTATAGCGAGTGCTACGCCCACCGCCAGGTAGACGGACAATACAGCCCTTATCAAGTAGGTTGCTCAAATGCCGTGTTGCTGTGGCTTTGGAAACCTTAGCAACAGCCTGGTACTGAGCTGCACTGATGCCGTCCTCAAAGCCACGCTCGCCACCGTCGAGCAGCCGATTAAGCACCTTGATTTGTTCTGTCGACAGAGGCTGGCCACGATGCGCCTGCCAGAAGCGTGCTTTGGCCAGCACTCTGTCGATACGCGCCAAGGCCTGCTCCAGACTTTTCAGCAGCGTGGTCAGGAACCAGTGCAGCCAATCGGTGATATCCAGCCCACCTTTCTGGCTGGCCTCGAGGACGCGGTAGTAACCTGCGCGGTCGTCCAGGATGCTCGCTGACATGGCGTAGAAGCGGATGGCCTGTTGCTCGCTTTGGGCCAATGCCATATCGGTAATCGCCCGCGTGAGCCTACCGTTACCATCATCGAACGGGTGCAAGGTGACGAACCAGAAATGTGCCATGCCGGCTCGGAGCAATGGATCTAGGGCTGCATCACTGCGGCTGTTTTCGAACCAGGTGAGGAAATCTGTTAGCTGTTGGTCCAGCCCATCCCTTGGCGGTGCTTCGAAATGAACGGTTGGTCGATCAAGCCGGCCAGAAACGACTTGCATCGGCTCCTGACCACGCAGTTCACCAATGTGTAGGGGGCGAACCGATAGGCTCTCATCGACAGGAAACAGCCAGCGATGCCAGTTGAGAAGGCGCGGCAGATCCAACGATGGCTGACATCCCTGTGTGGCATCGATCAACAGCTCTGCCAACCCTTCCGAACGGGGTGTCGTGCGACCATCCTCACTCAAACCCAAGCGCCTTGCCAAGGAGGAGCGCACCGACCCTACGTTCAGTTGCTCGCCTTCGATTGCGGACGACGTGACGATATTTTGCAGCATGGCATCCAGACTGCTCTGAACCGCTGTATCACTTCCTACTGCACCCAACATGCCGAGCAGACGCCCCTGTGCATGAACGCAGGTGCGCAGCAAGGGAGCGAGTTGTTCAGCCTGCCAGGTGAAGTGAGGCCACTCGGACTGCTGCCAGATCCAGAAAGGGGCGTTCATGTGCATTACTCGCCTGTGAGCCGATTAGCGAATCTATTCGGCTCATCATATGAGCTGATAATGCAGGCCATACGGCTCATTGTCTAATCATCAAGCCATGCTGTTTGGCTTGATGAGCGCGCCTGGTCAGGGTTCTTGACCCATTCATCGACATTGCTTGGGGCGACGTTGAAGCTGACATACCAGGCTCAGGAAAGGGCTGGAGGTAGGTCGTTTGCAGCTTCTTCACCAATGACCTTGCTGTCACCAATCTGATAGCCATTGGTGTAGCAGAAACCCGATTTGGCGGCGTCGTACGCAGTTTGTCCTTTCTCTGTGAGCTGGTAGCCACCAGCGTTCTCGGCAATGAAGCCGATATCTACGAAAGACTTCGTGATATGACTGTTGGTACTGGCTTTGGGCTGTGGGATCGGGAGCATCTTGAAAAGAACCGAAGTAGCGCCCCCCTTCCCACTAATACGCTCTGAAAGCACTTTCGATATCGCTGTACTGAATTCGTACCTTTGGCCTATAGGACTGGTCTAGCTGTTTTTCGACCAGGCATGAAAAAGCCGCGCAGTGCGCGGCTTTGAAGGTGGTGGGCCCACACGGACTCGAACCGTGGACCAAAGGATTATGAGTCCTCTGCTCTAACCAACTGAGCTATAGGCCCTCAGAGGCCGGCGGATTATACCGATGCACCTGGCCGAGCGCCAATCCGATGCGCAAGGATCTCATCTCAGCAAGGCATGTTCAGTGAGAACAGACAAAGGTTTGGAGCTAACGCCCTCGCAGAACACATGGATCACTTACCAGGACCATGGAGCACCATGAGCTCCTCCTTCAACCTCTCCAGTAACACATCAACCCCCATCTCAGGCTCCGCGTTCAGGTAACTCGACGCCACCAATGTGACCGGATGCAGTTCCAACACTGAGGCCAGCGTATCTAGCTTATCCATGCTGGGACTGTACATCCCGCGCTCCAGAGCGCTCAGGTACGTACGACTACTGACGACAGCAAAATCTTCCTGCGTCTTTTTTTGAACCGCTCGCGCGTGCTTCAACGCCGCGCCGAATGCCTTTTTCAGCTCCACCGATCCACTACCCAGTTAATGATGAGTAGCCAATCGAGCCATTACGCGCAGTATACTGCTACAGCGTATACTGTTCATTGCGAGACTATCTGGATGCAGAGCGCTGCGATCCAGACAGTACTACCACACGCTATTAACGTTCGAAACTGTATTCAGGAGGCCTTATGGATGAAGCCTTTACTCCCCTGGTGCTGATGCGCCATCGCCAACCGCTGCGCGGGGTGATGATCGATCGGCAGCCTTGGGTCTGCGCAGTGGAGTTCGCGCGTTTGCTGGGGCATCGGCGCCCGGAGCGGGTCTGTCGGTTGATGGATGCCGACCAGCTGCGCAGGGTGCATCTGCAGTTGCCCAACGGGCAGCTGGAGGCCGTGGAGGTGCTCAGTGAGTCGGGGATGTACCGGGCGCTGTGCCGCTTCTCGCACCCGGAGAACCGTCACCTGCGACGCTGGCTCAGCCACGTGGCGCTGCCTGCCTTGCGCGACAGCGACGCGGCCGAGACGCATGAGCCATCACGTTGCCTGATGGCCTGGGGCAACGGGCAGGTCAATCTGCTGGCGTGGCAGGGTGAGCTGTGGGTCGCGCTGGATGAACTGCCGCGCCTGCATGGACAACCGCAGGCGGCGCCCTCCCCGGCAGGTTCGTGGCTGGGGCGCTGGTGGCGCGATGGCTTGCGCCAGGGAAGATGAGGGGGGTGCGGCAATGCGCGGACGCGGCCAAATCCCGGTGAGCCGCCGCTCACCGAGTACTCGAATCTCCGCAGCCCACCTCAGGCAGGCTGTAGCCTCGCGTCACAAACCCTTGGCGATGCCGCGAAGGACGGTTTTGAAGGTGTCGATCTGGTCTTCAGTAAACGCCGAGAAAGCGCGAATCTGTTGCTGCTCGGCGATGTTCCACAACGTATCGGCCTGCTCCAGGCCCTGTTCGGTAAGGCCTACCCCTGCCCCACAATCACGCAGCAGGCCTTTGCGTTTGAGGGTTTCCAGCGACTCTTCGATTTCCCGTACCGGCATGGCGACCAGTTGTTGCAGGTCGGCCATGCCGAGGCTGGCGTCCTTCTCGAGCACCATGAGCATGCGCGCTTCGCTGGTTCGCAGGCCGGTGGCCAGTTGCCGCGGCTGATAGTCGCTCTGGTAGCTGCGCACCGCCTGGGTCATCAGGTAGTAGAGGTTGTGGCTGAGGCGACCTTGAAAGGCGGTCTTGCCGACGCTTTCACTCTTCTTCAACGAACGCGGATGTGGCAGCACCGATGAGTAGACGCCTTGGTGATAGAGCAGCGGCGCACGCCCCAGGTCATCGAAGGCGATCACTTTGCCGATCAGAATCCAGTGATCGCCACCGTCGACCTGCTGGTGCATCTCGCACTGAAAGCGTGCCGCGCAATCGCCCAGTAGCGGAGCGCCACCGACACCGGTTTGCTGCTCGACGCCGGCGAACTTGTCTTCGCTGTGCCGGGCGAACTGGTTGGACAGGTCGATCTGATCCGCCGCGAGGATGTTCACCGCGAAGTGGCTGGCGTCGTTGAACACCTCGTAGCTGGTGGAACGTTTGTCGATGCTCCAGAGAATCAGCGCGGGCTCCAGGGAAACCGAGTTGAAACTGTTGGCGGTAACGCCGACCCGCCGGCCGCCAGCGGCGGCGGTCATGATGGTCACGCCGGTGGCGAAGTTGCCCAGAGCACGGCGAAAGGCACGCGGGTCGAAGCCCGTCGGTTGTTGATCGGTCATGATGTCCTCAGTGCCGGACGTGGGCCCGGCCTATCGAATCGCGGAAAAGGGAGTGGCGGGCTCAGACCATGCTCGGGTCAGGTTCCAGCCCCATCAGCTCGCGGCCGAGGATCTGCGCGCAAACGTCGTAGTCGGTGTAGGCATGGGCGGCGGTCATGTGCGCGTCACGCCACAAGCGCTGCAGCTCGTTACTCTCCATCCAGGCAGTGCCGCCCGCCGCTTCGAACAGGCGGTCAACGGCCTGAACGCACATTTTCACCGCGTAGGCCTGGTTGGTGCGCCAGAAGGCCAGCGTCTCGCGGCTGGGGTACTGGTGACGCTCGCCATGCTCGGCGTGCTCGCCCCAGGTCTTCTCGAGGAAGGCGCGGGCAGCGGCGACCTGGTGAGTGGATTCGGCCAGGCGCATCAGCGCCGGGGTGGCAGCACCGACAGTGGCGCCGGTATAGGCACGCACACGGTTGCGAGTCTTCTCCTGGAAGGCTTCGAGCATGCGCTCGGCAACGCCCAGGCTGACGGTGGAGAAACCACTGGCGAAGTACGGGCGATAGGGGCTGTAGAAGATCTTGCTGTCCGGGTACAGGCCGAAGCCCGCCGACTTGCCTTCCATCATGTCCTTGGCTTTCTGGATGCGATACTCCGGCACGAACACGTTGTCGATGATCAGGGTCTTGGTGCCGCTGCCCTTCATGCCCACGGCATACCAGTCGTCACGGATCTGGTAGTCGCTGCGCGGCAGCACGGCGAAGCAGTAATCCTGGCCGCCCTCGGCATTCTGGCGACGGCAACCGACGATGGCCCACTCGGCATGATCACTGCCGCTGCTCCAGCCCATCTGGCCGCTGAACAGCACGCCACCCTCGACCTCCTCCACTTTGCCGAAGGGCGCGATGGAGCTGCTGGCGGTGGCATGGGGGTCATCCCCCCAGACGTCGTCCTGCAGTTTTTTCGGGAACATCGCCAGCTGGTGGCTATGGGTGCACAGCAGGCTCATGGCCCAGGCGGTACTGGCGCAGGCCCCCGCCAGCAGCGCGATGCAGTCGCAGAACTCGGGCAGGGATATTTCCAGGCCGCCATAGGCTTCGGGCTGAAAGGCGCGATGCAGGCCAATGCCCTTGAGCAAGACGATGTTCTCGGCGGGGACCATCCGATCCTTTTCCGCCTGGCTCGCGTTGGCGGCGATGGCAGGAAGAATTTCACGTAGCGCGACAAGGAGCGAATTTGACTTTTTCATGCTGTTCGACCTGTTTTTTTTAGATGTCGGCCATGCACCCCGAGACGCTTCCCGAAGGGATAGAGGCGGCGTGTAGGTCACGCAGCGCCTGTGCTGTACGGGTATACCGGAACGTTTGCGAGGTCATTATGCAGAGCACCATGGGCGGCAAACATGCACGTTCCACAGGCAATAATGTACTTTTCATGGCCATTTCGACGTTCTCTGGAAAAGCGTCAGGCCGCTGGCCGAGCGCCCCGCGAGGTTGCCGTTGCGCGCGCCGCATGGCTCGTGAGGGGCTTGGCCAGGGTTCAGCGACGGCTCAGAACGTAGGCCAGCAGCACACCGACTCCGGCACAGCCGATCAGCAGGCCCATCGGCCAAGGGCTGCCGTCATACAGCATGCTGACCAGGGCGCTACCCAGGGTGCCAAGGCCAAATTGCATGGCCGCCGCGAGGCCGGCAGCAGCACCGGCCTGACGGGGAAACAGCGACATCAGACAGGCCAGGCAGTTGGCCGCGATCATCCCGGTCACGCTGACGTAGGCCAGCACGCACACCACCACAGCCGGCAAGCCGCCCCAACCCGTGGCGCAACAAAGCAGCAGGGCAATCCCTGACAGCGCGCTGATGCTGGCCCCAAAACCCAGCATGCTCGATGAGCCAAGGCGTCGCACCAGGCGGGCATTGACGAAGCTCATGCACATGATGCCAAGGATGTTCAGCGAGAAGAGCCAGCCATAGTGCTGCATCGATACGTCGAAGAACTCGATGTAGATGAAGGGTGAAGCGGTGATGAAGGCGAACATGCCGGCGAACGCCAGGCCCATGCACAGGATGTAGCCGATGGCCCGTGGCTGCCGGGCGATATCAACGAAGGCGCGGAAGGCCAGCCCCAGCGAGGCGCCTCGCGATTCCCTGGGCAGGGTCTCGGGAATGCCGCGCCAGACCAGCACGAGGCACACCCCGGCGAAACCCAGCAGGATGAAGAACAGTACTCGCCAGCCACTGAGCAGAATCAGGTAGCCACCGAGCAATGGCGCGATCAGCGTGGCGATCATGGTCACCTGCTGCATCAGCGACAGCACCCGCGCCGCCTCGTCGAGCGGGAACAGGTCACGCACGATGACCCGCGCCAGCACCGACGCGGAGGCCCCACCAACAGCCTGTAGCAGGCGCCAAGCGATAAGGTGCTCCGGCTCGCTGGCCAGTGCGCAACCGAGACTGGCCAGCATGTACAGGCAGATGCCACCCAGCAGCAGGCGTCGACGACCGAAGCGGTCGGACAAGGGCCCGTAGAACAGCATGCCCAGGCTGAACCCGGCGAGGAACAGGCCGATGGTCATTTGCACCTGGCGTTCGCTGGCCTGCAGGTCACCAGCGATCAGCGGCACGCTGGGCAGATACATATCGATCGACAGCGGGCCGAACGCCACCAGGGCGGCAAGCAGGACGATCAGCCGTTTAGGCTGGTGAACGAGTGACATGCAAGACTCCAGGCAGTCAGGGAAGAACGCCGGCCACGGGCGACCGATAGAGCACAGCGATCACCCGGGCTCGACGCCGCAGGGCTGGCCGCTGGAAGTGATGGTTGGGAACTGCACGGCAGCGAGGATGAGCAGTCTGGCGGCTGGCGACAGTCGTGCCTGCCACGCTCTGGCTACGGCACTCATGGGTTATCTGCGCCTCTGCTCCAGGCCGATTCAGGCCGACCCGCGACAATTTCGTTAATAAGTTAATTTATTTTCATAACGATCAACAAGCGCCAACACGGCGAGCACCAGAAATAAAAAACAGACAGCAGACCGCCAGCCTGGACGGCGGTGCGAATTCAGCGCCAGGCGTCCTGCTTGTCTTCCCAGTGCCGCTGCCGGTATTCACCAGGGGCCATGCCGGCATTACGGGCGAAGAACCGGCTGAAGTAACCGGGATCCTTGAAGCCGAGCTGATAGCCGACCTCGCTGACCGAGGCGCCGCCGAACAGCAGGAGCCGCTTGGCCTCCTGCATCAGGCGCTCGTGAACCAGGCGTTTGGAGGGCAGACCGGCAATGCGCCGGCAGATGTCATTGAGGCGCGCCTCGGTGACGCCGATGGCGGTCGCGTAGGCAGCCAAGGGCCAATGCTGCTGGTAATGCCGCTCGATCAGCGCGTTGAAGCGATGGAAGAACTGCAGGTCATCACGCCGCTCCGGCTGGGCCTTGAGCGAGCGTGTGGACAAGCGCAGCAGACCGATCATGATCAGCCGCGTTAGCGCCTCCAGGCTGGCGGCCCGGCCAGGACGGATAGCGGCGAACTCGCTGCGCAACTGTTCGAAGCACAGATCGAGCCGGGCGACTTCCGCATCGACACTGCCGCCCAGTTCGTCGAAGGCCACGCACACCGCACCGATGCGCGGGCCATCAGCCAGCCCATGGCTGGCTTCGAGCAAGGGCCATACCCATTCCTGACGCACGGTCAGCACATGCCCATCGGCCTCGGCATCGGTGACGAAGGCGTGAGGAACGGTAGGCGGCGTGAGAAAGAACATCGGCCCTTGCTGCTGGTAGCGCTGGTCATCGAGAAACACGCGCACCGTGCCGCTCTTGACGTAATGCACCTGAAAGAAGCGGTCATGCCGATGCACCGGCATGTTGCGCCCGAAGAAATCCGCGAGTTTGCCCAGTGCCTCGTAGTGCACATCGGAGTCGGCATAGCGCTGGTCGTAGACCTGGCCGATGTCGATATTGGGAATCGGTGGGCGGCTCGCCATGGCTCACCCTCCCCTGGGCTCAGGGTTTGATCTGTTTCAGTTCGTTGAGCAGGCCCAGCAGTTGCTGCAGCTTGTCATCGCCGAACTGCTCGAGGATTCGCTGGTAGTTGCGCTCCATGTCCTCGCTCATCGCGACGAAGCACTGCTGGCCCGCTTCAGTGAGGCCGACGTACACGCGGCGCTGATCCTGCGGTGCCTTCCAGCGGCGCACCACGCCATCGCGCTCCATGCGCGCGAGAACGCCGGTCATGCTCGGCTTGAGGATGCACGCCTGCTGCGCCAGCTGGTAACTCTCCATCTCCCCGCTCTGGCGCAGGATGCGGATGACCCGCCACTGCTGCTCGGTCAGGCCATGCTGGTTGAGCGACGGCCGAAAGAACCCCATGGCCGCTTCACGGGCTTGCAGCAGCGTCAGGGTCAGTGAGGGTCTGGGTGCGGACATCGGCTCGCTCATGGCAGGTGGGTAACGGCAGGCCCGATTTAAGCAACAACTGCCGGGCCTGCGCAAACACGGGTGAAGCCCGCTCGACCTTTGGCACGCTCGATCAAGAAGCCTGGCAGCCCGAGACAATCGATAAGCGTCGATGACGGTTTAAATAGCCCTCGGGGATCGAGCCGATGCGAACCATGGCCCGATCATCGTTAATATATTAATTAAATAATCGAGATGCTAACCCGATCGGGCGAGTCGCCTTGCACGGCAGCCTGTGTTCTCCACCTGGGATAGCTCCAGTCCGATTCAGGAGTGAAGCATGGGTCGCGCCGCTAGCGAAATCGCCACAGGTACTCTGTTCGGCATCGCCTTGAACTACAAAGGCCTGCTGGACAGCCGCCTGAGCGAGTTCAACGAACCCCCTTACCAGAAACCACCCGTCAAGCCGGTGCTGTTCATCAAGACGCCGAACACCCGCAACGGCGATGGCCAGGCCGTGGTCGCGCCAGCTGGCGAGCGCCTGCAACCGGGCCCGGCGCTCGGCGTGGTGATCGGCAAGCGCGCCAGCCGGGTCAGCCAGGCCGATGCCCTCGCCCACGTGGCCGGGTACCTGATCGTCAATGAATTCAGCCTGCCGGAAGAGAGCTACTACCGGCCGGCCGTCAAGGCTAAATGCCGCGACGGCTTCTGCGCGCTGGGCAGCGAGGTGATCGAACTGGCCGACCCGCACGCGCTGAGCCTCAAGCTGCTTGTCAACGGCGAGGTCCGCCAGGAAAACAGCACCGCCAATCTGGTGCGCAGTATCCCCCAGCTGATCGCCGAACTGAGCGAGTTTATGACCCTGCACGAAGGCGATGTACTGATCACGGGCACACCGGAGGGGCGCGTAGACGTTCAGCCGGGCGACGAAGTGGTCGTCGAGATCAGCGGCCTGGGCCGCCTGACCAATACCGTCGTGGCGCAATAAGGAAACGCACATGAAGCACGCACGCATTCGCTTTGAAAATGCCGTTCACGCGGTCACCGTCGAAGCCGACAACGCCGTACGCCTGCCAGACGGTCGCCTGCTCGCCGAAGGCGCCGTCGAGTGGCTGCCACCGGCCGAGGGCAGCATGTTCGCCCTGGGCCTGAACTACGCCGACCACGCCGCGGAATTGGCCTTCAAGGCGCCCACCGAACCCTTGGCATTCATCAAGTCGCCCGGCACTTACACCGGCCACCACGGGGTCACCTGGCGCCCGGACAACGTCAAGTACATGCACTACGAGTGCGAGCTGGTGGCGGTGATCGGCAAGCCGGCGCGCAACGTCAAACGCGAGGATGCCCTGCAGTACCTGGCCGGTTACACCGTGTGCAACGACTACGCGATCCGCGACTACCTGGAAAACTACTACCGCCCCAACCTGCGCGTTAAGAACCGTGACGCCACCACCCCAGTGGGCCCATGGATCGTCGACGCCGCCGACGTGGCGGATCCCTCGAGGCTGACGCTGCGCACCTGGATCAACGGTGAGCTGAAGCAGGAAGGCTCCACCGCCGACATGATCTTCGACATCCCCTACCTGATCGAATACTTCTCCAGCTTCATGACCCTGCAACCGGGCGACATGATCGCCACCGGCACCCCCGAGGGCCTGGCCGACGTGGTACCGGGCGACGTGGTGGTGACGGAAGTGGAAGGCGTTGGCCGCCTGGTCAACCACATCGTCAGCGAACGCGAATTCTTCGCCGCGCGCGGCTAACCCGGAACAAGAGAGGAACAGCAGATGATCAAGCACTGGATCAACGGCCAGGAAGTCGAGAGCCGGGACGCCTTCACCAACTACAACCCGGCCACCGGTGAAGCCATTGGCGAAGTGGCGAGCGGCGGCGCCGAGGAGATCAACCTGGCGGTCGCCGCCGCCAGGGACGCCTTCCCGAAATGGGCAAACACGCCGGCCAAGGAGCGCGCCCGTCTGATGCGCAAGCTGGGTGAGCTGATCGACCAGAACGTGCCGCAACTGGCCGAACTGGAAACCCTCGACACCGGCCTGCCGATCCACCAGACCCGAAACGTGCTGATCCCGCGCGCTTCGCACAACTTCGACTTCTTCGCCGAAGTCTGTACGCGCATGGACGGCCACAGCTACCCGGTCGACGATCAGATGCTCAACTACACCCTGTACCAGCCGGTGGGTGTCTGTGGCCTGGTGTCGCCCTGGAACGTGCCGTTCATGACCGCCACCTGGAAGACCGCGCCTTGTCTGGCGCTGGGCAACACCGCCGTACTGAAGATGAGCGAGCTGTCACCGCTGACCGCCAACGAGCTGGGCCGCCTGGCGCTGGAAGCGGGCATTCCACCGGGCGTGCTGAACGTGGTGCAGGGTTATGGCGCCACTGCTGGCGACGCCTTGGTTCGCCACCCCGATGTGCGTGCGATTTCCTTCACCGGCGGCACCGCCACCGGCCGGAAGATCATGCAGACCGCGGGCCTGAAGAAGTACTCCATGGAGCTGGGCGGCAAGAGCCCGGTGCTGATCTTCGACGACGCCGATCTCGATCGTGCGCTGGATGCCGCGCTGTTCACCATCTTCTCCCTGAATGGCGAACGCTGCACGGCGGGCAGCCGCATCTTCATCCAGGAAACCGTGTACGACCAGTTCGTCGCCGAGTTCGCGGCGCGCGCCAGGCGCCTGATCGTCGGTGACCCGCAGGACCCGAAGACCCAGGTCGGCTCCATGATCACCCAGGCCCACTACGACAAGGTCACCGGCTATATCAGGATCGGCATCGAGGAAGGCGCCAACCTGCTGGCTGGCGGCCTGGAGCGCCCAGCCAACCTGCCAGCGCACCTGTCCAAAGGCCAGTTCATCCAGCCGACGGTATTCGCTGACGTGGACAACCGCATGCGCATCGCCCAGGAAGAAATCTTCGGGCCGGTGGTGTGCCTGATCAAATTCAAGGACGAGGCCGAAGCCCTGCGCCTGGCCAACGAAACCGATTACGGCCTGGCCTCTTACATCTGGACCCAGGACATCGGCAAGGCTCATCGCCTGGCCCGCGGTATCGAGGCCGGCATGGTATTCATCAACAGTCAGAACGTGCGCGATCTGCGCCAGCCATTCGGCGGCGTGAAGGGCTCGGGTACCGGCCGCGAAGGCGGTGAGTACAGCTTCGAGGTATTCAGCGAAGTGAAGAACGTGTGCATTTCCATGGGCAGTCACCACATTCCTCGCTGGGGCGTGTAACGACTCGCTCGCCCCGTACCTGGCCGTATGACCCGGTACGGGCGCTCCATTCCTGCGTGCATAGCAATCACAAGAACCTGGGCCGGCAGCGGCCCCGCAAGGAGAACCGTCATGGGCAAACTCGCTCTGGCCGCAAAGATCACCCACGTGCCGTCGATGTATGTGTCGGAGCTGCCAGGCCCACGCCAGGGCTTTCGCAAGGCGGCCATCGACGGTCATCTGGAGATCAGCCGACGCTGCCGGGAACTGGGTGTGGACACCATCGTGGTGTTCGATACCCACTGGCTGGTCAACGCCAACTACCACATCAACTGCGGGCCTCACTTCAAGGGCCTGTACACCAGCAACGAGCTGCCGCACTTCATCAGCAACATGGAGTACGAGTTTCCGGGCAACCCGGAGCTGGGCAAGATTCTCGCCGACGCGTGCAACCGCTTCGGCGTCGAGACCATGGCTCACCACGCCACCACGCTCGCCCCGGAATACGGCACGTTGGTGCCGATGCGCTACATGAACAAGGATCAGCACTTCAAGGTGATCTCGGTCTCCTCGCTGTGCACCTCGCACTACCTGCACGACAGTGCACGCCTCGGCTGGGCCATGCGCAAGGCGGTGGAAGAGCACTACGACGGCACCGTGGCGTTTCTGGCCAGCGGCTCGCTGTCGCATCGTTTTGCCCAGAACGGCCAGGCGCCGGAGTTCGCCACCAGAATCTGGAGCCCGTTCCTGGAAACCCTCGACGAGCGCGTCGTGCAGATGTGGCAGAACGCCGAGTGGGAAGCGTTCTGCGACATGCTGCCCGAGTACGCGGCCAAGGGGCACGGCGAGGGCTTCATGCATGACACCGCCATGCTGCTGGGTGCCATGGGCTGGTCGAAGTACGACGGCAATGTCGAGGTGCTGACGCCCTACTTCGCCGCCTCGGGCACCGGGCAGATCAACGCGGTCTTCCCGGTGACGCCCCAGGATGGCTCGGCACTGCCGCCGCCACAGGCCGCCAACCCGGCGGGCGTGGTCTCGACCAGCCGTCTGTAGCCACACGCCGTCACCTCAACGCCACCGTGCAACTGGCGCTGGCACGACTGCGCTCGTGTTGGCGCAACTGGAGATCGACATGCCCCACCTGGTGCTGCTCTACACCCCCGACCTCGAGCGCGAGGCAGACATTCCCGGCCTGTGCCGGGCACTGGCCGACAGCATGCTGGCGCAGCGTGACGAGCAAGGCAAGGCGGTGTTCCCCACTGGCGGCACCCGCGTGCTGGCCTACCCGGCGACGCACTGCGCGGTCGCCGACGGCAATGGCGATTACGGTTTTCTGTACGCCAATCTGCGCATGGGGACAGGCCGCAGCGCCGAGGTACACCGACGCGTCGGCGACAGCTTGCTGGCGGTATTGCGTACCTGCCTGGGCGACATCCTCGAGCAGCGCCCGGTGGGCATCACCCTGCAGATCGACGAAGGCCAGGCCCAGGTTTACGACGGCAAGCACAGCAGCCTGCACCCTCTTTTCAACAAGACTTCCTGAGGTTTTCCATGCTCGACTCCTCCTTCATCCAGCAGGCTGCCGCCCGCCTCGACGCCGCCGAGCGGTCACGCCAGCAGGTGCGCCAGTTTTCCCTGGATCACCCGCAGATCACCATCGAGGATGCCTACGCCATCCAGCGTGCCTGGGTAGCGCGCAAGATCGAGGACGGCCGCAGGCTGGTCGGCCACAAGATCGGTCTGACCTCCCGCGCCATGCAGGTATCGTCGAACATCACCGAGCCGGACTACGGTGCGCTGCTCGACGACATGTTCTTCGACGAGGGCAGCGACATTCCCTTCGACCGCTTCATCGTGCCGCGTGTGGAAGTGGAGCTGGCATTCATCCTTGGCAAGCCGCTGAAGGGGCCGAACGTGACCCTGTTCGATGTACTCGAGGCCACCGAATGGGTGATACCTGCGCTGGAGATCATCGATGCACGCATCCAGCAGGTCGACCCGGATACCAGGGCGACCCGCAAGGTGTTCGACACCATTTCCGACAATGCGGCGAATGCCGGCGTGGTGATGGGAGGCCGCGCCGTGCGCCCGACCGAGATCGACCTACGCAAGGTGCCTGCGGTGCTCTATCGCAATGGCGTGATCGAAGAGTCCGGCGTTTCCGCCGCGGTGCTCAACCACCCGGCCAAGGGTGTGGCCTGGCTGGCGAACAAGCTGGCGCCCTATGACGTCACCCTGGAGCCTGGCCAGATCATTCTTGGCGGCTCGTTCACCCGCCCGGTCGCGGCCAACCCCGGTGACACCTTCCACGTCGACTACGACCAGCTTGGCAGCATCGCCTGCCGATTCGTCTGAGCCGCAAGGAGCCTGCCATGGACATGCCCATCAATAGCTTCAAACAACGCCTGCAGTCGGGCGATGCGCAGATCGGCCTGTGGCTGGGCCTGGCCGACCCCTACTGCGCCGAGCTGGCCGCCAACGCCGGCTTCGACTGGCTGCTGATCGATGGTGAACACGCGCCCAACGATCTGCGCGGCCTGCTCGGCCAGTTGCAGGCCGTGGCGCCCTACCCCTCACAAGCGGTGATTCGCCCGGTGATCGGCGACACCGCGCTGATCAAGCAGATTCTCGACATCGGCGCCCAGACCCTGCTGGTGCCCATGGTGGAAAGTGCCGAACAGGCACGCGAGCTGGTGCGCGCCATTCACTATCCGCCGTCGGGCGTACGTGGCGTTGGTAGTGCGCTGGCCCGCGCTTCGCGCTGGAACAGCATCCCCGGCTACCTGGACAAGGCCGACGAACAGATGTGCCTGCTGGTGCAGATCGAGAATCTCGACGGCCTGGCCCGGCTGGACGAGATCGTCGCGGTCGACGGGGTCGATGGCGTGTTCATCGGCCCGGCCGATCTCAGCGCGTCGATGGGCCAGCGTGGCAACCCCGGCCACCCGGACGTCCAGGCCACCATCGAGGACGCCATCGTGCGTATCCAGAAGGCTGGCAAGGCGGCGGGCATTCTCAGCGCCGATCAGACACTGGCCCGCCGTTATATCGAGTTGGGCGCGCGCTTCGTCGCGGTTGGGGTCGACACCACGGTACTGATGCGCGGCCTGCAGACCCTGGCGGCCGATTTCAAGGCTGCGCCAGCGCCGACTACCCGCGGGGGCGGCGTCTACTGAGCGCCGCCACGACGATATCCACGCATTGCCGAGACCTCAATGAAACTCACCGACCTTAACCTGCTGCGCGAACAAGCCTACATCGATGGCCAGTGGATCGAAGCCGACGACGAGGCACGCTTCGCCGTGACCAACCCGGCCAACGGCGAGCTGATCGCCGAAGTCGCCTCCCTTGGCCGCACCGAAACAGCAAGGGCCATCGACGCGGCCCAAGCTGCGCTGCCTGCCTGGCGTGGCAAGACCGCCAAGGAGCGCAGCAGCATCCTGCGTAACTGGTTCAACCTGATACTGGAAAATCAAGAAGACCTCGCCCGCCTGCTGAGCTGGGAACAGGGCAAGCCGCTGGCCGAAAGTCGTGGCGAAATCGCCTATGGCGCCAGCTTCATCGAATGGTTCGCCGAGGAAGCCAAACGCATCTACGGCGACGTCATCCCGCATGACAAGCAAGGCCGCCGTCTGGTGGTGATCAAGCAGGCCATCGGTGTGGTCGCTGCCATCACCCCGTGGAATTTCCCCAACGCCATGATCACCCGCAAGGTCGGTCCGGCCCTCGCTGCCGGCTGCACGGTAGTGCTCAAGCCCGCCTCGGAAACGCCCCTGTCGGCACTGGCGCTGGCCGTGCTCGGCGAACGTGCCGGCATTCCGGCCGGTGTGCTGAACATCGTTCCGGGTACCCGCTCGCGGGAGATCGGCGCTGAACTGACCGGCAACCCGCAGGTGCAGAAGCTGTCGTTCACCGGTTCCACCGGCATCGGCAAACTGCTGATGGCGCAGTGCGCCGACAGCATCAAGAAGGTCAGCCTCGAGCTGGGTGGCAATGCCCCCTTCATCGTCTTCGATGACGCCGATCTGGACGCTGCCGTACAGGGCGCCCTCGGCTCCAAGTTCCGCAACAGCGGGCAGACCTGCGTGTGCACCAACCGCCTGCTGGTGCAGAGCGGCGTATACGAGACATTCAGCGCCCGCCTGGTTGCCGCCGTGAATGCCTTGAAGGTAGCCCCGGCCGATGACGAAGGAGCCCAGCAAGGCCCGCTGATCAACGCCAAGGCAGTGGCCAAGGTTCAGGAGCACATCGAGGACGCGCTCGGCAAAGGCGCCAAGGTGCTGGCCGGTGGCAAGTCCCATCGCCTCGGTGGCAACTTCTTCGAGCCTACGGTGCTGGGCGACGTCACCCCGGACATGCTGGTCGCCCGCGACGAAACCTTCGGCCCGCTGGCACCGATCTTCCGCTTCGACAGCGAGGAGCAGGCCATCGCCATGGCCAACGACACCGAGTTCGGTCTCGCGTCCTACCTCTACACCCGTGATCTGGGCCGCGCCTGGCGCGTCAGCGAAGCGCTGGAGTACGGCATGGTCGGCGTCAACGAGGGGCTGATATCCACCGAGGTTGCGCCCTTCGGCGGCATCAAGCAGTCCGGCCTCGGCCGCGAAGGTTCCCGATATGGCATCGATGATTACATCGAGCTGAAGTACATGTGCCTGGGCATCCACTGAGGCCTAGGTATCTCCCGCTGCTTGTCACCCTTGGGCCCTTGATAGGGCCATTTTTTTGGAGATTTCTCGATGCTGCGCCAGCCCCTGAAACACCTTGTCCACATGCTGTGCCTGCTGGCGCTGGTACGTCCGGCCGTGGCGGACGATGCGGCCTATCTCGCTGCGCTGGACAAGGAGCTGGACAACCGAGCGGTTGCCCTCGACGTAGTACCGGCATTGGCTGAGCGCCACGCCGGCACCGCGCAAGGTCGGTTCTGGAGTGCCTATGCGGTGCTCGAGGCCGCCCAGTTGCCTCGCTACCAGGCTCAAGCCCGCCGCCATGATCTGCAGCGAACACGCAGTGGCGGCTTCAAGGCTCAGGCCTCACTGGCATTCTCCTGGCTGCAGGAAAAGGCGTTCGTGAAGATGCTGGCCAATGCCACGGCCGACTACCTTGCCGAGCTGCAGGCCGTACAGCGCCCGGGCGACGCAGAGACTCAGGCGTTCTGGGCCTATGTGATCGAACAGGAGCGCGTTCAGGTCGAGGCACTGGCACAGGCCAGAGAGGGGGATTACGACGCTGCTGCGGCGACCCTGCAGCGCTTTGTCGCAGAGCAGTTCAACGCCCCGCTGCAGTGAATGGCGATGCTGTGCCGTCACGGCCAGCAGCGCGCGGCCTGCACGCGATCAGGGCTTGACCGCTTTCAGATCCTTGAGCAGATCCAGCAACAGGGCGAATTTTTCCGCGCCGATCTGCTCCTCGATACGCTGATAGTTACGCTCCATTTCCACGCTCATGGCCTGGAAACATTGCTCGCCCTTTTCCGTCAGCCCGACCAGCACGCGGCGTTGGTCTTCGCTCATCTTGCGCCGGCAGACCATGCCATCGCGTTCGAGACGCACCAGCACGCCACTCATGCTCGGTTTGAGAATGCAGGCCAGACGCGCCAGCTGATGGCTCTCCAGCTCGCCCTGCTGACGCAGGATGCGAATCACCCGCCATTGCTGTTCGGTGAGCCCGTGCAGATTGAGTTGAGGACGAAAGAAACGCATGGCCGACTCGCGGGCCTGCAACAGGGTAAGGGTCAGGGAAAGACGTGGGCTCGACATGATCTCAGGCAATGATGATTCGTTAATAATTTAACCAGGCCGCCAGCTTACGCCATGACGAGGCAGGCATCGCCATTTGAAACAGCGAAACGCCAGCGGTCATGCACGTGCCTGCCAGGCTTTTGCACCGGCGTGCCAGGGCCATCACACCCCCGCCCTGTCGTTAATCTGTTCACGGCCTTGCACGATCACGACGAACGCACACCATCCGGCACTGGTTTCTCAAGCGCTCGATGAGTCGTGCACACGGGGCACCCTCGCGCGCGCGAGGACGCTGCGCCAGGCGGGCGAGAGCAGCGCGAGGCGCCTTGTCAGTCCCGGTCAAGACTGACGACAGACAGGGACAAGACGCACAGGGGGTGCAGGGGACTACTATCCCTCAACGCAGGTATCTCTCACCGTTTCCAGGTCGTTGCCATGATCAACATCGAAACACCTACCTACTACACCGCTACCAAGAAGTACGACCTCAGCTTTCCTTCACTGGATCAGGATCTGGAGGCGGATGTAGTCGTGATCGGCGGTGGTTTCTCCGGCATCAACACGGCGCTGGAGCTGGCGGAGAAAGGCATCACCAATATCGTCGTGCTGGAAGCGCGCTACCTCGGCTTCGGCGGCACCGGGCGTAATGGCGGGCAGATCATGGCCGGCATCGGTCACGACATGGAGAAGATCCGCAAGGACGTAGGCGAAGACGGCCTGCGGCAGATTTTCGAGATCAGCGACATGGGTGCCGACATCATCAAGGACCGGATCGCCAAGTACGAGATCGATGCCGACTTCTGCCACGGTTATGGTTACCTGGGCTTCAATGCCCGCCAGGAAAAGACCCTGCGCACCTGGGAGAAGGAATTCAAATCCCTCGGCTCGCCGCATGAAATCCGTTTTCTGGGTGGCTCCGAGGTCAAGCAGATCATCGGCTCCGATGCCTATGGCAGCGCCTTGCTGCACATGGGCGGCGGTCACGTGCATTCGCTGAACCTGTTGCTGGGCGAGGCCAAGGCCCTGAGCAGCCATGGCGTGAGGATCTTCGAGTACAGCCCGGCATTGGAAGTGACCTACGGCGAGCGCATCACCGTGCGCACCGGCAAGGGCTCGGTCAAGGCCAGCAAACTACTGTGGGCCTGTGACAGTTTCCTCAACAAACTGGAACCGGAGCTGCACCGCAGCACCATCAACACCTACGCCTTCCAGATCATGACCGAGCCGCTGTCGGACGAGATGATCCAGCGCATCAGCCCGATCCGCGGTGCTTACAGCGACATCCGCCCGGTCATCGACTACTACCGCGTCACCAAGGAGAACCGGCTGCTGTTCGGGGCAGCCACGCCTTTCATCGAACACATCCCGAACGACCTCAAGGCCTGGAACCGCAACCTGATGCTGAAGATCTTCCCTTACCTCAAGGACGTGAAGATCGACCTGGCCTGGGGCGGCCCGATGGCCACCAGCCCGAATCTGTTTCCGCAGATAGGCAGCCTGCCGGGTCGCCCCAACGCCTTCTTCGTGCAGGGCTACTCGGGGTTCGGTGTCACGCCCAGTCACATCATCTGCAAGGTGCTGGCAGAGGGCATGAGCGAAGGCTCCGCGCGCTACGACCTGGTCAGTTCGGTGCGCCGCATCAACGTCATCGGCAAGGATCACTTCCGCCCTCTGCTGCTTACCGGCGGCAAGACCCTGCACCAACTGTCCGGCTACTGGAACGGTCGCCGCTGATACCGGGCAAGGCCATCACAGGTACTTGCTCCATCGAAGCATTCACACCCTCTAACAGGAGCAACCACCCATGTCCCTCACTGCCATCAAGAACGGCATCACCCTCGACCAATTGGATGCCTGGGGCACCGTTGCCGATCTCGGCTCGGAAATCCTCGAAGGCGAAGTCAGGTGTTTTGGCAAGATGACCGCCGGCGCGCCGACCGACCCGGTCAGCTCGGCCTACTTCGGCACCACCAAGGGCAAGTTCCGCATGACTTATCCGTTCAGCGAGCAGGCCACGGTCGTCACCGGTGAAGTGCTGCTGACCGACGAATCCACCGGCCAGACCAGTCGCTTCAAGACCGGCGACACCTGGTTCGTGACCAAGGGCACGCCCGTGCTGTGGGAAATCGTCAGCGACAGCTTCGTCAAACACTACTACGCGGTCGCCTGATCCAGCTGCGCCAGCCTCGGCTGGCGCCTCACTTGCCGAGGACACGCCATGCATCCACCTGCCAGCGGGTCCTGCGGCGACTTCGGTCGCCATTGCCTCAATGCCTTCCGCCAGGTGGTGCCCGCCTCGCAAGGTGCGTTCTACCGTATCGATGCACACCTGCAGGCGTACGACTTCATCCTGCTGGACATGCTCGAACCCATGCACGATGCCTATCTGCGCCACTACCGCCATGTCGATCCGCTACGCCCCGACCATTGCCAGGCAGCCGGCCTGCCGGTGGTACCGTTGCGCACGGGCCTGGCACAGCAGAGCGAGGCAGACAACCGTAAATACCGTCGCTTCCTGCAGCACCACGCCGTGGTGGACGTGGTGGAAATCATCGCCCATGTCGATGGCAAGCCGAGCGCTGGCGTCTCGCTGTTGCGCGGCGCCCACCTGGGGCCTTTTCGCCCCGAAGAACTGCAGTGCCTGCTGCCCCTGCATGGTCTGATGGAGCTGGCTGCGCGCAGCCAGCCACAGAGTGCCGGCGATCGCCTGAAGGCGCTCACACCGCGGGAGCGCGAGCTTGCCCTGTTGCTGCGCGACGGCCTGCCGAACAAACTCCTCGCGCGCCAGCTGGGCCTTGGGCTGCCGACGATCAAGACGCACTTGCTGCATCTCTATCGCAAGCTCGGTGTGAGCAACCGCACCGAATTGATCAGCAGCCTGTTTCTCTGAAACCAGGCCTGGGCTGCCGGGGCCCTAACCCGTCGCAGGCGCCGCGGATTCGGGTCGCCTGCCTGATCGTTCTCAGCACGGTAGACGGGCCAGCTCACTGGCATCCACAACACCTTTGAGTTCGAAGCTGCCCGCGGGTGGAGTCAGTGCTCCGCCCTGCCAGTTGGTTTCGATTTCCTTGCGCCGCGGACTGTCCTGGAACTGCACGAGGAACTCATTGACCTTGGCCAGCAACCTGGCGTTTTCCGCCCGCCTGGCCACCCCGACGCTGTAGCACCAAAGTCGATCACCAAGCGGTTGCGGCAATATGTCCAGCTTGCCGAACCAGCGGCTCTGGCGATGGGTAGCGGCCCAGTGATAGATCGGTCGCTCGACGGTGAAGGCATCCACCACGCCTTCAGCCAGGGCGTCGTGGATACGAGTCTGATCGGAGAACACCATCAGATTGGCCAGCTCGACACGGCCACCGGGCAGGTGGCGATTGGCGGACCAGCGCACACCCAGCTGGGCCAGGGTTTCCAGGGCCACGGGATCGTTTCCGCAACCGAGCACCCGCCCCTGCAGGTCGGCCAGACCGCCGATGCGCTCGTCACCCTTGCGCCGCGCGAGAATCAGCGGAGCGAAACTGTAGGGGCGGGAAAACGCCAGATCCTCGAAAACAGGCGAAGCAGGCAGCGCGCTCCACATCAGGTCGGCAGGTGCCTCTGCCGGGCGACGGCCAAAGGCCAGCAACGACATGCACTGCTCCCAGCCATACTCGACGAACTCCACCTCGACGCCAAGCCAATGCGCGAAGGCTCTGACGTAATCGGCATCCATGCCACGCAACGGTTCGCCAGGCCGCTGGCGAAACGACAAACCGACCAGCTGCGGCTCGATGGCCACCCGCAGGCGGCCACGCTGGAGCACGTCGGCCAGGCGATCCTGATCGGGGCGGATGGCGATGTGCTGCTCGGCAAGCAGCCGCTGCAGGCCTTGCTCCGGCAACGCAGCATCCTTGACCAGCACCTGTGCGGCGCCGCGCCCCAGGCTGGCGGCACGCTCGGCAAGCCCCAGCAGGTAGCCCAACCGCTGCTCCAGCTGCGGGGCACTTTCCAAAATAACCCGGTTGGTCTGCTGCAGCCCTTCGACGTTACCGCTGACGGTGGCGAACAGTGCGTTCATCTGCCCCAGCGAATCGTTCAGGCGGCGAGTCAGCAGGTCGAAGCTACCCTGGCTATGGGACGACACACTGTTCATGCGTTTCTGCAGGTGACTGAGGTCCATGCGCTCGGTCGCATCGCGGGCACTGAGCAGAGTGCGCTGCGCCAGTTTGCGCACCTCGTCGGCAACCACTGCAAACCCCCGTCCTGCCTCCCCGGCCCGGGCCGACTCGATGGCCGCGTTGAGCGCCAGCAGGTTGACCTGCTTGGCGATATCGCCAATGTCGCTCAGCACCGTGATCACCTCGTCGGATTTGGTGGTGATCTGCACAGCCACGTCATCCAGATGCTGACGAATATCGCGCTCCACCTGCTGCAGGTGTTCGCTCAACGCCCGCTGCATGGCTTCGGCCAACGCACTGCTCTGGCTCATGTGCCCGGCCGAGTCGGCCAATGCGTGCTCCATTTGCTGGCCCCTGCGGTGAATTTCGATACAAGCCTGACGGGAGCTGTCCAAGCCCGTGGCGACAGCGCCGGTAAGACTGCTCAGCAGTTCCAGTAGGCGCCGCGACAGCCACTGTGTCGCGCTCGGCGGTGCAAGTGGTACTTCGGTAACAATCACAGGCACCGCACTGTCCTGCGGTGACGGTTTGTTGAACCAGCTTCTAAGCATGACGAGACGCTCCCAGGGTGATTGGCGAGCCCTTTCTTACGCGCTGCCGGACACCGATGCTTGTTCCGCCTTGCCACTGTTCTTGGCCCTGACTGCCAGGCTACAGCCCTGCGCTGGCGGGCTTTATCCGTTTTCGGCAAAGCTCGCTCCTCAACAGCCCGAAGGAACGAAAATTGCCTGTTCACGGCAATATCAGCGGTCGTCGTGAAAGGGTTTCGAAAATGCACAGTCATGCCGTCGTCAGCAGTAATCCCGGATCCGTAGCTGCCATCGCAGACAACCTCGTGCACTACCGGCAAACCCAGGACATCGAGGAGCATGCCCAGAGCCTGCAAGGCTGGCAGCTGCGCTACGACCAGCTCGGCGCCGGCCAATTCAGCGGCGAGCTGACCGAGATCCACCTCAGTGGCATGCAACTGATTCGCGACCGTGCCAGCCAGGCGATGGTCAAGAATGGTGCGGCTTGGCCCGGTGCGATCACCTTCAGCATGCCGCTAAGCGCAGACCCGCACTTTCACTGCACCGGCCACTCGATCCATCAACCCAGCCTGCTGGTGGCCCGCTCCGAGCAACTGCCGGAGCTGCGCGTACCGGGCGGCCTGGACCTGATCTGCATCGCCATCGACGAGCAGCCGCTGCAGGAGGCATTGCAGCGCCAGCAGCGCGAGCTCGACTTGAAGCATTTGCCCAAATGCTACCGACTGCTCAGCGACGCCAATCAGCAGGAGCTGGTCCGCCTGTTCGGTGACGTGCTCGATCAGTATGGCAACGGCACGGCGCTGCTCGATCACATCACCATCCGCGGCGCCATACGCGATGCCATTCTGATGCACCTGCTGGAACTGATGGACAGCGAAGACGATCACCCGCTGCCACTCAGCGCCCGCAAGCGCATGGTCGACCGCGCCCGCGATTACGCCCTGGCCAACTGCGACCGCCCCTTGAACATTCTCGAGTTGTGCAACCAGATTGGCGCCAGCCGACGCAAGCTGCAGTACTGCTTTCAGGAAACCCTGGGCACCAACCCGGTGGCGTACCTGAGGGCCCTGCGGCTGAACGCCGTGCATCGCCAGTTGCGTCAGGGCAACGGCACCGACTCGGTGCAGGCAGTAGCGGCGAACTGGGGCTTCTGGCACCTCAGCCGCTTCGCCACGGATTATCGCCAGCTATTCGGCGAACGCCCTTCCGACACCCTGCGCCGGGCACGTGGCGTCTGTGCTGAAATCGGATAACGCTCGCCATTGAGAGCCCCTAGGCTGGAGCCCGTACCAGCCAACATAAGAAAGGGGTTTTCCATGCACACAGAAAGAAAATCGCCGCTGATCGCCTCAGGCTTGCTGCTATTTCCATTACTTATCTCAGCACCTGCAGAAGCCACCGAGAACGGTGCCCCCACTACACCGGCCGGGGTCTACGACTTCGGTGCCGGTATGTCGCCGCCAGCCACGCCGTTCGGCACATTGGGCATTCGCACTGCGTACTATTCGGCCAACGTTCAAAAGGATCGTCACGGCGACAAGGCCGACAACGCCTTTTCCCTGGACGTCCTGTCGGTCGGTCTGGCCTACATCCGCATGACCGACCAGCAACTGTTCGGCGCCCAGTACGGCTTCGGCGCGGTGATGCCGTTCTTCCAGATGGACGCGCGCCTCAAGGTCAACACGCCGTTCGGCCCCTTGCGCTTTCAGGAGGAAGTGTTCCGCCAGGCGGACCTGCAGGTGATACCGCTGATCCTGCAGTGGAACCTGTCGCGCAACCTGTTCGTCAACAGCCAGTTGCAGGTCCAGGCCCCCACCGGTGACTACGACGAAGATCGACTGATATCGCCGGGCCTCAACCACTGGACAGTCTCGCCACTGCTCAACGCCACCTGGATCAGCGATACCGGCTTCGAAGCCTCCTCAAGCTTCCAGCTGGACTTCAACACCCGCAACCATGCCACCGACTACCGCAATGGGGTCGAGTACCGCCATGAGTTCGCGGTTGGTCAGCACGTAGGCCCATGGACGGTCGGCCTTGGCGGTTATTACTACCGTCAACTGACTGACGACGACGGCCCCAACCTGGATCACGGCAACCGTGCACGAGTGCTGGCGGTCGGCCCAGCTGTGAGCTTCTTCAAACCCGGCTTACCGCCGGTGTGGCTGCACGCCTACAAAGAGTTCGGCGCCCGCAACCGCGCCGAAGGCCACACCATCGCCCTGCGCATGTCCCACAGTTTCTGAGGCCATCACCATGTCCATAGAACAATCCGTTTCCGCGGTGGCGCCGTCACGCCAGGCCAGCGGTCGTCGTGAAGGGGTTGTGCTGTTGCTGGGCAGCAGCCTGACCATCATGGGGGCGGTAATGGTCGCCCCGATTCTGCCCAAACTCGGCGCCGAGTTCGGCCCGGTTGATCCACGTGCAGACCTGCTGGTTCCCCTGGCCGTTACCGGCCCGGCACTGGCCATCGCCATTGTCGCGCCACTTGCCGGCTGGCTCGCCGACAAGGTCGGGCGCAAGGCACTGCTGGTGGTCGCCACGCTGCTGTACGCAGTGCTCGGTGTGGTACCGGCACTGCTCAACGACCTGACCAGCATCGTCGGCGCACGCCTGCTGTTCGGTTGCGCCGAGGCCGCGATCATGACCTGCTGCGCGACCCTGATCGCCGACTACTGGCGTGGCGAGGAGCGCATGCGCTTCGTCAACCTGCAGGTGGTCACCATCGGTTTGGTCGGCGCGCTGTTCTTCGTGCTCGGCGGCATACTCGGCGAGCACTCCTGGCGCCTGCCGTTTTACCTGTACCTGCTACCGCTGCTGCTGGTTCCAGCGATGATCCGCGTGCTTTGGGAACCATCGCGAACAGCTACCACGAGCATCACCCGCGAAGGAGATGAGCAGGTCTCCATCCCCGTCCTGCTGGTCGGTTATCTGTTGGTTCTCGGCGGCATGATCCTCAACTTCATCGTGCCCGTGCAGACCCCCATCCTGCTGGTCGGCATGGGCGTCACCTCCAGCACGATGATCGGTGCCTGTGCCGGGCTCGGCCTGCTGGCGACCCTGGGCGGCTCGCTGACCTGGCCGGTGCTGCGCAGAACCCTGGGCATCGCCGGCTGCAACGCTCTACTGCTGACGCTGCTGGCCCTGGGGCTGTGGCTTCTGTTGCGGGCGCAGAGTTACCAGGAGGTTCTGCTGGCGGTGACCATCCACGGTCTCGGCGCAGGCTTGCTGGTACCCAACGCCATGGCACCGGTCATGAACGCCCTGAGCGCCAGTACCCGCGGCCGGGGCCTGGGCATCTTCACGGCCTGCCTGTACATCGGCCAGTTCGTCAGCCCGCTGGTGGTGGCCATGCTCGGCGGCTTCGGCCACGACCTGCGAAGTGCCATCCAGTGGCTGGCCATCGCCAGCCTGGTGGCAGCCGCAGCATGGACCTTGGCGGCCCTGTTCAAGCCGCGCCACGACGCACTCGGCACTCACCTCTGAATACCCTCCATCGCCACCATGGGCACTGCCCATGGTGGCCATCATCGTTCGAGGATCACCATGCAAGACATCCACGCCCTCATGGATCGACACGACGCCACCGGCCTGGCGCAATTGATCGGCAATCGCGAAATTAGCCGTAACGAACTGCTCGAAGCCAGTATCTCCCGCCTGGAAAAGGTCGAGCCGCAGCTCAATGCCGTAGCCGAAAAGCTCTATGACAGCGCCCGCAACGCAGCTCCCGTCGATGGGCCACTCGCTGGTGTACCGACGCTGATCAAGGACCTTTTTTCGCCACTCGCCGAAGCGCGGATGAGCAACGGCTCCCTGGCGCTCGGCGAATCCAGGCTGGGCCTGGACGACGCCGTGGTGGGACGTCTGCGCGAGGCTGGCTGCCAGTTCATCGGCACCACCACATCGCCGGAATTCGGCACTTCGTACACCACCGAGTCGACCCGCTTCGGCGCCACCCGCAACCCCTGGAATCCAGCACACAGCTCGGGTGGTTCCAGTGGCGGCGCAGCGGCACTGGTGGCTGCACGGGTGGTGCCCTTCGCCCACGGCAACGATGGTGGTGGTTCGTTGCGGGTACCGGCTTCGTGCTGCGGCGTGTTCGGCCTCAAGCCCAGTCGTGGTCGCATGCCCAGCGGCCCGCTGGTGGGCGAAGGCTGGGCCGGCATGGGCACACCCCATGCGATCACCCTGTCGGTACGCGACAGCGCTGCGCTGCTCGACATCACGGCAGGTGCCGACCTGGGTGCCCCTTACGCTGCACCCTGGCAGGACGGTCCCTTCGTCGACAGTCTGCACCGGCCACGGCGTCGACTGCGCATCGCCCTGGTGGAAAACCTGGCGCCCTGGAGCAGCGGCCCGCAAGCGCTTGCCGCCGTTCGCCATACGGCAAGACTGTGCGAGTCCCTGGGCCACCATGTAGAACCGGCGGTGCTGCCGGTCGAGCCACTGGAGTTTCTCGATCAGGTATTCGACGTGATCGGCGCCAGTACCCGTAGCTACCTCGACCTGGTCGGCGAGATGCGTGGGCGGGCAGTTGTCAATGAGGAACTGGAGCCGCGGACGCGGGTGATCCTGCGTGAAAAGGGCGGTGTCAGCGGTGCCCGCTATGCAAGCGCCGTTGAAGGCATCCACGCCCTTGGCCGCAGGCTGGCGCACTTCTTCGTCGACTACGACATCGTGCTGACCCCTACCCTGACACGCGAGCCACCGCTGATCGGCAGCCTGGATGTCTTCGACGAGAGTATCGATCTGGCCACGCTGATCGAGCACTTCCACAGTTACTCGCCATTCACCGCACTGTTCAATGCCAGTGGCCAGCCGGCAATGTCGGTACCGCTGTACTGGACGCCGGACGGTCTGCCCATCGGCTCGCATTTCGCCGCGCGCTTCGCCGAGGAGGGCACCCTGCTCGCGCTGGCGGCACAGCTCGAACAGGCCCAACCCTGGGCGGCACGCGTGCCGCCGATCAACGCGCTGCACGGCTGAAACAGGTGGCGGGCATCAACCATCCGGTTGATACCCGCCGCATCTCGGCCAACGCAACATGGACTTCCCGCAACCCACTGGAAGATCATCATGAGCACGACATCCGACTGGATCACCGTAGGCGCCCTGGCCGACGGTTTCGCCCCTGCAGCATTCATCCTGCCGAACCTCGCCGAGCTGGCTGGCAAAAGCTTCACGCTGTTGTTCGCCAACGGCTGGGAGATCGCGCATCGCTTCGATGCCGAGCGACTGCACTGGCATGCCGCCGATGGCCACTCCACGGGCAGCGCCAGCTACCGCGCCACGTCGATCCGCCCAGGCATCTATCTGGTCGACTTTCTCAAGAACGAGCGGGGTCAGGATTGGTCGATCAGCCTGGTGCTGGATACCCACAGCCAGTCCTTTACCGCCGTGATCGGCAAACTGCCGAGCGCCACCGAAACCCGTGAAGGGCTGTACGCCCGCGCGCTGGCTGGCAAACCGCTGACCAGCGTCGAAGCGACGTTTTTCCATGGCACGCTGGATCGTCCCTGGCGCGAAGGTGCCTGCCCGCATGCGCCAACCGATGAACTGGTCGGCATCCGCAACCGTTATCGCTACAGCCCGACCGAGGTCTACGAACACATCTACCTCAATCAGAACTACTACGCCTGGCAGTGCCTGAAAGGCGTCGAGCAGGGCCTGTGCGACACCGACCGCTGTCACTACTACAAGATCACCGATGAGCTGTACCTGTTCGTCTGGCGCGAGAAGATCGTCCCAACTCTGGGCCTGGTGATGATCGACCTCAAGAACCATCGCAGCGACGGCAAGATCTTCGGCTACGCCGGTGACGGCTTCGAGACCCTGTCCAATTTCCCGGTAGCGTCCTATTGCGACCTGCTCAACCACACGGAGCATGGCGATGACTAGAACCGTCGTCATCACCGGAGCTGGCACGGGGATAGGCGAAGCCTGCGCCCGTCAGTTGGCGGGCGAAGGCGCCAATCTGGTGCTGATCGGCCGACGCGCCGAGCCGCTGCAGCGGGTCGCCGAGGAAACCGGTGGCCTGGTGCTGGTCGGCGACGCGGCCAGCAGCGAAACCTGGGCAGGCTTCATCGGACGGATTCGCGAGCGCTTCGGCGGTGTCGACGCCCTGCTGGCCTGCGCCGGCGGGCACGGTCTGGGTAGTGTGACCGATACGGACGACGCGACCTGGCAAGCGGCACTGCGCAGTAACCTGGATAGCGCCTTCTATAGCGCCAGGGCGTGCCTGCCCCTGTTGATCGAGCGGCGCGGCGGCATCGTGCTGCTGGGTTCCATCGCCTCCCTCGCTGCAGGCCCCGAGGTCTGCGGCTACACCACGGCCAAGCACGCGCTGCTCGGCCTCAACCGCTCCCTGGCGAACGATTACGGCGCCGTTGGCGTTCGGGTCAACTGCGTCTGCCCAGGCTGGGTGCGCACGCCGATGGCCGATGCGGAAATGCAGCCACTGATGCAGCACCATGGCGATGATCTGGATGCCGCCTATGCCCGCGTGTGTGCCAACGTTCCGTTGCGACGCCCTGCCACACCCGATGAAATCGCCAATGTCTGCCGTTTCCTGATCAGCGACCTGGCATCGATCATCACCGGAGCCTGCATCGTCGCCGACGGTGGCTCGAGCATCGTCGACGTGCCGACGCTCGCCTTCGCCAATATGGGGATCACCACATGAATCATGACTTCAGCGGGCGCCACGTACTGGTCACCGGGGGCGCTCAGGGAATCGGCGCGGCCATCGTCGAGGGCTTCGCCCGTGCTGGCGCCGAGGTGCTGATCGTCGACCTCGATCTGCCGACGGCACAACGTGTCGCGCAGCGCCTGGGCGCAGAGGGCCATAGCGTCACGGCACGCGGGCTCGATCTCGTCGATCGCGAGGCGACTCTGCAGTTGCTGGGCAACCTCGCGCAGCTCGACATACTGGTACATAACGCAGGCTACTTTCCGCTGACAGCACTCGCCGATATCGATGCGCAAACGCTGGAACGCACCCTGGCCGTCAATCTCAGCGCGCTGTTCTGGCTGACCCAGGGCGCTCTGCCACTGTTCACCCAGCGAGGCAGCGGCTGCGTACTGGTCACCTCATCGGTGACCGGCCCCCGCGTGGCCTATCCCGGGCTCAGCCATTACGCCGCCTCCAAGGCTGGGGTCAACGGCTTCATCCGCAGCGCCGCTCTGGAGCTGGCCAAGCAGGGTGTGAGGGTCAACGGTGTCGAGCCGGGCATGATCCGTACCCCGGCAATGGATAATCTGGGCGACGCCCAACTCGCCGCCCGTATCGCTGCGGCGGTTCCACTGGGGCGCCTCGGCGAGCCGGAGGACATCGCCGGCGCCATGCTGTTTCTCGCCTCGGACGCTGCGCGCTATATCACCGGGCAGACCATCATCGTCGATGGCGGCGCCACCTTGCCGGAAACCCTGGCGACCCTTTGCGCATGATGCCAGCCGCGTATCCGCCGAGCGTCGGATACGCGGTGGCGGCGTCAGGCGGCGCCTGCCGTCTCCATCAGCGCCATGGCGCGATATTCCTTGGGCGACAACTGGAAGTGCTTCTTGAAGGCACGGCTGAAGTGCGCCGAGTCGGTGAAACCCCACTTGTAGGCGATCGAGGTGATCGACTCGCTGCGCAGGAAGTGGTTGGAAAGGTCTTCCGCGCTGCGCTTGAGGCGCGAGCGCTGGATATAGCGGCAAACACTGTCGTTCTGCTCTTCGAACAGCCGATACAGGTGGCGCACGGAGATATTCAGGCGCCCTGCCAGCCCTACCGGATTGAGATTGGGCTGGGTCAGGGACTCGTCGATGATCTTCTGCACGTAGCTGCGCAGATTGGCGCCATGCAGTGCGTCGGCCGGCAGGGCTTCTTTGTAGCCCTGCGACAGCGCAGGGGCCAGCAGGGAAATGAACGCAGTTCGCAGCGCCTCGCTCTCGCCCCCCTGGTCATACTCGCTTTCCGGCTCTCGGCAGAGCTGATCGACCAGCATGTGCAGCATCTTGCCGCTGGGGCTGGCGGTGCTGATCTTGCCGAACTTGGCGTGCTTGAGCACACGCTCGACCTCGTGGCGCGGCAAGGACAGCGAGGCATGCTCGATGAGGCCGAATGGCGTGATCTCGCAGGAGCCCACGGAATCCATCAGCAGCAGGTCGCCCGGCGCCAGCTGGATGCTGGTGCCATCCTGGGAAATCTGGGAAAAGCCGCTGCGCTGGCTGACCAGAAAACAGCTCTGGTCATTGTCGTGATCGGCCTTGATCGAATTTCGGGCGATCAGCCCCGCATTGGTACGCAGGTGGGCCATCGGCAGGCTGGCATGACACTGCAGCGATATTTCCCCGATGAACAGGGATCGGTTGAACGCCATCTGGGTCTCGAACTGACCGCAGATCGCCTGCAGGGCGGTTTGCCAACCCTCCAATCCTTCGTGAGCCATGAGCTGGCCGTTCATACGCACCTCCGGGGGATGCTGATTTGTTTTTGTCGCTAAATAGTTAACATGTTATCGATAGAGGCGCAACAGGGATTCCTCTGCAGCAAAATATGCAGATTCGATGCCAGTTCGATAAGAGGTTAACGAATGCGCGCCGTGCGGAGCAGCGGCGCGTTCAATGCCTGCGCAGGATGCGTTGCAGGTGGCTCAGGGCGGCGATCAGCGCGCCTCGCTGGCGGTCGTCGAGGCGAATGTAACGGCGAAAACTCGGCATGCGGTTGACCACCTCACTGGCGGCCATGTGCTCCAGGGACACGTGCCAGCTGCCATCGCTGCGCACGATCTGCAGGCGCTTGAAATCCAGCGGCATCAGGGCGCCCATGAGCGCCTCGTCAGCCAGCATGGCGGCCTCCACCGCCTGCACATCGCCAACGCGACGCTGGGCAACGATACCGGCGCGCCTGATCGCACCACTGTGGCGCAGCTCCAGCCTGGCCTGCTCGGTTTTGCACGACGGTACGCTGAGCACGAAGTCGGTCAGCACCAGGTGCATGAGCAGCTCCGAATGAGTGCGCTCATGGGCCTCGAACTGCAGTCCCGCATCGGGAACGTCGAAACGCCCCCGGGTGCCGTCCAGCTTCTCGAAGCCCAGCCCGGCCAGGTTGCGACGCACGTGCTCCAGCGTTACCCCCGGCCGATAGCCGGAGGGGCTACTGGCCCTGGCGAAGAAATCAGACAGCCTTCGAAGCATGGGCGTAGGACTCGCTGATGTGCACACCCGATTCGTTGCGAAACTCCTTTTCCAGGATTTCCTCGACCGGCACCGGGCGGAACGGATTGACCTTCTGAACCACGACCGTCCAGAACAGGGCGTATACGGCGGTCAGGCCAAGCATGATGGCGAATGGTACGTAGACGTCGCTGCGCTCCATGCCTGGCGGAGCGATGAACCACAGACCGATGAGAATGCCCACGCTGGAAACGATCTGTGGCAGTGGAAAGAACGGTGACTTGTAGGCCCGCGGTAGATCCGGGCGGCGAATGCGCAGGATCACCACCGACAGGGTGACCAGCAGGTAGGCGGTTCCCCAGGCACAGACCGCGGCGAGGATCAGCGGCACGATATGATCCGTATTGCCCCCCAGGTAGGCGGCATGCGCACAGGGAATCAGCATGGCTGCGGCGATGCACACCAGTGGCGTCTTGAAGCGCGGATGCAGATAAGCGAAGACTTTCGGCAATGCGCCATCCACCGCCATGCCGTACATGATGCGTGGCACGCCGGCCATCAGCGTATTGATGGTCGCGGCCCCGGCGAACAGAAAGCCGATACCCAACCACACCGGGCCGATATCCCCCATCACCTGCTGAGCGAACTGCGGAATGGCCATGGGCGTATCCAGCAGATGAACGCCGCTGGCCTCATCGAGCAGGACGTTCTCGACCTGGCGCTTCATCGCCGCGCCATAGATGAACATGCAGGAGGCGACACCCAAAAGCCCCAGAGCCATGGCCCGAGGCATGGTCTTGTGCGACTGGCGCAGATCAGGAGCCAGTGGGGTGACGAATTCGCAGCCGACGAACATGAACATGGCCATGCCCACCAGCGACAGGACGGTAAGCAGATCGGTGCCTACCAGTGATGCCCCAAACCAACCCTCGAGCGCCACAGCCGGTGCCGACAACAGCCCCAGTACACCGAAGATCATCAAGGTCGTCCACATCCCGAAGGTGAGTAACACCTCGGCTTTGCCGAACACGCTGACACCGAAGGCATTGAGGATGCCGAAGACGATGACGAATCCCACGCCCAGCATCCACGAGCCTCCAGCGCTGTCGGCCAGAGTATTGAGGTGCTCGAAGTTCACCAGCGCCATGACCCCCGCCAGGATGGTTTCCGCCGTCCCGGCGAACACATGCACGATCAGGTAGGCGGCGACGGTGCCGGTAATGGCGAAGAAGCGTCCCATGCCACAGGAGATGTAGTCATACACCGAGCCGGTGGTGGGCAATATCGAAGCCGCCTCGGCGAACGTGGTGGATTGCGCGAGCATCATCACCAGCGCGATGAGCATCGCCACGGCGAAAGCGCTGCCGCCGATCCCGAAGCCCATGGTGGCTGTGAGGATCACCGGGCTGGCCATGATCAGCCCGATGGTGCTGGCGAGGGCCGTGGGAAACCCCACGGTTCCTCGGCTCAGATGCTCATGAAGTTTGTCGTGGGTCGACATCGTCGTGGACCTCGAAAGCAGATTTTAATTATTAGGGCTCTCGGCACTCTTGCGGCACCGTGAGCGGATCGACCGACCTGATCACCGCACACATCACCAACCACATAACGCTTGCAGCGACCAGTACGGGACACTTTGCGCCCGCCCCTGCAGGTCGTCTTGCCCCTGGCTGCCGCTGTTCTTGTTGCTGCCTGACATCCAGCATCCCCACACCTCCCGCTGGCCATCGCGGTCAACAACGCTGGCAGCCACAGACAAGACGTGGCTCCCCACGGGCGTGACTAATGGCCCGTCGAGGCACGCAACTGCTGCGCTGCCAGCAGACTACTGCCAACCCGGAACGGCAGAAATTCCGGATACAGATAACAGCAACAGGGGAGCACTCGTCATGGCGCAACCAACCCGCCGTCCAACACTGGCCCAGGCCATCTGCCTGAGCATCGCCACGCTGGCTACCAGCCAGGGCGTCAACGCGTACGAGCTATACGCCGACGACGACACCCACCTCAATGCCGATCTGCTGGCCGTCTACGGCTGGTTCAACAGCCGCAAGAACTACGACGGCACCGCGGGTGGCTCGACCTGGCGCGAAGGCTTCATCAAATATGGCATCAGCGGTGACCAGGGCCTTGCCGGTGCAGGCACGGCTTACGGCGCCTTCAATCTGGTGAGCTCGGGTACCTGGGGCGATGGCGATGCCGCCGGCAACACCGACGGCTCCGAGCGCACCACCAAGATCGAGGAAGCCTACCTGGGCTGGCGCTCGGCGAACCTCTTCCCGCGGCTCGGCAAGGATAGCGTGGATGCCTCGTTTGGCCGCCAGATCATCAAGATCGGCAGCGGTTTCCTGCTCAACGATGACGGCCCCAACCTGGGCAACGGCCCGGCCGACGGCGCGCTGAATCGCGGTGGTGCCTATTACCTCGCTGCCCGTCATGCCTTCGATCGCACGGCCGTACTGCGCCTCGGCGGTCAGGATGGTTTGCACGGCAGCGTGCTGTGGCTGAAATCCGACAACCGTGCCCAGGCGGAAACCGAGCTGGCTGCCGGAACCCTGGACTACACCACCAAGGCCGGCACCCTCGGCCTGACCTGGATCCACGGGCTCGACGTTACCGACCAGTGGGCCAGCGAATTCCAGCAACAACGCGACGGCATGGATGTGTACAGCCTGCGCGGTGAAGGCGACGCCGGTATCGAGAACGCCAGCTTCGGCTTCGAATACGCCTGGCAGGACAAGGAGGCCGGCATCGAGAAAGCCTGGTACGCCGAAGCCGGCTATACCTTCGCCGATATCGCCTGGGCACCCAAGCTGACCTACCGCTACAGCCGCTACTCCGAAAGCTGGGACTCGCTGTTCAATGGCCTGAGTTCGGGCTACGGCACCTGGTTCCAGGGCGAGGTGGCGGCCAACTACTCAGGCCCCTTCAACAGCAACACCGGTGTGCATCATGTCGGTTTCAAGGTCACGCCACTGGAGAACCTGACCCTCGGCGCCCTGTACTTCGACTTCAATACGCTGCACAAGAGCAATGCCCTGAACCTCGATGCCCGGGAGCTGGACATCTATGCCGAATGGGCGGTCAGCGAGCACCTGATCATCAGCCCGCTGCTGGGCCTGTACCAGCCGAGCAAGGATGAACGCAGCGGCGGCAATCAGGTCGGCGGCAATGGCACCAACGTCTACAGCCAACTGGTGGTGGCCGTACCGTTCTGACGATAACCGCCATGCCCCTCAACGCCGTGGCTGTGCCGCGGCGTTGTCGTTTCCGGCCGGGTGCACAGGCAAAAAAAACCGCCAGAGACCAAGCCGGCGGTAAAGAGATGCGTAATGACGTGGACCAACATCGCCGCAACCACCACGCGGCAGCGACGCCATGACTATGACGAGCCGGGCGACTCTGCGCTTGCTCCTGTTTGCCACGCGCCTTGCCTCTCTCTGACACGGGCCAGCCGCTCGCCTCACGGATCGCCAGCGTATGCACGCAGAGTCATGTCACCCCGGCAGGCAGAGTCAAGTCACCTCGGGCGCCCCTGCTTATGCTGAGCAGGTGATCGCCATCGGCGAATTATCAACCTGCCCAGTTTCAGGAGCCGCCCGTGACAACTTCCCAGATCGATACTCTTGCCAGCGTCGAGGCCTTTCTTGCACGAACCCATGCCTCGTTCATCGACGGGCAACAGCGCCAGCCCCGCACCGGCGCGCACCAGGATCTCTTCAATCCGGCCACCAACAGAGTGATCAGCCGCGTACAGCAGGCCGATGCCCATCAGGTGGAGCTCATCGTGCAGAGTGCCCAGCAGGCCTTCAAATCCGGGATATGGAGCGGCCTGGCACCGGCCCAGCGCGAGCGCATTCTGCTGCGCTTCGCCGATCTGGTCGAAGCCCACGGTGAAGAGCTGGCCCAACTGGAAACCCTCAATCAGGGCAAGTCGATCCACCTGGCACGCGCCGTCGAAGTGGGTGCCTCACTCAACTACATGCGATACATGGCGGGTTGGGCGACCAAGATCGAGGGCCAGACTCTGGACGTATCGATTCCGGTCCCCGCCGGGGCGCGCTTCAACGCCTATACACGCCGCGAGGCAGCCGGGGTGATCGCCGGTATCGTGCCGTGGAACTTCCCGCTGATGATCGCCCTGTGGAAGGTCATGCCAGCCCTGGCCTGCGGTAACACCATCATCATCAAGCCCGCCGACGAGACGCCACTGACTGCGCTGCGCCTGGCCGAGCTGGCCATCGAGGCCGGTGTACCGGCAGGTGTGTTCAACGTACTCATTGGCAAGGGTTCGGAGGCCGGAGCGGCACTGGTCGCGCACCCGAAAGTCAACAAGGTGTCGTTCACCGGCTCAACCGCGGTGGGCAAGCAAGTGGGCGTAGCGGCGTTGCACAACATGACCCGCTTCACCCTCGAACTGGGTGGCAAGAACCCCATGCTGGTACTGGCTGACGCCGATATCGACAAGGCTGTAGCCGGTGCCATCGGTGGCGGCCTGCTCAACCAGGGTCAGGTGTGCGCAGCCGCCTCACGCCTGTACGTGCATGCCAGCCGTCACAAGGATTTCGTCGAGGCGCTGACCGCCCAGGTTTCCGCGCTGAAGATCGGCGCTGGCATGGATCCCGACGCGCAGATCAATGCTCTGGTTTCGCGCAAGCAGCAAGATAGCGTGCTGCGCTACCTGGACATCGCCCGCCGGGAAGGTGCGCAGTTCACTACGGGCGGCGGCAAGCCAGACCTGCCGGGTTACTTCGTGCAACCCACGGTACTCAGCAACCTGCAGCAGCACATGACCTCGGTGCAGGAAGAAATCTTCGGACCGGTCCTTTCGGTGCTGCCGTTCGACGATGTCGAGCAGGCACTGGACATGCTCAACGACAGCCGCTATGGCCTCACCGCAAGCATCTGGAGCAATGATCTGGGCCGCGTGATGGATCTGATCCCGCGTATCGAAGCCGGAACGGTGTGGGTCAACAATCACGTACCTGTAGACCCCAACCTGCCCTTCGGCGGCTACAAGCAGTCTGGTATCGGTCGGGAGTTTGGCCGAGCCGCTATCGAAGGTTTCACCGAGACGAAGTCGGTCTGCATCACCTACTGACCCTGACGACGTCGGTAAGGCTCCAGCACTTGCGACAGCTTGTAGCCTTGCCGACCCTCATGAAAAAAATGCTGTTTGTGTCCATCCGCCACTCTCCCCTCGCGCCGCCCGGATCGCAGTATCGCCTGGCCTGCACGACAAGCCACAACGACGCCATCTCACGGAATTCGAGCGCGCACTGCCAGCCTGCAGCCAAGCCATTCATAATTGCCGCATAGCCCTCTATCATTAGGTGAACCAGCGCGTTCATCTAACGCAGCCTATCCCGCCGAGTCCGCCAATGGCGCAGGGCGATACGAGCAACACTGCCTAAGCCGGGCCTGCACACTCGATGAGTCAGACTTCGAAAATCGGTCACCTCAGGCGCCTGGTCGCGCTCATGACCCTCGTGGTGGGCGTTGCCTTTCTGGCGCTGACCTACCTGCAGGTCGAATGGGACAAGCGCGAGGCGCTGAAGCAGCATGTCGACGATATGCAGAACCTGTCGACGGCGCTTACCCGGCAGGCCGAGTCGACGATCCGCGATGCGCACACGGTGCTGATCGGCATCAAGCGCAAGCTGGAGATTACCGGCTACAACGCGCAGAACCTGCATGAGGTGCTGGAGGTATCCCGCGCGCAGCTAGGGGTGCTGCGTGATGTCGAAGGCTTTACCGTGATTGGTACGGATGGCCGGGCACTGATCACCACGATCCCCGAACCCAACGCGAACTACAGCGCCGCCGACCGGGACTACTTCGCCCTGCATCGCGTGAACGCGAACCATGGCCTGTTCATTGGCGCGCCCATTCGCAGCCGCATGACCGGTGAATGGGTCATTTCGCTGTCGCTGCGCCTCAACGATGCCGGCGGCGAGTTTCGCGGCGTGGTGCTGGCGACACTGGTGATCGAGCGCTTCGTGGATTTCTATCAGACCATCGACCTGGGTAGCGAAGGGGTGATCGGCCTGGTCAAACGCGACGGCACCATCCTCGCCCGGTCGCAGATGGCGCCCGAGAACTATGCGGTCAACGTCTCGAAGAGCCCGGTGCTGCGCATGATCAACGACGATGGCGTGACGCGCGGCAGCATGGTGCTGACGGCGATCCTCGATGGCGTTCGGCGCATCTATGGCTTCGACTCCAGCGCCGAGTACCCGATTGTGGTGGCTGCGGCGGTGTCCGAAGAGCAGGCGATAGAGGCCTGGAAAAACCGCGCCCGGCAGACGTGGTTGCTGAGCGGCATCGTGTTGCTGCTATTCGTGTCGCTGGCCTGGCTGATCTGGCGTGCGCTGATGCGTCAGGGCCAGATGGAGGCGAGCCTGAAGGGCATGCACCGGGAGCTGGCGGAGGCCAACCAGGCGCTGGAGATCATCGCCGGTGAAGACGCCCTCACGGGCCTGGCCACACGGCGCCGGTTGGATGAAGCGCTGCAGGCGGCGTTCAGCTCGGCGGCGGCCCAGGGGCAGTGGCTGTCCTTCGTGCTGGTCGATGTGGATTACTTCAAACGCTTCAACGATCAGTACGGCCACCCGGCCGGTGACGAGGCGCTACGGCAGGTGGCGGCGGTGCTCAAGCGCCACGCCAAGCGCAGCGCGGATACCACCGCACGCTATGGCGGCGAGGAACTGGCGCTGATCCTGCCGGGCGCGGAAAGCGCGCCGGCACTGGCCGTGGCCGAGCGCATCCGCGCCGATGTCGAGGCGCTGGCGATTGCCAACGAGGGCTCGCCCTACGCCACGCTGACCCTGAGCATCGGCGTCGTCTCCTGCGTGCCGGGGCGGGATTTGCCGACGCCAGCGGCCCTGGTCGCCGCTGCCGATGTGGCCCTGTATGCCGCCAAGGGCGCTGGCCGCAACCGGGTGATGTCCGGCGCCGCCCCTGCCTGATGCCGCCCCGTGCGGCGGTGCCCAGCTTTTTGCTGGTCAACGACTACAAAAACGCTAATTTCGCTATCCCCTGCCTCTGAACACAATGGCCTCAATGCACGAGCGGCTTGCGCGAAGTGCCCCAAGGCCAGCCTTGGCCGAAAGGCACCCGGCCTCCTTCAGAGGAACATAGAGATGACTGTCGAGAAGATCGAAATAGACACCCTGGTGGTTGGCGCGGGCCAGGCCGGTGTGGCGATGAGCGAGCACCTGAGCAAGCTGGGCGTACCGCATCTGGTGCTGGAGCGCGACCGCATCGCCGAACGCTGGCGCACCATGCGCTGGGATTCGCTGGTGGCCAACGGGCCGGCTTGGCATGACCGCTTTCCCGGCCTGGAATTCGACCTCGACGAGGATGCCTTTCCCGCCAAGGAGCAGGTAGCCGCCTACTTCGAAGCCTATGCGCGCACCTTCAACGCGCCGATTCGCACCGGCGTGGAGGTGAAGAAGGTCCGCCGCAATGCCAATCGCCCCGGTTTCACCGTCGAAACCTCACAGGGGGTGATCGAGGCCAACCGCGTGGTCGCTGCCACCGGGCCGTTCCAGCGCCCGGTTATCCCGGCCATCGCCCCTCAGGACGAGCGTCTGACGCAGATCCACTCCGCCGAATACCGCAATCCTCAGCAGTTGCCCGCCGGTGCGGTACTGGTGGTGGGCGCGGGCTCCTCGGGCACGCAGATCGCCGATGAGCTGATGCAGGCCGGGCGCCAGGTGTACCTGTCGGTCGGCGCCCATGATCGCCCGCCGCGCAGCTATCGCGACCGGGATTTCTGCTGGTGGCTGGGCGTGCTCGGCGAATGGGATCAGGAAACCCCGAAGGCCGGCCGCGAGCACGTGACCATCGCCGTCAGCGGCGCCGGCGGCGGCAAGACCATCGACTTCCGCCGCCTGGCCCATGAAGGCATGACGCTGGTCGGCCTGACCCGCTCGTTCGAAAACGGCGTGGTGCAGTTTGCCGACGACCTGGTCGATAACGTCCGCCGCGGCGACGAGAACTACCTGGCGCTGCTCGATGCGGCGGATGCTTACATCGCCCGCAATGGCCTGGATCTGCCGGAGGAACCAGAGGCACGCGTAATCCCTGCAGATCCAGCCTGCATGACCGAGCCGCTGCGCGAACTGGACCTGATCGCAGCCGGCGTGACGTCGATCATCTGGGCCACCGGCTTCGCCACCGACTTCAGCTGGCTGGAGGCCGACACCTTCGACGCCAACGGCAAGCCGCAGCATCAGCGCGGCGTGTCTCGCGAGCCGGGCATCTATTTCCTCGGTTTGCCATGGCTGTCGCGCCGGGGCTCGTCGTTCATCTGGGGCGTGTGGCACGACGCCAAGCACGTCGCCGATCACATCGCCACACAACGCAAGTACACCGCCTATCGCGATGCCGCGCAGCGCCAGGCAGACGCCCCCATCACCCGCCTGCAGGGAGTCAACTGATGCCCACTCATACCCGTATCCGCATGTTCAACACCAAGGACACCTACCCCAACCAGTCCCTGGACAATGACCTCTGCCAGGCCGTGCGCGCCGGTAACACGGTGTACGTGCGCGGCCAGGTCGGCACCGACTTCGACGGCAACCTGGTCGGCCTTGGCGACCCGCAGGCGCAGACCGAACAGGCGATGAAGAACCTCAAGCAACTGCTCGAAGAAGCCGGCAGCGACCTCTCGCACATCGTCAAGACCACCACTTACCTGATCGACCCGCGCTACCGCGAACCGGTGTACAAGGAAGTCGGCAAATGGCTGAAGGGGGTGTTCCCGATCTCCACCGGCCTGGTGGTGTCGGCCCTCGGTCAGCCGCAGTGGCTGATGGAAATCGACGTGATCGCCGTGATCCCGGACGACTGGCAAGCCAAATGAGGAGGCAGGCATGACCTTTTCCATCGTCGGGCGCTGCCCGGAAACCGGGCAACTGGGCATCGCCATCAGCTCGTCGAGCATTGCCGTAGGGGCGCGCTGCCCCTGGCTGCGTGCCGGCGTAGGGGCGGTGGCCACCCAGAACGTCACCCTGCCCGCCCTCGGCCCGCAGATTCTCGACCTGCTGGAACAGCAGACGCTGGAGCCGAACGACGCTCTGCAGCGCGCACTGAGCGCCAATGGCTGGAGCCAGTATCGCCAGGTGACGGTGATCGACAGCCACGGTCGCACCGCGCTGTTCAGCGGCAAGGAAGCGCTGGGGCTGTACAACGCGGTGGCCGGTGAGCAGTGCGTGGCGGCGGGTAATCTGCTGTCGGGCGAAGCGGTGATCCAGGCCATGGTCGAGGCATTCGAGAATGCCAGCGGGCAACTGGCTGACCGCCTGCTCGCGGCCATGCATGGGGCGATGGCCGCTGGCGGCGAAGCCGGCCCGGTGCACTCGGCCGCGCTCAAGGTGGTGGGCGATCTGGTCTGGCCGATCATCGACCTGCGGGTCGACTGGGCCGACGATGACCCCATCGGTCAGCTGGATGGCTTGTGGCAGGCTTACCGGCCGCAGATGCAGGATTACCTGACCCGCGCCCTCGACCCGACGGCCGCGCCAAGCTACGGAGTACCGGGTGATGAATGAGCCCAGCAGCCGCGCCCTGCTCGAGCGGCTGATCGGCTTCGCCACGGTCAGCCGTGATTCCAACCTGCAGTTGATCGCATTCATCCGCGATTACCTGGCAGGGTTCGGCGTCGACAGCGAGCTGTTCCACAATGCCGAAGGCACCAAGGCCAACCTGTTCGCCACCATCGGCCCGCCGGATCGTGGCGGCGTGGTGCTGTCCGGCCACACCGATGTGGTGCCGGTGGATGGCCAGGCCTGGACCCTCGACCCGTTCCAGTTGACCGAGCGGGACGGGCGCTTGTACGGCCGTGGTGCGGCGGACATGAAAGGCTTTATCGCCTGCGTACTCGCAGCGGTGCCAGGGTTCCTGCAACGCCCGCTGCAGGTGCCGGTGCACCTGGCGTTTTCCTACGACGAGGAAGTCGGCTGCCTCGGCGTGCGTTCCATGCTCGCCGAGCTGGAAAAACGCCCGCACAAACCGACCCTGTGCCTGATCGGCGAACCCACCGAACTCAAGCCCGTGCTCGGCCACAAGGGCAAGCTGGCGATGCGCTGTGAAGTGCATGGCGCCGCCTGCCATTCGGCGTACGCGCCCTACGGCGTGAATGCCATCGAGTACGCGGCGCGGCTGATCGGCCACCTGGGAGACATCGGCGCGCGCCTGGCCCAGCCCGAGCACCACGATGCGCGCTTCGACCCGCCCTTCTCCACCGTGCAGACCGGCCTGATCAAGGGCGGCCGCGCGCTGAACATCGTGCCAGCAGAATGCGAGTTCGATTTCGAGGTGCGCGCCTTGCCGGGCTTCGACGCGCAGAGTGTGGCGGATGAACTGCAGAATTACGCCGCCCAGCAACTGCTGCCGAAGATGCAGGCGGTGAGCGCCGCCAGCGACATCCGCCTGCAAGCGCTGAGCGCCTACCCCGGCCTTGCCACACCGCCCGACAGCGAGGCCGCGCGCCTGCTGACGAGGATCTGCGGGTCGAGTGATTTCGGCACCGTGGCCTTCGGCACCGAAGGCGGCCTGTTCGACGGCGCCGGCATCCCCACCGTGGTCTGCGGCCCCGGCAGCATGGACCAGGGCCACAAGCCCGACGAGTTCGTCAGCGTGGAACAGCTCCAGGGGTGTGATGCGATGCTCTCGAGACTGGCGGATTACCTGCGCGAGCCGCTGTGATTCCCGGTTGTTCGATGGGGCACAGAAGAGAGCGTAGCGTAGGGTGGACGACGCCTTACCCGTCCCGATTAGCCCGCTCTCACAGTGGCGTAGGGTGGGCTTCAGCCCACCAGAATCCCGCGAGTCAGCGCGAACCCAACCCCGCAACGGTGGGCTAAAGCGCCACCCTACGAGCGAATCGCGGGTAACCGACGCCTCACCCATCCACCGTGCACCAACCACGATTGGCCCTTTTATGTGGGAGCGCGCCATGCGCGCGAAATCGCGGGCATGGCCCGCTCCCACAGAGGAGAGAGTGACTTCGTGGCGTAGGGTGGGCTTCAGCCCACCAGAATCCGGCGAGTCAGCGCGACCCCAACCCCGCAACGGTGGGCTGAAGCACCACCCTACGAGCGAATCGCAGGGTAGCCGACGCCTCACCCATCCACCGTGCATCAACCACGATTGGCCTGCTCCCACAGTGGCGAGGGCCAATATCCGCGTTTACCCGGCTCTACAGCCCGGCACTCTCGCTAAGCTGGCTCAACCGCTCCCGGCAGAAGTCGACGAACAGTTGCGCCGGTTTGGTGAGCTGGCCGCGTTTCAGGCGTGCTGCCACCAGGCCTGAGGTGGCGACGGGTTCGGTGATGTCCACGGTGACCACGCGCTTGCCGTCGTAGGTGCATTCCGAATGCGGGCGGGTGACCAGCAGCGAGAAGCCGAAGCCCTGCCCCACCATGCCGCGCACCATTTCGATCGACGGTGAGCTGAAGACGATATTGGGGGTCAGCCCCAGCTCGTGGAACAGGCTGACGAAATAGGTACGGCTCGGCTGCACGTCGAGCAGGATCATCGGTTCCAGGCACAGATCGCGCAGCGATACCTGGGCCTGGCCGGCGAAACGGTGGTGCTCGGGCAACAGCACGTAGGGCTTCTGCGGCGGCATCAACGGCTCGGTGGCGATGGTGCCATCGAGGTCGTGCTCATACAGAAAGGCCAGGTCGAAGGAGCCGGCGGTCAGGCCCTGCACCAGCTCCTGCTGCTCGCCATCACGGATGCGGATGTCCACCCCCGGATAGCGCTCGCGAAAGCCGGCAATCAGTTGGGGCAGGTAGAGCGGCGCCACGGTTTCGAAGCAGCCGATATCGATCTGCCCGGCGACGATGTCGTTGTCGGCCAGGGCGTTCTGCTCGAACTCCCGCGCCATGCGCAGCAGTTGCTGGGCCTTCTCGTAGAAGCGCGCGCCGCTGGGCGTGAGCGATACACCCTGGGCGTGATGGCGGATGAACAGTTGCACACCGAAGCTTTCTTCGAGGCCCTTGATCGCCGTGGAGATGGATGGCTGGGCGATGTACAGCTGCCGCGAGGCCTCGGCCACGCTGCCTGCTTCCACCGTGGTGACGAAGTACTTGAGTTGCCTGAGGGTGTAGGAAGCCACGTGTCGATCTCACCGCCATTACTCCCTGCACCTTACCCCAGTAATGCGCCGCTACGGGGCGAAGGCTTGCAAAGTTTTTTCGTATGTCTCGAGCATATTTTTAATAATTTTCCTCCTCGCCGGACTGACGCACCATGTCCCTCACTCGAACACCCCACGGGTCGCCACGACGGCCCGAACGGATTGCCGTTCACGCTCCCCACGGAGCGGACGCCCATAACAACAGAGATTCCCTGACGCGTGGTACGACGCGCAGGTTCGCCGATTCGGCCATTACTGCCTCAGACCTACAACGTAAAAAACAGCGAGGGAGTTTCCATGTTCAAGCACTTGCGTCCATGCATCCGGGCCGCCATCGGCCTGTCCATTCTGGCCGGGGCCAGCACCTCGGCCCTGGCCGAATCCAGCCTGACGGTGATTTCCTTCGGTGGCGCCACCAAGGTCGCGCAGACCGCCGCCTACTTCAAACCCTTCGAGCAGAGCGGTGCCGGCCAGGTAATCGCTGGCGAATACAACGGCGAACTGTCCAAGGTCAAAGCCATGGTCGACGTCGGTCAGGTGACCTGGGACGTGGTCGAACTGGAAAGCCCGGAGCTGCAACGCGGCTGCGAAGAGGGCCTGTTCGAGCGCCTGGATCCGACCATTCTTGGCGACACCAGCCAGTACATTCCGGGCACCGTCAGTGAGTGCGGCGTGGCCACCTATGTGTGGTCGATGGTGATGGCCTACAACGGCGACAAGCTGAAAACCGCGCCGGCATCCTGGGCCGACTTCTGGGATCTGCAGAAATTTCCTGGCAAGCGTGGCCTGCGCAAAAGCGCCAAGTACACCCTGGAAGCGGCCTTGCTGGCCGATGGCGTAAGCCGCGACGAGCTCTACAAGGTGCTGGGCACGCCCGAAGGCGTCGACCGCGCCTTCAAGAAACTGGACACCATCAAATCCTCCATCCAGTGGTGGGAAGCCGGCGCCCAGCCGCCGCAATGGCTGCTGGCCGGTGATGTGGCCATGTCCGCCGCCTATAACGGCCGCATCGGCGTGGCTCAAAAGGAAGGCGCCAACCTGAAGATTTCCTGGAACGGCAGCCTGTACGACCCGGAGCACTGGGCCATCGTCAAAGGCAGCCCGAACAAGGCACTGGCCGAGCGTTTCATCAAGTTCGCCAGCCAGGCGGACACGCAAAAGGTGTTCTCCAGCCAGATTCCATACGGCCCGGTACACAAGCAGACCCTGCCGCAACTGCCCGCCGATGTGCAGGCGCAGTTGCCAACCGCCGAAGCCAACATGGCCGGCGCCCAACTGGTGAACGCCGAGTTCTGGATCGACCACGGCGAAGAACTCGAAGAGCGCTTCAATGGCTGGGCGGCGCGCTGATCGGCCAGCAGCAGAAATGAAAAAGGGGCGCCCTCTCACGAGTGCGCCCCTTTTCGCTCATGCCGACGTGGTCAGCGTGCCAGTTTCTTCGCCGCGCGCAGGTGGACCATGACGCCCAGCGCCACGACCACGGCTGCAGCCGCGCCGGTGGAGATGACCAGTACCTGATACTCCTCGACGAAGGCCATGGTCACCAGGCAGCCGACGATGAACAGGATCACCAGGTAGGTCAGCCAGGGGAACAGCCACATTTTCAGGCGGATGTCCTTGCCTTCGGCTTCCAGCTTGCGGCGCATCTTGAGCTGCGAGAAGGCGATCACCAGGTAGACCAGCAGGGCGATCATGCCGGTGGTGTTCATCAGGGTGTCGAGCACGTCCTTAGGGCGCAGGGTTTCGCTGAAGTTGATCAGCGCCACGAAGATGGCCACCGAGCAGGAGGCGATGATCGCGAATACCGGTACGCCGGTCCCCGAACGGGTGATCTTCAGGAACCGCGGTGCATCCCCCCGGGTGGACAGCGAGAACAGCATGCGCGAAGCGGTGTAGTGCGCCGAGATCATGCAGCTGCTCACCGAGGTCAGCACCACGAAATTCATCACCAGCTCGGCATACGGGATGCCCAACAGCTCCAGGGTGCGGCGATAGGAGCCGTAGCCCGATTGCGCCATCAGCGGGTCGTTCCATGGCACCAGGCAGACGATCAGGAAGATCGAGCCGATGTAGAACAGGCACACGCGCCAGACCACCGAGTTGGTCGCCTTGACGATCTGCGTCGACGGGTCCTTGGCCTCCGAAGCGGCGATGGTGACGATTTCCGCACCGAGGAAGGCGAACATCACCCCGAGGATGGCTACCACCACGGCTTCGATACCGTTGGGCATGAAGCCCTGGGCCGTCAGGTTGCTGAAACCACGCACCTCCCCGGTCGGCCACAGGCTGAGCACGGCCATGCTGCACACGACCAGGAAGCAGATGATCGCCACCACCTTGATCAGCGCGAACCAGAACTCGAACTCCCCGTAGTGCTTGACGTTGAAGAAGTTGATGCTGATCAGCAGCAGCGTGGTGGCCAGCACGAAGACGTTGACGCTGACTTCGGGGAACCAGCCATGCAGGATGGTGCCCGCCACGTAGGCCTCCCAGGCCATGAGGATCACCCAGAACCACCAGTACAGCCAGCCGATGGTGAAACCGGCCCAGCGGCCGATGGCGCGCTCGGCGTAGGTGGAGAAGGAGCCGGTGTCCGGCGAGGAGGTCGCCATTTCACCGAGCATGCGCATGATCAGCACCACCAGAATGCCACCGGCCAGATAGGCCAGTACGGCAGCTGGGCCAGCGCTGTGAATCACGCTGCCGGAGCCGACGAACAGTGCGCCGCCGATGACACCGGCGATCGACATCATGGTGAGGTGCCGGGGCTTCAATGATGCACTGAGCTTGCTCTCGTGCTCCTGCTTTGCCTTGTCGGCTGATACCGCATCCATAGAAGGACTACCTCTTGTTGATTTTGCTGGAAACAGTGAAGCCGGGCCGCTGTGCACGACGGCCATGCGGCGCGCCAGCAGGCTTCACTGTGTGATCGCTGTCCATGTGAGCGTTTCCGGATCCGGCGAACCGGTCTCGGGCAACAGTTCCTTGCCGAAATCCATCCGGTTCAATCAGAGAAAGGCCCCGTCACCACCGTGACCGCCGAGCCATCTACCGCAGCGGTGCTGCCTGAAAAAGCGCCGGCACACCGAGCTGAATGTTCGTTTTACTCTACATACCGGTGCAAACCACCGGCGCCTGGCCAATGCTTTCGCCGTCGATCACGGCTCCGAAAGGCCCCCTGAAACCCTTTAAAACAAGCCGCAGACGGGCATTCCGGCACGAGCGAACAAGCAAATGAAACCCGTTCGTTAAATTCAACGCGCCGGATGGTAACGGAAAATTTCTATTTGGGAATACTCCACGTATGCAACGGGCGGATGGGCGGCACCGGGGGAATGCTGACCGAAAGATTAGGAATCTGTGGCGGAGAGCCAGCAAAACGGCGGCTGAGCCATAAGCGCGTAGGAGCCCCGACCCGGGGCGAAGGGTGGCCGTACCGCAATATCAGATCGTTCCCACGCGCCGCGTGGTAACGCCTGCGGGGACGCTTCGCGTCCCTTGCGAGTGCATCAGGTGAACAGCATTCGGCCTACTTCGGCTTGGCCTTTGCCGTACCCGTGCCGGCCCGTTTGGCAGGTGCACCTTTACGCGCGGCGGTCTTGCGCTTGTTCTTCCAAGGGGCACCGCGACCTTTGCTGGGCGCAGGACCGCTGATGTTCAGCTGCAGGCCAAGGCAGCGCTCGATCTGCTTGCCCATCCAGGTCGACTGCTTGGTGACGAACTCTTCCAGCGGCATCTCGCCGCTCTGCACCATGTCCAGCGCCTGCTCCCAGATGGCCGTGGTGCCAGGGTCGGCGATAGCCCGCGGCACTGCGTCGATCAGGCCAAAGGCCGCCGAGGTGGCGGCCAGGGTCTTGCCCTGCTTGATCAGGTAGCCGCGGTCGAGCAGCCCCTGGATGATGCCGGCGCGGGTGGCTTCGGTGCCGATGCCGGTGGTGTCCTTGAGTTTCTGCTTGAGGCGTGGGTCTTCGACCAGCCGTGCCACGTTCTTCATGGCCTGGATCAGGTCACCCTCGGTGAATGGCTTGGGCGGCTGGGTGTGCAGGTCCTTCAGCGACACCTCGCGCACCGCGCACTGCTGTCCTTCGCGCAGAGCCGGCAGTGCCTGGGGCGTCGGCGCTTCGCGCCCCTTGGCTGGCGCCAGGGCTTCGGGCAGCGCGCGTTTCCAGCCGGGCTCGACGATCTGCTTGCCGACCGCGCGCAGAGCGTGCCCGGCACAGTCGAAATCGGCCTGGGTGCGGTCGTATTCATGGTTGGGCAGAAACTGCGCCAGGTAGCGGGCGCGAATCAGCTCGTAGACGGCACGCGGGCGACCGCTCAAGCGCGCCAGCCCTGCAGCGGCCAGGGTCGGAATGATGCCGTGGTGCGCGCTGACCTTGGCATCGTTCCAGGCCCGTGAACGGCGTTGTGCCTGGGTATGCGCCAGCACCTCACGCAAGCCCGGATCCGCCTGCCCCAGGGCGGCCAGAATGGCTGGCGCCTCGGCGTGCTGGCTCAGCGGCAGATAGCCGCAGTCGCTACGTGGGTAGGTGATCAGCTTGTCGGTCTCATAGAGCTTCTGGGCGATATCCAGGGTTTCCTGAGCGCCGAGGCCGAGCTTCTTCGAGCAGACCTGCTGCAGCGTGCCGAGGTCGAAGAGCAGTGGCGGCGCTTCGCGCATGCGCTCGGTCTTCAGTTGCTGCAACAGCGCCTGCTCGGCGCCCTGAATATCCGCGGCGGCGCGCTGCGCGACCTCCTGGCGCAGGCAGCGCCCCTGCTCGTCACACTGCGTTTCAGGGGCACGCCATTGGGCGGTGAAGGACGTGCCGTTGCCGTCGAGCAGTACATCGATCGCCCAGAATGGAAGGGGGACGAAAGCGGCGATGCTGCGGTCGCGATCCACCACAAGGCGCAGGGTTGGTGTCTGCACGCGACCGACCGGCAGCACGCCCTGATAGCCGGATTTGCGCCCCAGCAGGGTGAACAGGCGGCTCATGTTCATGCCGATCAGCCAGTCGGCCCTGGAGCGGCCAAGCGCCGACTGATAAAGGTTGTAGGTACTGGCGCCAGGCCTGAGCGCAGCCAGCGCCTTGCGAATCGACGCATCATCCAGGGCCGATAACCACAGGCGCTGGATCGGCCCGCGGTAGCGACAATGGTCAAGCAACTCGCGGGCGATCATCTCGCCCTCACGGTCCGCGTCGGTGGCGATCACCAGTTCGGCGGCCTCGCCAAGCAGCCGCTTGACCGCCTTGAACTGCGCGGCGGTCTTGGGTTTGACGCGCATCTTCCACTGCTGCGGCACGATGGGCAGATCGTCCAGCACCCAGCGCTTGTAGCGCGCGTCGTAGGCATCCGGCGGCGCGGTTTCCAGAAGGTGGCCGATGCACCAGGTCACCGTCACCCCATTGCCCAGCCAGCAGCCGTCGCCCCGCCGCGTGGCACCGAGCACACTGGCGATATCCTTGGCTTGAGAGGGCTTTTCGCAGAGAAACAGACGCATGGGCACGGCTACAAAAGTGGCTAACAGCCGACACGATACTGTATATCGATACAGCCACGCTACGCCGTAGTCGATTGCCCGCGAACCGGGGCTCTGCTAGTGTCCCGCCGAACCGCGAACCCCGCCTGAGAATTCCCGCCATGGCCCGTAAGAAAGCCGCGCTCGATTTCGAGCAATCCCTGACCGACCTGCAAACCATCGTCGAACGCCTGGAAAACGGCGAACTTTCGCTGGAGGAGTCGCTGAGCGCCTTCGAGCAAGGTATCAGCCTGACCCGCGACTGCCAGGCCTCGCTGACTCAGGCCGAGCAGAAAGTACAGATTCTTCTTGAGCGCGATGGCGAACTGGAAGCGGCGCCGTTCGAAACGGACGAACCGTTATGATCGCCAGCTACCAGGCCCGCTGCCAGAAGCAGGTCGACGCCGCCCTGGAGCCGCTGTTCACGGCACCGCGTGTCGAGCTCGAACGCCTGTATGCCGCCATGCGCTATAGCGTGTTCAACGGTGGCAAACGCGTTCGCCCGCTGCTCGCCTACGCCGCTTGCGAAGCACTCGGTGGCACGGCGCAGCAAGCCGACGGCGCAGCCTGCGCGGTGGAGCTGATCCACGCGTATTCCCTGGTGCATGACGACTTGCCGGCCATGGACGACGATGACTTGCGTCGCGGCCAGCCGACCACGCACAAGGCCTTCGACGAGGCCACGGCGATCCTCGCGGGCGATGGCCTGCAGAGCCTGGCTTTCGCCGTGCTCGCCAACGAAAAACGCAACCCGCACGATGCGCAAATCCGCCTGAGCATGTTCAGTGCACTGGCCGACGCGGCCGGGCCAGCGGGCATGGTCGGCGGCCAGGCCATCGATCTCGGTTCGGTGGGGCAACAATTGCAGCAGCCGGCGCTGGAAGTGATGCATCGCCACAAGACCGGTGCGCTGATCGAAGCCAGCGTGCGCCTCGGCGCCCTGGCCAGTGGCCGCGCCGACGAGCGCGCCCTGGCGGCGCTGAGCACCTACGCCCGGGCCATCGGCCTGGCCTTTCAGGTGCAGGACGATATCCTCGACGTGGAGAGCGATACCGCCACGCTGGGCAAGACCCAGGGCAAGGATCAGGCGAACGACAAACCCACCTACCCGGCCCTGCTGGGCCTGGAAGCGGCGAAAAGTTATGCCCTCGAGTTGCGCGATCAGGCCCTGCATGCGTTGCGTCCGTTCGACAGTGCCGCCGAGCCGCTGCGTGAACTGGCACGTTACATCGTAGAAAGGCGCAACTGAACGCACGGCCTCGCTGTCTCATTCAACACGACTGCTGCGGCGATCCGCACCATGCCCATCTTGGGCACGGCCAGCCGCATCAGGTAGACTGCCCCATTCTTTGAATTCTTATAACGACTCGCCTGATGCCGACGACTTTCCACGAGATTCCCCGCGAACGCCCGCTGACGCCGCTGCTCGACCGCGCCAATACGCCGGATGAATTGCGCCGCCTTGGCGAGGCCGAGCTGGAGACCCTGGCGGACGAACTGCGCCAGTACCTGCTCTACACGGTCGGCCAGACCGGCGGGCATTTCGGCGCCGGCCTCGGGGTGATCGAGCTGACCATCGCCCTGCACTACGTCTTCGACACGCCGGACGACCGCCTGGTGTGGGACGTGGGCCACCAGGCCTACCCGCACAAGATCCTCACCGGGCGCCGCGAGCGCATGGGCAGCCTGCGCCAGAAGGACGGCATCGCCGCTTTCCCGCGCCGCTCCGAGAGCGAGTACGACACCTTTGGCGTCGGCCACTCCAGCACCTCGATCAGCGCCGCACTGGGCATGGCCATCGCCGCCCAGCGCCAGGGCAGCAAGCGCAAGTCGGTCGCGGTGATCGGTGACGGCGCGCTGACTGCCGGCATGGCGTTCGAAGCGCTCAACCACGCGGCTGACGTCAAGGCCAACATGCTCGTCGTGCTCAACGACAACGACATGTCGATCTCCAAGAATGTCGGCGGCCTGTCCAATTACCTGGCCAAGATCCTCTCCAGCCGTACCTACGCCAACATGCGCGAAGGCAGCAAGAAAGTGCTGTCCAAGTTGCCCGGCGCCTGGGAAATCGCCCGCAAGACCGAAGAGCACGCCAAGGGCATGCTGGTCTCCGGCACGCTGTTCGAAGAGCTGGGCTGGAACTACATCGGCCCCATCGATGGCCATGACCTGCCGACCCTGCTGGCCACCCTGCGCAACATGCGCGATCTGGAGGGCTTGCAGTTCCTTCATGTGGTGACCAAGAAGGGCAAGGGTTTCGCCCCTGCCGAGGTCGACCCGATCATCTACCACGCGATCACCAAGCTGGAGCCGATCAACGCGCCAGCCAAGGTTAAAAAACCGTCCGGGCCGAAGTACTCCAGCGTCTTCGGCCAGTGGCTGTGCGACATGGCGGCCAGCGACGAGCGCCTGATGGCGATCACCCCGGCCATGAAGGAAGGCTCCGACCTGGTGGCGTTCAGCGAACGCCACGGGGATCGCTACTTCGACGTGGCCATCGCCGAGCAACACGCGGTGACCCTCGCCGCCGGCATGGCCTGTGAAGGCGCCAAGCCGGTGGTGGCGATCTACTCGACGTTCCTGCAGCGCGCCTACGACCAACTGATCCATGATGTCGCGGTGCAGAACCTCGACGTGCTGTTCGCCATCGACCGCGCCGGCCTGGTCGGCGAAGACGGCCCCACCCACGCGGGCAGCTTCGACCTCTCCTACCTGCGCTGCATCCCCGGCATGCTGATCATGACGCCGAGCGACGAGAACGAGCTGCACCACATGCTGACGACCGGCTACCAGTTCGCAGGCCCGGCCGCGGTGCGCTACCCCCGTGGCAGCGGCCCGAACGCGACGATCGACCGTTCACTGAGCGCCTTGCCGATCGGCAAGGGCGTGATTCGTCGCCAGGGCAGCGGCGTCGCCCTGCTGGTGTTCGGCGTGCAACTGGCCGAGGCACTGCGCGTCGGCGATACGCTGAATGCCACGGTGGTCGACATGCGCTTCGTCAAACCACTGGACGAAGCACTGATCAGCGAACTGGCCGCCAGCCACGAGCTGCTGGTGAGCGTCGAGGAAAACAGCGTGATGGGCGGCGCAGGCAGTGCGGTCAGCGAGTTCCTCGCGGGTAGCGGCGCTCTGACGCCGATGCTGCACCTGGGCCTGCCCGACAGCTATGTGGAGCACGCCCGCCCCGACCAGATGCTCGCCGAGTGCGGCCTGGACGAAGCCGGGATTGAAGCGGCCATACGAGCACGCCTGGCACGCTGACGCGCCCCCGACCGGCCTATATCGTCGGCCCATATATTGCAGTAATCTCGAGTTGGGATTGAGCATGTGTGGACCGCCAATAGCGGCCGGGAGCTCGTATGCAGTTGCGTAGCCATAAAATGGATTTCAAGGGCCGCGAGCGTCGCTGGCTGCCCTGGTTCGGCAAGGCAGGGAAGCTGGCCATGCGCTGGTCATGGCTACTCAACGCTGCTCAGGCCGAGCGGGTGGAGAAGACCTTTTCCGGCCTGGCGCTGACCCGCGTCGACCTGCTCACCAACTGGGCACGCCAGCACTGGCAGGAGCTCGAACTGCTGAGCGCTGCACTCACCCAGGGCTGGCCGAGCTTGCCGGATGCCGCGCTGCAGCGCGCGCGGGCGCACATGCCGGAAGTGTCCGAGCTGTTCGTGGTCGACACCGCCGGACGCATACTCACCTCGACACACGCGCCGCGTCAGGGCCAGCGTCACGATAGCGCGGCGCTGGCCGCCGGGCTCGAGGGGCAGTTTCTGCTTGGCCCCTATATCGATGAGCTGACCCAGCAACTGGGGCCGACCACGTCGAAATTCCATGATGCCGTCACGCTGCTGTTTCACCAGCCACTCAGCCACGGCGGCCAGGTGGTCGGCTGCCTGTGCGCGCGGATTCCCAACGATGTGATGAGCGATCTGATTCAGCGCGAGGCGGGCCACGTCTACCGCGACTCCGGCGACAACTACCTGTTCATGGTGCAGAGCACCCATGACCCGAAGATCAGCCCGGGGACCGCCCTGTCGCGCTCACGCTTCGAGGATGGCGCCTTCACCGGTGGCGAGAACCTCAAACAGGGCGTGCGCACGCCCTTCGGCACCGTCAGGGTGCAGAAGCACACCGAATTCGAGTTGCGCTTCACCGCGCCAGCGAGCGGCGAACTGCACCCCGGCGTGCGTGAAACCATTCGCCATGGCAGCAATCTGTTCGTGCTCTACCCGGGCTACCCCGATTACCGCCATGTGCCGGTGATCGGCGCCGGCCTGACGCTGCGCCTGCCCGGTTCACCGGATACCTGGGGCATGATGTGCGAGGGCGATCTGGAGGAGGTTTACCGTCAGCGAAGCCTGAGCTATTCGCTGTCCAGCCAGTTGCTCGGCGGCCTGTTCCTGTTGGGCGGTCTGCAATGGGCGCTGGAACGGCATCTGCCAGGGCACGCAGCGCCGCTGACCTTCGCGGCAGCCGGCGTGCTGCTGTTCGCGTTCTGGGCGTTCAGCCTGCGCCGCCGCACCCGCACGCTGCAGTCGCTTTCGGACTTCTTCCTGGATACCGCGGAATGTGGCGCACCGCTGAGCAACCGGCTGGCGCTGGAGCGTTTTTCCAGTGACGAGGCAGGGGCGCTGGCCGGCTGGGTGAACAGTTTCGTCGACAAGATGGATCACACCATGCAGGGCATCGTCACGGCCGGCAGCGCCCTGCAGCAGACCTCGACAGGGCTGTCCCGAACCTCCGCCAACGCCAGCCTGTGCGCGGCCCAGGGCCAGGCGGCGGCGGTATCCACAGCGCGCGCGATGCTCGACGTCAACCACAGCATCGGCGAGGCCACTCAACATATCGTCGACAGCGAAAGCGCCTCGCGCCAGGCGCTGGCCATGACCCGCAAAGGTGGTGCGGCCGTGCAACAGAACGCCGAGGACGTCGCGCAACTGGCCAGCCGCATCGAACAGTCGAGCCAGGCCCTCGAGGCCCTGAGCCAGAAGACCGAGCAAATCCAGCACATCACCGAAGCGATCCGCAGCATTGCCGAGCAGACCAACCTGCTTGCCCTCAATGCCGCCATCGAGGCGGCCCGGGCAGGCGACAGCGGACGTGGCTTCGCGGTGGTTGCCGACGAAGTGCGCAACCTGGCCAGGCGGACCGCCCAGGCCACCGCAGAGATCGCCACCACCCTAGGCAGCGTGCGCCAGCAGACGCTCGATACTCAGGCCGCCATGCAGAGCTGCCAGGAAGCGGCGCAACGCAGCGTGACGCGCTCGAGCGAGGCCACGGATGCACTCGAACGCATTCAGCAGGAGGTGGCTGGCATGCAGGGGCGCCTCGACCAGATCAGCCAGGCCATGAAATCGCAACTCAATCAGGTGCAGGCCGTCAACGGACAGGCTCAGGCAATCACCGGAGCCGCAGAGCGCAGCAGCCAGAGCGCCGACGAAACCCTGCAGGCGGCACAGTCACTGGCGCAGCTGGTGCTCGACCTGCACAAGACCGCCAGCCGCCTCAGTCGTCAGGAAAGCCTCGGCAGCAATGCCTCCCACGGCGCGTCGAGCCTCGGCCAGGCCGGTGCGGTTGCGCTCAACGCGATTGCGCATTAGCGCTCTGGCTATCGAGCTAACTCACGAATCGCAGATTCGCCCGCAAGCGGGCTCCTACAACGTCATGCGAACAGTGGACGTGCCGGCTAATCGTTTCGAGAGGTCGCAGCCTGGGCTGTGCGAAGCGATACCCGGGGTGCTATCTCCCGATATCTCCAAGCTCGAGCCGGGGCACCATCGACGGGCCAATCAGACCCAGCCCTGAGCCTTGAGCTCGCTCTTCAGGTAGGCGTAGTAGACCGGCGCGGCGACCAGACCGGCGATGCCGAATGCGGCTTCGAACACCAGCATGACCAGCAGCAGTTCCCAGGCACGCGCCTTGATCTGGCCACCGACGATGCGGGCATTGAGGAAGTATTCGACCTTGTGGATGACGATCAGGTAGGCCAGTGCCCCCAGGGCCACCCAGATCGACAGCGACAGGCCGACCACGAAGATCGCCGCATTGGAGATCAGGTTGCCGACCACCGGCAGCAGACCGGCCACGAAGGTGATGAGGATCAGCGTCTTGGTCAGCGGCAGGTGCACGTCGAACAGCGGCAGCACGCCCATCAGGAAAATGCCGGTGAAGGTGGTGTTGAGCAGGGAGATCTTGATCTGCGCGAACACCACGTTGCGGAACGCATCGACGAAATGCCCCACACGGGTCAGCAACGCCCCGGCCAGCGGCCTCAGTTGACCGGGCTCGGGCACGTTCTGCAGGGCGATCACCGCACCCAGGATCATGCCGATCAGGACGGTGACGAACATGTGCACCGCGCCCTTGCCGAGCAGTTGCAGTTCGCTGATGTGCCCGCGCAGCCAGTCGTGCAGCGCGATGCGGATATCGTCGACGTTGGCCGGCAGATACGCCACCAGCGCTTCCGGCAACTGGTCACGGGCCCGGTCGATCACTCCGAGCAACTTGCCCATCAGCCGCCCCGGGTTGTTCAGCTCGTGCATCACCAGAGAAAAACCACCGGCGAACACCATGCCGAGCACGCCGATCACCAGCACGCTGAGCAGGCCCACCGCCAGCAGCCGTCCGAGATGCCCGGCGAACAGCCGCTGCATATGGCGAGCCAGACGGTTGACCAGTTCGAACACCAGCAGACCGGCCAGCAGGCTCGGCAGCAGTTTCAACGGGAAGACCAGCAGTAGCGCGGCGCCAACGATCAATGCGCTGGCGGGGGAAAACCAGGGGGAGACAGGGGCTTTCATAACATCTGCAACAAACAGGAAGGCATCCAATCTGCCAGTTGCCGGCGCGCTTTACCAGCGTCATCGCTTGCCGGCGAGCGCTGCGCTGTGACGGCCATCACCGAGTGGGGGCCAGCAGCTCGCAGAGCCTGGCCGTGGCGTCGAGCATCTGGAAACTGGGGCGCTCCAGGCCTTTGTCCGGCAACACCAGCAATTGCTCGCGCTGCACGGCCGAGAGCTGCGGCCAGCGCTGCCAGGCCTGCAGTTGCCTGCGGTCGCCGGCGATGATCAACGCCGGGTCGCGCTGCAATACGGCCTCGACGCTCACCTGCGGGGCCGGCAGTTGCAGATCGGCAAACACGTTGCGCGCACCACAGGCCTGCAGCGCATCGCTGATGATCTGCCCGCCCCCGAGGGTATACAGCGGCGCATCCCACACCTGATAGAACACTGACACGGGGCGCTCACGCCGGTAGCGCTCTCGCAGCTCGGCGAGCCCGGCGACGAAGCGTTGATGCAGACGCTGCCCCTGCTCCGCCCGCCCCAGGCGCTCGCCGATCTGCACGAACTGCCGAGCCAGTTCGTCCAGCGAATGAGGCTCGAGCACCAGCATGGGGATGCCGAAGGTCTTCAGTTGCGCGCGCTGCGCGGCGCTGACACTGCCTGGCCACAACAGCAGCAGATCGGGTTGCAGGGCCAGCAGGGTTTCCAGTTCGAGTTGGCCATAGCGCCCCACGGAAGGCAGATGCTCCAGTGCTGCAGGGCGCTCGCCGCCGTCGAGCACGCCGACCAACAGGTCGGCGGAGTCCAGCTCGAGGACGATTTCACTCAGCGAGGGCGCCAGGCTGACCACGCGCTCGGCAGCCGACAGCGGCGCCATCTGCAGCACCAGCAGCGCCAACCAGAGACGTAGCATCAGCCCAGTTGCCGGGGGATTCGATAGAGGTAGAGCAGCACCACGCTGGCCAGCGCCAACAATACCAGCGGCACGGCCTCCAGCCCTGCGAATACCGCGAGGGCGGCGATCCAGGCCGGCAGCCCGGCGCCCAGAAAAGCGGCACGACGGCGCTCGGCCAGGGTCAGCCAGGCCGCGGGCTCGTCGGGCGTGTCCAGCGCCTTGGCGGCAGCGAACAGCGCGCGCTTGTAGCCACCGAACAGCGGCAGGCTGACGAACAGCGAAGCCAATCCCGCGACGAACAGCGGCATGGCCAGCACGCCAGGTTGGCGGCCCGCGCCGAAAACCAGATTGATCAGTAACAGCGGAGCCAGGGTCAGTGCCAGTTGCCGCCACCAGAGCAGGGCCAACCGGCGTTTGACCGCGGCACGGGTCAAGGCCGCTCGACCTCACCCTGGTGCAGCTTGCCGAGCATATGCCCGAGCTTGCCGGCCTTGGTGGCCAGATATTTGCTGTTGTGCGGGTTCTGGCCCAGTTGCAGCGGCACGCGATTGGCCACTGGAATGCCCATGTCGCCCAGCGCCTTGACCTTGCGCGGGTTGTTGGTCATCAGCTTGAGCGAGGAGATCTTCAGGTGCTGCAGCATCGGCAGGCAGATCGCGTAGTCGCGCATGTCCGCGCCGAACCCCAGACGCTCGTTGGCTTCGACGGTATCGGCGCCGGCGTCCTGCAGCTCGTAAGCACGGATCTTGTTGAGCAGCCCGATCCCGCGGCCTTCCTGGCGCAGGTAGAGCAACACGCCGCGGCCCTCTTCGGAGATGGCGCGCAGCGCACCTTCCAGCTGGAAGCCGCAATCACAGCGCAGGCTGAACAACGCATCGCCGGTCAGGCACTCGGAATGCAGGCGCCCCAGCACCGGATCGCCATCGGCCACATCGCCGAAGGTCAGAGCGACATGCTCCTTGCCGGTGGCCTCTTCGAGAAAGCCATGCATGGTGAACACGCCGAACGGGGTCGGCAGTTGGGAGGCGGCGACGAACACGACAGGCACCGGATGCTCCTGGTATCGGAAAGGATGCGGATTTGCGAGGGGTGATAGTGTAACAGCAGCACCTACGGGACCGTCAGCCGAATTATCAGCGCGGCTCCTTGCACGGATCGCCTCCCTTCGAAGGCGCCCAATGGAATTGGCCTCCCGTGCAGGAGCGCGCCCTCGGCGCGAAACGATTGCAGCCTTGCCGCTACATCGGCGTTGCCCGCACGATTCGCCGCGGGGGCGCGGTTCCCACAACATTGAGAGCGCGAGATGGACGTGTGGCACCGTTCACGTAGGAGCGTCGCCCTCGGCGCGAAACGATTGCAGCCTTGCCGCTACATCGGCGTTGCCCGCACGATTCGCCGCGAGGGCGCGACTCCTACACGTTAGGCTGCCTTTATCCGGAATCTGCGCAGTCGATCCTGACGCGACTCCCAACCACAACACCAAGTGCATCGAAGCCGCCCTTGCCCACCTCGACGATGTAGCGCACCGGCTCCTTCGAGCCATGCCGCTGCAGGCTGTAGGGCTGCATATCGACCACTCTGCGCACCATGCCGCGAGCATCGATGAAGGCCGCCGAGAGTGCCACGCGGGTGTCTTTCATCCACAGCTCGCGAATCCCTTCCTCCGGCCAGGCGAAGAGCATGCCGCTGCCGATGTCGTCACGGGCGGACAACCCCAGCGTACGCGCCTCGGCCGTGGCAGCGAGCGGCAAGCCCAGCGTGGAGCCATTGGGGAAGTCGACGCGACACTCGGGTAACTGCGCAAGGGCCGCCGAGGAGACAAGCACGAGGGCGCCAACCATGATGCTGCGCAAAAACAAGACGGCCATGAGAGACCTCTAACCTGAACAAGGGGTGTGATCCTACCGACAACGACTACCTCTCGACACCCGGGAGGCGATCCGTGGCTGACAGGAGATGCCCCAGCGCCGCAGCATTTACCGCTATAATCGCGCATTTTTCCGGGCCCACGGGCCCGCCAACGCTTTCAAGCAGGCACGCATCCATGACCACTCAGGCCGCCGAAGTCGCCAAGCGCCGTACTTTCGCCATCATCTCGCACCCCGACGCCGGTAAAACCACCATCACCGAGAAGCTGCTGCTGATGGGGCAGGCAATCGCCGTGGCCGGTACGGTCAAGTCGCGTAAATCGGACCGCCATGCGACCTCCGACTGGATGGAGATGGAGAAGCAGCGCGGGATTTCCATCACCACCTCGGTGATGCAGTTCCCCTACCGCGAGCACATGGTCAACCTGCTCGACACCCCCGGCCACGAAGACTTCTCCGAGGACACCTACCGTACCCTGACGGCGGTGGACTCGGCGCTTATGGTGCTCGACGGCGGTAAAGGCGTGGAGCCGCGCACCATCGCCCTGATGGACGTCTGCCGACTGCGCGACACGCCGATCGTCAGCTTCATCAACAAGCTCGACCGTGACATCCGTGACCCGATCGAGCTGCTCGACGAGATCGAGGCGGTGTTGAAGATCAAGGCTGCGCCGATTACCTGGCCGATCGGTTGCTACCGCGACTTCAAAGGCGTTTACCACCTCGCCGACGACTACATCATCGTCTACACGCCGGGCCATGGCCACGAGCGCACCGCGACCAAGATCATCGAAAAACTCGACTCCGACGAAGCCCGCGCTCATCTGGGTGACGAGTACGATCGCTTCGTCGAGCAACTCGAACTGGTGCAGGGCGCCTGTCACGAGTTCAACCAGGAAGAGTTCCTCAGCGGCCAGCTGACCCCGGTATTCTTCGGTACCGCGCTGGGCAACTTCGGCGTCGACCATGTGCTCGACGCCGTGGTCGACTGGGCGCCGCGCCCGCTGGCCCGCGTCGCCCACGAGCGCACGGTGGAGCCGGTGGAAGAGAAATTCACCGGTTTCGTGTTCAAGATCCAGGCGAACATGGACCCCAAGCACCGCGACCGCATCGCCTTCATGCGCATCTGCTCGGGCAAGTACGAGAAAGGCATGAAGATGCGCCACGTGCGTACCGGCAAGGACGTGCGCATCGGCGACGCCCTGACCTTCTTCTCTTCCGAGCGGGAAATGCTCGAAGAGGCCTGGGCTGGCGACATCATCGGCCTGCACAACCACGGCACCATCCAGATCGGCGACACTTTCAGCGAAGGCGAGGCACTGGGCTTCACCGGCATCCCGCACTTCGCTCCGGAACTGTTTCGCCGTGTGCGCCTGAAGGACCCACTCAAGTCCAAGCAACTGCGTCAGGGCCTGCAACAGCTCGCCGAAGAAGGCGCCACCCAGGTGTTCTTCCCCGAGCGCAGCAACGACATCATCCTCGGCGCCGTCGGTGTGCTGCAGTTCGACGTGGTCGCCAGCCGCCTGAAGGAGGAATACAAGGTCGAGTGCGGCTACGAGCCGATCACCGTCTGGTCTGCGCGCTGGATCGACTGCAGCGACAAGAAGAAGCTCGAGGAATTCTCCAACAAGGCCGTGGAAAACCTCGCCCTCGACGGCGGCGGCCACCTCACCTACCTGGCGCCGACTCGCGTCAACCTGAGCCTGATGGAAGAGCGCTGGCCGGATGTGAAATTCCGCGCGACACGCGAGCATCATTGATTGGATGTGCCTTCGGTGATACACGGAGTGTAGAGCGTATTAGCCGAAGGCGTAATCCGCCGCGAAATTCGTAACGACGCGAAGCTCAGAAAGCTGAACGCCCACGCAGGATGGGGCGTTCAGTTACAGCAACAAATACGGCAGATTCCCGGCAAACGACGGATTACGCCTTAGGCTAATCCGTCCTACCAGTGCTCCGCCATGCCGACGAAAGTCTTCATCATCCCGAATCTGATGCCCCCAATAACGCCGCTACCAGATGCCCCGCTCGCCTCGGCGGAAACAAACCAGGAACCGGTCTTCGCTCACCGACAAACCACGACAGAAGAAGGTTTTGATCAACAGACAGCGCAGTGGGTAAATCGCATAATTGGCCGGTAACGTCCAGACGCAGTGCATATGATTCAGCAATCCCCCCCAGGCATCGATTACGAACGGATGCTGATGGACGGACCTTGCGCACCGAGTCACGGAGTGGGTCGATATGCCTCACCAGCAAATCGTCACCCCGACGCTCCAGCAGATTGACGGTAAAAAACCATATTGTCCCAGGGGCAAAGGCGCGACGATAGCTTGGCATCCAGGCCACCTTTCCCAATGAAAAAACCAAGCATAGACGAGTGAATCAGGCAAATGTCGCGCGCCGCCAAAACGTAGGCCGTATCGGGGCGCGCAGCCTAGTCGAAGGCATAATCCGCCGCATTATTCGCAGCAACGTGAAACCCAGACAGCAAAACGCCCCATACAAGGCGGGGCGTTCAGTTGCAACGGCGGATAAAGCAAATACGAAATGAATGGCAGGTTATTGTTTCGCCATTCCAATCACAAATTTACTCACCATATCGTTGCATTGGAATCCAGCCTTGCTCCCAAAATCGAGGAGCCCATCCGACAGGATTTTCTCTCAAATAAGACTCTTCGGTTGCGGGCAGTACTGGCGCTTCCCTTACAAGAACCATTACCAGAACGATAACTACTGGAATGCTCAATATAGAAAGCACAAAGCGCTGCCTAATCCCAGCCACCAAAGGGCTGGCCCAGCGCGAGAACGCTACACCTGCCAATATGGCCAGCCACATTTCGGTATAAGGCATTACAAAGACTCCGTCCACTTGGGCCAATAAAAGGCCACTAACCAGCGCAGTCCATAGTCCTACGTCCTCATACTCAAATTTTTCGCTACGCAGCACGCGCCCCCCTGCAAAAAGCCCACGACCCACTAGGAAAAAAGCTAAAACCGTTGAAAATACGCCCCACTCGGATAACCATTGGAGTAAAACTTGGTGAGGGTGAGCTGCAACGGGATTATATGTAGCTGAAAAATGCATAGGCCCAATACCTAGCCACACATTGTCGACAGCAATTTCCCAAGAAAGCATCCAAATCAAATCACGACTGGACAGACCGGCACGCAGTCCGTCATGTAACCAAGGAACTATATCGAACCAAGAGGGGATCGTAAAAAAAAGAACTACGAAAACGAAAAAACCTAATAATGCAGCAAAAGCCTGAACCAATAAAAACACCCAGAATCTTCGAAAAAAAATAAAAACAAAAATATGGCTGAATACAGTTGCCGCCCACATACCACGCCCACCTAAGACATAAGAGACACACCAGTGAAGCACTAGTACAACCATAAGAATAGCGGCCACTTTGTAGCGGCATCGCGAAAAAAAGCGTGCAATTAAAAAAGCCAACACAGGCAAAAGAACAACTTGAAACTGACCAAAAAATCTCGGATTCGAAAAGCCACCAACTAAAACATCAGCATGCAAAATATTGATACCGCTAATAAAGGCAGACACATAGCTGACCAAGAATTGAAAAACCTGAACAATACCGACAAACACCATGCAACCGAATATAGCAACCCTGACAGAGCTACGCTGCGCAAGCCCACTGATTACAACGAATGCAATAAACAATGCGAGGCATCGTCCCCACTCCTTAAGCGCCCATTCTGGCCAACTCGCACGAGCAGAGGATATCAAGCCAAAAACAGCAATAACAATAATAAGACTCAATGCATACCCAGGCAACCTGCGCTGAGCCGAACAACACACTGCCGGAATAATAGCAAGTAAAAAAAACAGCTGTGCGACACGCTGCTGATCATGCCAACCATAGAAGCCAAAATTAAAAAGCGCACTAATTGAAAAAATAAAAAGACACAAAATAAAGGAGCTTTCCAAAAGCCCCCGTCTCTCATACAACATGAGCACTAACCCCTTCGTACACCACCCAAAAGCGCTAAACAGTAATCAATCACACGCCAGAAATTTAACACGGCACCAAAAATACAGTAAACGCAAACACCTCAACGAAACTTGTCACATAAAAAAAGCCCCGCATTTGCGGGGCCATTACAGCATAGAGATTAAGAGCTAGTGCAGTTAGTGGCGTACTGAGCGGCCACAGTTGTCACACAAGCCCAGCTACCTGTAGAAGCGGTGTATGTGTAGGTAACAGTTTTGGCATTGAGGTTAGTATTAGCACCCGCAAAAGTATAGGTCAGGGTATAGTTAGCTGCGTTAGCGGCAGCCGCCGGCGCAACTACAGCACCATACTTACCAGTCAGCTGAACGCCGAGGGAGTTAGTGGTAGCATTAGGGTTGCCGGTTGATGCGACAATAGCCTGCCCTTGATCAACTTTCTCTTGAACGGCAGTGCGAGCACCACCGAGAAGAGTGTGGGCCTCAGAGAATTGAGAGCGCGCGATATAGTTTTGATACTGAGGAATAGCAATTGCCGCCAGAATACCGATGATAGCAACAACAATCATCAATTCAATCAGTGTGAAACCCTTTTGCATTTGAGCTTTCATGTAACTCTCCAGTCATTAAGTGTCAGGCAGACAAGCCTATTGGTCATTAAGCAGAAGGCGTGCCAACACAGAAAACCCTCAAGAACACGGTGAAACCTGCGAATTTGCTCACAAAGCGCAATTTCCTGCGCTAGCAATGTCATGTACCCACATCGCGATTCTCCGCAACTTGTGACACTTTTCGTCACTTGGATACCGGCTATTTGGCAGCAACTGCCATCTGCGCTATAACGCACCCATTCGATATGCGTGAGGTGCCCATGAGTGACAATATTCCCCTTTCCGGCCTAGCCAAGCAGGTGGTACTCGCTGAGCTGCTGGACGAGAAGGCCGCTCAGCAGGCGCAAGCACAGGCCAAGCGTAATAAATTGTCGCTGGTCACCTACCTGGCGCAGAACAAACTTGTAAAAAGCCGGGATCTGGCTGAGCTCGCCGCTGATCAATTTGGCGTGGCCTACTTCGACCTCAATGCGCTGGATAAGGAAAGCCAGCCTAAGGACTTGGTCAGTGAAAAACTGGTGCGCCAACACCGTACCCTGCCTTTATGGCGTCGAGGCAACAAGCTATTCGTTGGTATCTCAGACCCCTCCAATCACCAGGCAGTTACGGACATTCAGTTCAGCACCGGCCTTTCCACCGAAGCCTTGCTGGTGGAAGACGATAAGCTGGGCGATGCCATCGATAAGTTTTTCGATACGGGTCATACCGGTCTGGAAGATATGGACGACGTTGACCTCGACGGCCTGGAAACCGAGTCGGTCGATGATGACAAGAAAGGCGATAGCGTCGGTCAGGATGCCGACGACGCGCCGGTGGTGCGTTTCGTCAACAAGATGCTGCTCGATGCGATAAAAGGTGGCTCGTCCGACCTGCACTTCGAACCTTACGAAAAGTCGTACCGCGTGCGCTTTCGTACCGACGGCATTCTGCACGAAACGGCACGCCCGCCGATTCAATTGGCGCCGCGTATCTCTGCACGTTTGAAAGTCATGGCCGGGCTGGATATTTCCGAGCGACGCAAGCCTCAGGATGGCCGCATCAAGATGAAGATATCCAAGAGCAAGTCCATCGACTTCCGCGTCAACACCCTACCCACCCTGTGGGGTGAAAAGATCGTGATGCGAATTCTTGATTCTTCCAGCGCGCAAATGGGAATCGATGCCCTTGGCTATGAGGAAAGCCAGAAAGATCTGTACATGGCGGCGCTCAAACAACCACAGGGAATGATTCTGGTGACAGGCCCAACGGGATCGGGCAAAACGGTCTCTCTCTACACCGGCCTTAACATCCTCAACACCCCGGACGTGAATATTTCTACAGCGGAAGACCCGGTGGAGATAAACCTAGAAGGCATCAACCAGGTCAACGTCAACCCCAAGCAGGGTATGGACTTCACACAGGCCCTGCGTGCATTCCTGCGCCAAGACCCCGACATCATCATGGTCGGCGAGATTCGCGACCTGGACACGGCCTCAATCGCCATCAAGGCCGCGCAGACCGGCCATATGGTGATGTCGACCCTGCACACCAACAGCGCAGCGGAAACCTTGACCCGCTTGCGCAATATGGGCGTGCCCTCCTTCAACATCGCCACTTCGGTGAACCTGATCATTGCCCAGCGCCTGGCGCGTAAGCTCTGCAATAGCTGCAAAAAGGAAATGCCGATTCCTGACGAGGCGTTGCTAGAGGAAGGTTTCCCCCAGGAGAAGCTCGGTACCTTCAAGATTTACGGCCCGGTTGGCTGTGAAAATTGCAAGAACGGTTACAAAGGCCGTGTCGGTATTTATGAAGTGGTTAAAAACACGCCAAGCCTGCAGCGGATTATCATGGAGGAAGGCAACTCCATCGATATTTCCATACAGATGCGAAAAGACGGCTTCAACGACCTGCGTACTTCGGCACTGCTGAAGGCCATGCAAGGCGTAACCAGCCTTGAAGAAGTCAACCGCGTGACCAAGGATTAACCATGGCAGCAGCAAAGGCAGCGAAGACCAGCACATTCGTCTGGGAAGGCAAGGATCGAAAGGGCGCGGTGGTCAAGGGTGAACTCAGCGGGCAAAACCCCGCTCTGGTCAAGGCACAGCTGCGCAAGCAAGGTATCAACCCGACCAAAGTGCGAAAAAAAAGCATTTCGCCGTTCGGCGCGGGCAAAAAAATCAAGCCCATGGACATTGCCCTGTTCGCACGGCAGATGGCGACCATGATGAAAGCGGGTGTGCCACTGCTGCAGTCCTTTGACATCATCACGGACGGACTGGAAAACCAGAACATGCGCAAGCTGGTTGATGAAATCAAGCAACATGTAGCAGCAGGTAATAGCTTTGCCTCAGCACTGCGTACCAAACCTCAATATTTCGATGATCTATTCTGCAACTTGGTCGAAGCAGGAGAGCAATCAGGCGCCCTCGAAACGCTATTGGATCGAGTAGCAACCTATAAAGAAAAAACCGAAGCCCTGAAGGCCAAAATCAAAAAGGCGATGAACTATCCGATAGCGGTAGTAGTGGTCGCAGTAATTGTGACATGCATCTTGCTTATCAAAGTAGTTCCGCAATTTCAGGAGGTTTTCTCTAGCTTTGGTGCAGAACTACCTGCATTCACGTTATTCGTTATAGGGATATCGGAGTCGCTACAAGAATGGTGGTTCATATTTGTGATTGTGATGGTCGCGGCAGGGTACGCGTTTATACAAGCTAAGCAACGATCGGAAAAATTCCGTGATGGCCTGGACCGTGCAGTTCTAAAGGCGCCCATTGTCGGCAATATCATCTATAAATCATCAGTGGCGCGCTATGCACGTACGCTTTCTACTACTTTTGCTGCAGGTGTACCTCTGGTTGAAGCCTTGGACTCGGTTGCAGGTGCAACTGGCAACGTGGTTTTCCGCAACGCTGTCTACAAAGTAAAGCAGGATGTAACCAGCGGTATGCAACTGAACTTCTCAATGCGTTCTACGAATACCTTTCCTGCAATGGCTGTACAGATGACAGCAATCGGTGAAGAGTCTGGAGCTCTAGACACGATGCTCGATAAGGTGGCCAGCTATTATGAAGCAGAAGTAGATAATGCCGTAGATGGCCTGACCGCTTTGATGGAGCCGATGATTATGGCTGTACTTGGCGTGCTGGTAGGCGGCCTGATCATCGCCATGTACCTCCCAATCTTCCAACTGGGCTCCGTTGTCTAATCCATGACCGTAATCGACTTCCTGGCCGGCAATACGCCGGCCTTCGTTTTCTGCGCGCTCGTTGTCGGTTTGCTGGTCGGCAGCTTCCTCAACGTCGTGATTCACCGCCTGCCCAAGATGATGTTTCGCGACTGGCGCATTCAGGCGCGTGAGGTGCTGGAGCTGCCGGCAGAGCCCGAGGGTGAGACTTACAATCTGGTACTTCCCCACTCCAGTTGCCCGCACTGCAAGCATGAAATCCGCCCGTGGGAGAACATCCCAGTTGTCAGTTACCTTTTTCTGCGTGGCAAGTGCTCTGGCTGCAAGGCGAAGATAAGCCTGCGCTATCCGCTGGCCGAGCTAATCTGCGGGCTGTTGTCGGCGTATGTCGCCTGGCATTTCGGCTTCGGTTGGCAGGGCGCTGGCATGCTGGTGCTGGCCTGGGGGCTGCTGGCGATGAGCCTGATCGATGCTGATCACCAGCTATTGCCGGATTCGCTGGTGCTGCCGCTGTTGTGGTTGGGCCTGATCGCTAACCACTTCGGCTTGTTCACCAGCCTCGAAGAAGCCCTGTGGGGTGCGGTCGCCGGTTACCTGAGCCTCTGGTCGGTGTTCTGGCTGTTCAAGCTGGTCACCGGCAAGGAAGGCATGGGTTATGGCGACTTCAAGCTGCTGGCGATGCTCGGCGCCTGGGGCGGCTGGCAGATTCTGCCGCTGACCATCCTGCTGTCCTCAGTGGTCGGTGCGGTACTCGGCGTGATCATGCTGCGAATGCGTGATGCCAATACCAGCACGCCGATTCCATTCGGGCCCTATCTGGCCATTGCAGGCTTTATCGCGCTGCTGTGGGGCAAGCAGATCACCGACGGTTATTTGCAGTTTGCAGGCTTCAACTAACGCCCGGGCATTGCTTCGAGCAAACCAGGCTGCGGGCCGCTGCGGTGAATGGCCTGGCATCGCCGATAGCGCGGTGAACCTTCATACGCTTCGCGCCGAGGGCGGCGCTCCTACACTTCTGGTGGCGTGTTGCGATTCTGTGGGAGCCGCGCCCCTGCGGCGAATAGGACGGGCAAAATCGATGGTGCGGACAGCGATGCAATCGCCTCGCTTCGCAGCGAATACCGTCTCGGATAGCGCGCCAAGCCTTCGATCTTTTCTCGCCAAGGGCAGCGCTCCTGCAATCGGGGCGCTTGCCAACACGCGGTGCTGATTCGCCACACGCAGGGTCGCTCCTTTACAATTCGCCCCTGATTTCGAATGAGGGGCGCGCGCGCACCATGAAACCCTGGACGCTCGGCCTTACCGGCGGCATTGGCAGTGGCAAGAGCGCGGTTGCCGAGCATTTCGTCGCACTGGGCGTGGACCTGATCGATGCCGACCAGGCCGCGCGCTGGGTGGTGGAGCCTGGCCGCCCCGCCCTGGCCGCCATTGCAGAGCACTTTGGTGCACAGGTTCTGCAGGCCGATGGCCAGTTGAACCGTTCGGCCCTGCGCGCACGGATCTTCGCGGATCCCGCGCAGCGCCGCTGGCTGGAGAGTCTGCTGCACCCGTTGATCGCTGAGGAGGTTGCGCAGTTCCTGGCCAATGCGAAATCGCCCTATGCGATCCTGGTGTCGCCACTGCTGATCGAATCCGGGCAGTACAAACTGACGCAACGCGTGCTGGTGATCGACGTCCCCGAGCGGCTGCAGATCGAGCGCACCATGCGCCGCGATCGGCTGTCAGCTGAACAGGTGCAGGCGATTCTGGCCGTTCAGGCGACCCGCGAAGAGCGCTTGCGCCATGCCGATGACGTGCTGACCAATGATCGCGACCTGGCCTGGGCGCGAAGCGAAGTCGAGCGCCTGCATGCCTTTTACCTGACCTTGAATGGAGGCCAACCATGAGCACACCTACCCTCGTCGCCTGCCCGACCTGCGCCGCCCCCGTTGAATGGGGCCCGCAGAGCCCGAGCCGGCCGTTCTGCTCCGAGCGCTGCAAGCTGATCGATCTCGGCGCCTGGGCCTCGGAAGAGCACGCGATTCCGGGTAACGAACTGGAAGATGACCTTTTCTCCGAAGATCTGCCGCCTAGCCGGCACTGACAGCTGCCGATTGCTTCGGACCACTTGCAACCGCCTGCCAGATGAAGGGCGGTCCGACTTCCAGGCCGGCGATTTTCGTCAGCGTGATCGATGATCGTTGCGGCGACCGGAGAGGCCCGCCCATCGGTTGAGGAAACCGCTAGTGAAACCCCACGGGAACACCATGAGCCCTCTGCAAACCCTCCTCGCCACGGTGCCGCAGCAAGGGCAGGTGCGCTGGATCGGCGTGCGTCCGCAGTCACGTGGCGAGATGCTCGCCCTGGACGCAGTGGAAGCGCGCCGTGAAGCCGGCCTCACCGGAGATCATGCGCGCCCCGGGCCACGTAACGCGCGGCAGGTCACGCTGATCCAGTGGGAGCACCTGGCCGTGGTCAGCGCCCTGCTGGGGCGCGATCCCGAACGCGCGATAAGACCGGAAGATCTGCGGCGCAATATCGCCATCAGCGGCATCAACCTGTTCAGCCTCAAGGGTCGCCGCTTTCGGATCGGCCAGGCCATTCTGGAAACCACTGGCTGGTGCCAACCCTGCGCACGCCTCGAGGAGCGCCTGGGCCTGGGAACGTTTCAGGCAGTGCGCGGCCACGGCGGCATAACCGCACGAGTGCTGCAGGGCGGCGTCATCCGCCTGAGCGACTCGCTCGAGGTCGAGCCTCTGGAGCGATTCGAGTAGCGCCAGAGCACTCCATGTCGCGCTCCGTGCACAGTGGCACCCTGCTAGACTGAGCGCATTGTGGGAGCGGTGACTGCCCTGTCGATTGAACCTTGGTGATCAACGTCGAGTCGATGAATACCTGAGTGCCCCTCGGCATCGCTGCGCACGTCGGCTCGACCTGCCCTGCTGAGCCGCCCTCCCGAGTCGCCTGGTGCTATGAGCCTTCGCTCGCCCGGACTCGACACCGATTTTTTAGCCTTGTGAGAAGTATCGATGACCCATCGAATCGTAATTGTCGGCGGTGGTGCCGGCGGCCTGGAACTCGCCACCCGCCTGGGGAGAACCCTCGGCAAACGTGGCAAAGCGCATATCACGCTGGCCGACGCCAACCTGACCCACATCTGGAAACCGCTGCTGCATGAAGTGGCTGCTGGCTCGCTGAACTCCACGGAGAACGAGCTCAACTACGTTGCCCAGGCCAAATGGAACCATTTCGAATTCCAGCTTGGCCGCATGAGCGGCCTGGATCGCGAACGCAAGACCATCCAGCTTGCGGCGACTCTGGATGAAGACAACCGCGAACTGGTGCCCGCACGCGAACTCGCCTACGACTCGCTGGTGATCGCGGTAGGCAGCACGACCAATGACTTCGGCACGGAGGGAGCGGCCAACCACTGCATCTTCCTGGATACCCGTGAACAGGCCGAGCGCTTCCACCGCAAGATGCTCAGCCATTATCTGCGCGCCCATGCAGGCAATGGCGACAACGACCAGATCAGCGTTGCCATCGTCGGCGCCGGCGCCACCGGCGTGGAACTGGCTGCGGAGCTGCACCACGCTGCCCACGAACTGGCGGCCTACGGCCTGGATCGTATCCGCCCCGAAAACATGCGCATCACCCTGATCGAGGCAGGCCCACGCGTGCTGCCAGCGCTGCCGGAGCGCATCAGCGCACCCGTGCACCGTACCCTGCAGAAGCTCGGCGTGAACGTGATGACCAATGCCGCGGTGAAGGAGGTCACGGCTGACGGCCTGCTGACCGCCAACGGCGAACAGATTCCGGCCAGCCTCAAGGTGTGGGCAGCGGGCATCCGTGCGCCAGCGTTTCTCAAGGATCTGGATGGCCTGGAGAGCAATCGCATCAATCAACTGGTCGTCACATCGACCCTGCAGACCACGCGCGACGAGAACATCTTCGCCTTCGGCGACTGCGCAGCCTGCCCGATGGGCGATGGCAGCGAACGCAATGTACCGCCTCGCGCGCAGGCCGCTCACCAGCAAGCCTCGTTGCTGGTCAAATCGCTTGCGCTGCGCCTTCAGAATCAGCCGCTGCCGACATACGCCTACAAGGATTACGGCTCGCTGATCTCGCTGTCGAGCTTTAGCGCCGTCGGCAATCTGATGGGTAACCTGATGGGCAGCGTGAAGCTGGAGGGGTGGCTTGCGCGGATGTTCTACGTGTCGCTGTATCGCATGCACCAGATGGCGCTTTATGGCCCATTCCGCACGTTGCTGCTGATGCTCAGCGACCGTATCGGCCGCAGCACCGATCCGCGACTCAAGCTGCACTGATTCCAAGGACAGCCTGTCGTAAGGTGGACGGCGCTTGACCCGTCCACCACTCTGCAAGCGCAATGGTGGATGGAAAAAGCGTCAGCTACGCCCCCATCCACCATACGGGGAGCAGGACGCTGCCGCCAGAAAGCAAAAAACCCGCTCTAGGCGGGTTTTTTACTCTCAAGCAGTGCTTGAAATGGTGGGTCGTGTAGGATTCGAACCTACGACCAATTGGTTAAAAGCCAACTGCTCTACCAACTGAGCTAACGACCCAAAAATGGTCGGGGTGAGGGGATTCGAACTCCTGACATCCTGCTCCCAAAGCAGGCGCGCTACCGGACTGCGCTACACCCCGAAGAAAGATTGGCTCCGCGACCTGGACTCGAACCAGGGACCCAATGATTAACAGTCATTTGCTCTACCGACTGAGCTATCGCGGAACTATGCTTCTTTCAGTCTCTGTTACTAGCTTTTGGCTTTCGCCATTTGCCGCTGCAGAGGCGCGCCATTTTACGGTTCCGCGAACACATGTCAACCCCCTAAATTGCTTTTATGACAATGCTTTGCGAAAGAATGGCCAATTGCTATACCTTCACCGCATACCTGCACTGTTCGAAGCACCACGGTGAGGTTTCAATCAGGATTACAGATGACCACTCAGGGCACGCCGCCGACACCACCAAACGGCTCGCGCACACTGGCAAGCCGAGGCATCCAACCCCGCTTCAGTGAGCTGGGGCAGAGCTGCCGCAAGATGGTGCTCAATCATCTGGCGGATAATCTGCAGCGCACCTTCGCCCAGGTCGATGACACCCTTTTCCAGTGCGCGGAGAAAGCCGAGAACAATCAGGTGCAGGCATTGTTCTTCGACAACATGCGCAGCATCCGCAAACTGCGCCCGCAGATCGAACGCCACTATCACCTCAGCATCTCTCAGGGCATTGCCGACTTTCTCGACGGCAAGCGGGTAGCAACCACGACATCGCCCACTGATATGCATGCCGAGGACATGGCCCTGGTACAGACCGAGGATTACGAAGAGATCCTTCAGGTGACCAATATGGCCAGCCGCGTTCAGGCCCGCTGCGCCCAGGCATTGTTCGCGCTGGAGCAGCGCCTGGCCCTGCTCAATAACGGCCAGCCGCTGCCGGAAGGCAGCAACCCGATCGCGCCGAAAACCATCGCCCAGGCTTTTCTGGGCGCACTGGCTCCCTGTGGGCTGACGCTACAGATAAAGCTGGTGCTGTATGGCCTGTTCGATAAACAACTCATGCACGAACTGGACAAGCTGTATGACGCGCTCAATCAGCGCCTCATAGATGCCGGCGTGCTGCCCAACCTGAAATACACCGCCACGCGCTCGGCGCAGACAGCTCGTGCGCCTGCGCAGCCCGAGGCGGCACGGCAGCAGACCCGCAGCAACGTGACCGATGAGCCCGCGCTGCCCGATCTGGATGCCGCGCCGCCTGCCGACCTGAATCAGCTGGTCGACGGTGTCAGCGCCCTGCTCGCCGAGTACCGCAAGCACCAGAGCGCACTCAGCCTGCTCAGCGGCACGCCCAGCATGGCCAGTTTCGCGCCAGAGGGGGCGAGGCGTACCTACGATGCGGGTGAGTTACTGGCGGCGCTCAATCGCATGCAGCAGACCTCCGCCAGCGAACTGGCCCTGCGCCTGGAACACCCCCTGCAGGTCGCCGGGCTGAAGGCTGACCTGCAACGACAACTGGCCAGCCACAGCGAGGATCCGCAGCAGCACCGCCTGGGCAATCGTGAAACCGATGTCATCGACCTGGTCGGCATGCTGTTCGATTTCATTCTCGATGACGACAATCTGCCTCAGCCCTACAAGGTCGCGCTCTCCCACCTGCATACGCCGTACTTGAAAGTGGCATTGCTGGACAAGGCACTGTTCACCCGCCAGCACCACCCGGCGCGCAAGCTGATCAACGCCATGGCCAAGGCTGGCGTGCTCTACGGCGCAGTGGATGAAACCCATGGCCTGCTGGCCAAGGTGCACTGGGTGGTGAAGCAGGTGATTCAGCACTTCACGGGCGACCTGCACCTATTCGACGAGTTGTTCAGCGAGTTCAGCGAGTTCACGGGCACGCTCAAGCAACGCGTCGACCTGCAGGAACGCCGTGCCGTGGAAACCGCCAAGGGCCGCGACAAGCTACTTGGCGCACGACACACCGCCGCTCAGGTCATCGCGCAAAGCCTGGCCAAACGCTCGCCGCCGCCGATCATTCGCCACTTCCTCGAACGCACCTGGATCGACGTGCTGGTATTCATTCAACTGCGCCACGGCCCAACCAGCAGCGAGTGGCAGCGCGCCAGCGAAGCCGCCGAGCAACTGGCCTGGAGCGGTACGCCACTCGATGCGGCGCAACGGGACCACCTGCAGCGGGTACGCGTCGAGATGCTCGAAGCGCTACGCAAAGGCCTGATGCTGCTGGGCGGCTATCACGAAGACGATATCCGCCGCCTGTTGCAGGACCTGGTCGCCTGCCAGCACGCCGTGCAAGCGGGCCAACCGGGGATCGCCTCAGGGCTTGCGTTGCCGCCCAGCCCAAGTCAGTTAGGCGCGATGCTGGGAGACGATGCCGCGCTCCTCGACCCGACCCTGGCCAACGCACCACTGTCGCAGGGTGGCATGCGCCTGGTGGGTGATCTGGAAAAAATCGAGTTCGGCACCTGGTTCGAATTCATCGAAGGCGATAGACGGCAGACGCTGAAGCTGTCCTGGTACAGCCCCACGACCCACAACTACATGTTCGTCGACCTCAACGGACAGCGTGCCGCGGTCAAGTCGATCAGCCAGTTGGCCCTGGAAATGGAACAGGGTACGGCACGCCTCAGCAAACCGGACCGCGCGGCGCCCATGGTCGATCGTGCGTTGACCGCCGTTTATCGCGTTCTGCAGCAACTCACCGGCCGCAATCAATGAGGTTCGTGTATGGATGATCGTCGTCAGCATGCCCGTTACCAGGCCACGTCACTGCTTGAAGTTTTCGAACAGCACAGCGGCCGCTACCTCGGCCGTGTCGCCGACATTTCCAGCGATGGACTCATGCTCTGCAGCCCAACGTCTCAGCCTGCCGATACCCTGGTGGAATGCCAGCTGGTGTGCCAGACGCCGCTCAACGGCGTGGGCGAGCTGCACTTCATCGGAGACTGCCTGTGGAGCCGCGAGGGCGAGCCAGGCCAGCAATGCTGGGCGGGTTACCGCATCATCGATATCGATCAGCACAACACCGAGGCGCTGAACGCCGTCCTGCGGCACTTCCAGGCTCATACCTGATCTTCCGACCCGGGCCGGAAAGCCCGATTGCAGAGCCCGACCCGCCTGACCGATAGACAGCATCGATCAAGACATCGGCAACAGCGATTAGACGCATACTGGCCAAGGGCCTACGCTTCTCTGTGTCAATCCGCCGCAGGGGAGCTTGCCGTGCCCCGGTCAGCCGAGATATCCAGCACTTCCGACGTTATCGCACCAGCTGCCGCGCAGCCGGAGAGCTACGCCTACGCGGAGCTCGGCAACCCAGAGACCGGCGACTGCGCCGTCCTGGCTCAGGAGAGTGCGCTGGCCATCAGCTACAACGGCATCAGTTATGCCGTGATGATGGTGTCGCCCACAGCAGTGGAGGACTTCATCGCCGGTTTCAGCCTCAGCAGTGCAGTGGTCGACTCCATCGACGATATTTATGACATTCGTTTGCGTCATATCGGCGCGGCGATCAATGCCGAAGTAGAAATAAGCAGCCGCGCATTCTGGGCAATGAAGCAACAGCGTCGGCAGCTGGCCGGAAGCAGTGGCTGCGGCCTGTGCGGCGTGGAAGCCCTCGACCAGGCCCTGCCGCAATTGACCACCCTGGCCAAGGCCGAGCTGCCCGACCCCGCTCACCTGGTCAACCTGCGCGAGCGGATCGCCGCCGTTCAGGACCTGGCCCGCCGCAGTGGTGCCCTGCATGCCGCCCTGTATGTCGATGGCAGTGGCGAGATACGCGCCTGCCGTGAAGACATCGGCCGGCACAACGCGCTGGACAAGCTGATCGGCGCCCTGCTGCGCGAACACCTCGATGTTCGCCAGGGCTTTGCGGTGGTAACCAGCCGTTGCAGCCTGGAATTGATTCACAAGGCGGTCAGAGCCGGCCTCGGCAATCTGGTCAGCCTTTCGGCACCGACCGCCCTCACCGTGCAGTGGGCGCGCCGGCACAACCTCAACCTGATCCATCTGCCCCACCACAGCGCGCCCCGGGTCTACAGCCCCGCGCCGCCTGCAAGAGAAGAACAGCCATGAGCCTGCAACCCGTTAACCCGCGTTACAAACCCTATAAAGGCGCTGCCGCCGGTTGGGGTGCGCTGATCAGCGTCACCCAGTTCTGGCTGGACAGCAAACAGCCGTTCAAGAACCTGCGTGCGCTGCTCAAGACCAACCAGAACGGCGGCTTCGACTGCCCGGGCTGTGCCTGGGGCGACTCCCCGGAAGACGGCCGCATCAAGTTCTGCGAGAACGGTGCCAAGGCAGTCAACTGGGAAGCCACCAAACGCCGCGTCGACGCGAAGTTCTTCGCCAAGTACAGCGTCAGCCAGTTGCGTGAACAGAGCGACTACTGGCTCGAGTATCAGGGCCGACTGACCGAGCCGATGCGTTACGACGCAAGCACCGATCGCTACGTGCCGACCTCCTGGGACGACGCTTTCAGCCTGATCGCCAAACACCTGAAGAACCTCGAAAGCCCGAACCAGGCCGAGTTCTACACCTCCGGCCGGGCCAGCAACGAAGCGGCGTTCCTGTATCAGTTGTTCGTTCGCGCGTTCGGCACCAACAACTTCCCCGACTGCTCGAACATGTGCCACGAAGCCAGCGGTGTCGCGCTGATCCAGAGCGTCGGCATTGGCAAGGGCAGCGTGACCTTCGCGGACTTCGAACACGCCGATGCCATCTTCGTGCTCGGCCAGAATCCGGGCACCAACCACCCGCGCATGCTCGAGCCGCTGCGTGAGGCGGTGAAACGTGGCGCCCAGGTGGTGGCCTTCAACCCGCTGAAAGAGCGTGGCCTGGAGCGTTTCCAGCACCCACAACATGCCCTGGAAATGCTTACCAACGGTTCCGAGCCGCTGAACACCGCATTCTTCCGCCCGGCTCTCGGCGGCGACATGGCGGCGCTGCGGGGTATCGCCAAATTCCTGCTGCAGTGGGAGCGCGAAGCGGTCGCCAAGGGTGACAAGCCGGTCTTCGACCACGCCTTCATCGCCGAACATACCGATGGCGTCGATGCCTACCTGGCGGTGCTCGATGAAACCTCCTGGGAATCGCTGGTCGAGCAGTCCGGCCTGACCCTGGAAGACATCGAGCAGGCCGCCCTGATGTACCGCCGCGCCGACAAGGTGATCATGTGCTGGGCGATGGGTATCACCCAGCACTTGCACTCGGTGGCGACCATCCAGGAAATCGTCAACCTGCAACTGCTGCGCGGCAACCTTGGCCGCCCTGGCGCGGGCCTGTGCCCGGTACGTGGCCACAGCAACGTGCAGGGTGACCGCACCATGGGCATCAATGATCGCCCACCGGTGCTGCTGCTCGACAACATCGAGAAGCGCTTCCAGTTCAAGGTGCCCCGCGAAAACGGTCACAATACCGTGGAAGCGATCAACGCCATGGTCGATGGCCAGGCCAAGGTGTTCATCGCCCTGGGTGGCAACTTCGCCCAGGCCACGCCTGACAGCCCACGCACGCATCAGGCACTGCAGAACTGCGAGCTGACCGTGCAGATCAGCACCAAGCTCAACCGCAGCCACCTGACCACCGGTACCGACGCACTGATCCTGCCGTGCCTCGGCCGTACCGACATCGACGTTCAGGCCAACGGCCCGCAAGCGGTGACCGTGGAGGATTCGTTCAGCATGATCCACGCCTCCAACGGCCAGCTCGATCCGCTGTCGAAGGAAATGCGTTCCGAACCGGCCATCGTTGCCGGTATCGCCAAGGCCACCCTGGGCAATCACCCGGTGGACTGGGATGCGATGATCGCCGACTACAGCCGCATCCGTGAGCTGATTGCCGACACCATCCCCGGCTTCCAGGACTTCAACAACCGCGTACAGCACCCGGGCGGCTTCTACCTGGGTAACTCGGCTGGGGCCCGCCAGTGGAAAACCACCACCGGCAAGGCCAACTTCAAGGCCAACGCCCTGCTCGCCGATCTGCTGCCAGCACAGGTCCGCAACAGCGGCCAGACGCCGGATCTGATCCTGCAGACCATGCGCTCTCACGATCAGTACAACACCACCATCTATGGCCTCGACGACCGCTACCGCGGCGTCCGTGGTCAGCGTGACGTGCTGTTCGTCAACGAGGCCGACCTGACGCGACTGGGCTACAAGCACGGCCAGAAAGTCGACATCACGTCGCTATGGGACGATGGCATCGAGCGCAAGGTCGTCGGCTTCACGCTGCTGGCATTCGACATCCCGGCAGGCCAGGCGGCCGCCTACTACCCGGAAGCCAACCCGTTGGTGCCGCTGGAAAGCGTCGGCCTGGGCAGCCACACGCCGACCTCCAAGTTCGTCGCCATTCGCCTGCACGCGGCGCAGGAAACCGCGCGTATTCTGTAAGCCTTGGCACCGCCCTCCCGCTCCGGCGCATGGCTGGAGCGGGAGGGTGACTGGCTGCGTACGGCATGCCCGATGCATGCAGCTCGTCGGAAACAGTGGCACTTATCGCCAAAAATAAGCTCTGATGTCCCTTTGCCGTTACCGCCCTCGGTTAACGTGCCCGCTTGAGCGCTCGACCGAAGCGCGTAGTTTCCAACCCAAGCCACGATGTGGCCCTTCGGGTTTCTGCCAGACGAGCGACAACCGTGCGAATGACCACCAGGCCGACTGCCTGGCACTTGGGTCATTGGCCTGCAACGGGAGGGAATACCATGCGGTTTTCATCTGCCGTCCTGCTTGGGGCGGCTCTGCTGAGCATCCACGCCCAGGCGGCGATCATGGAGCGCGAGCTGGGTGACTACGAGCTCAACCTGGGGACTACGCCGAGCCGCAGCATGGCGCAGGGGCTGGTCAAGCCAGAGAGCGGCGGCGCCTTTCACGGTGGCCTCGACTTGAGCCATCCAAGCGGCTGGTATCTGGGACAGTGGTCGCCCAATCTGGGTATCAGTCCAGGCAGTCGCATGGAGCTCAACAGCTATGTCGGCTATCGCCAGCAATTCGTCGACTCACTTGGCTATGAAGTCGGCACCATTCGTTACAGCCATCCGGGTTACACCTACCTCGACAGTCAGGACGTCTACGCGGGCCTGACCTATGACACACGACGCTTCGGCTTCTCCTTCAGCAATGACCCCAGCCGTTTCAACAGTACGGTTCTGGCCGACCTGGGCCGCATCCACTTGCTGGGCATGGCCGTCGTGGTGCGCTACGGCAATCACTTGCTCGACAACCCCAAGACGGTTTCCGGCGGCGGCCAGGTGAGTTCGTTCAACGACTGGTCCCTGAGCCTGTCTCGGCCCTGGAAAGGCATCGACTTCGATTTTTCCTATTCGGACTCCAGCCTGAGCGGCGACGCCTGTTCGGCCTATTCGGGCCACAATACCGAGTGCGAGGGCTGGTTCCTGATCAAGGCCTCCCGTTCGCTGTTCTGAATACGGACAAAGCCACGCGCCGCCTGGGCAAGCCCAACGTCGCACACATTTAGATACATTCATTCGTGTATCTTTAATCTCCCCTCTCGGGAATTTCCTTGCAGATCAGGCTCTAAGCTTGTGTCGCCGGTACAGCACCGCCGACCGCATGATCCATGGCCATGCCATGACTACGCCCGCAAGGGTATTTTTCGAGGGTTGCGCGATGCGTACATTCCTTACCGCATTGGCTTTCAGTGCACTGGTTTCTCCCCTGGCCAACGCCGATACCACCAAGACCGCCATTGGCAGCGGCGTCGGTGGCGCACTCGGCAATATCGTCGGTCAGCATCTGGGTGGCAGCACAGGCGCCGCGATCGGCGCTGGCCTGGGCGGCGCAGCAGGTGGCGCCATCAGCTCACGCAACAAAACGGAAGCCGCATTGGGCGGCGGCCTGGGTGCAGCAGGCGGGTCGGTACTGGGCAGCCAGTTCGGTGGCAGCACCGCATCGACCATTGGCGCAGGTCTGGGTGGCGCTGCCGGTGGCGCTCTGGCCAACGAGGTGGCCGACAGCAACCGTAACGAATCCCGCTACCGCGATAACGGCCATCGCCATGGCAAGAAGCACTACAAACGCCATCACAAACATCGTCATCGCTAATATCCATACAACCAAGGGCGCCGTCAGCGCCCTTGGTCGTTCAACGGACTCGCAACGCGTCCATCGCCAGTCGTAGCGTTTGCGGAATGGCAACCGGTCGGTTGCTCGACCGGTCGACGAACACATGCACGAAGCGCCCGGCCGCACAGGCCTGCTGCTCCCCTTCCTTGAACACCGCCAGCTCGTACTGCACCGAGCTATTGCCCAGATTGCCGACACGCAAGCCGATTTCGATGCGCTCGGGAAAGGCAATCGAAGCGAAGTAGTCGCAACTGGAGCTGACCACGAAGCCGACGACCTCGCCACGGTGGATGTCCAGGCCGCCCACCTCGATCAGATAGGTATTCACCGCACTATCGAAATAGCTGTAGTAGGTGACGTTATTGACGTGCCCGTATAGGTCGTTGTCATGCCAGCGCGTAGTGATCGGCAGGAAATGACGGTAGTGCTCGCGCAGATGCTGCGGCTGCTGCATGGGGACGACACCTTGCGTGGAGGATAAGCCGGCATGGTGCCGGCCTCCGCCACCACTGACAACCCGCGAGCAGCCGTTCGATCAGTAGGCGACCTGATAGATCGCCAGCGCATGGGCCTGGGTCATCTCCCGAGGATTATTGGCCAGCAGACGCTCGTGCAGCATGGCATCGGTGGCCAGACGTGGCAGCAGCGCCTGGTCGACACCGATGTCACGCAGGCGCCCAGGCAGACCACTACGCTCGCTGAGGTCGGCCAGTTCGATGATGAACTGCTCGGTATGATCCGTGGCATCGCCCGCGCGCAAACGCTCGCCGAGCAACAGCGGCGCCAGCTCTTCATAAAGCGGTGCGGCGACGGCTGCATTGAAGCCCAATACATGCGGCAACAGCACCGCCGTACTCACCCCGTGAGGCACCTGACAATGCCCGCCGAGGGGATAGGCCAGGGCATGCACTGCCGCCAGAGGCGCGTTGGCATAGGCCTGACCGGCGAGACAGGCGCCAAGCAGCATGGCCTGACGTGCCTCGCGGTTACTGCCGTTGTGCACCGCTTCGTCCAGATTGGCGCCGAGCAAGCGCAACGCCTCGCGAGCGAGCATGTCGGACAGCGGATTCTTGCGCCGCGCGCCGGTGTACGCCTCGACAGCGTGGCCCATGGCGAGCATGCCGCAGGCGGCGGTTACAGGCGCTGGCAATTGCAGGGTGAGATCAGCATCCAGCAGCGCCAGGTCCGGCAGCAAACGAGCCGACACCACCGCGATACGCGTCGCATGAGCCGTAGTGACCACCGCAATGGGCGTGACTTCGGAGCCACTGCCTGCAGTGGTCGGTACCTGAATCAACGGCAGGCGCTGCCCCATGGCCTTGTCGAGCCCATACAGATCATCAAGCGATTGCCTGCATTGCGGGTGGGCCAGCAAGGCAACCAGCTTGGCAACGTCCAGAGAGCTTCCGCCGCCGAATCCAATGATCAGGCCGGCCTGCACGTTCTTCGCGAAGTGTGCCGCGGCGTTTACCACGCTCTCCGGTGCTCCCGCCGTCACCCCATCGAATAGGTGCAGGGCGATATCACCGGCAGCAAAGGCAGCCCGTACTTCTTCGACAAAATCGAGCCGAGCGACACCGGCATCGGTGACCAACACCACCGAACGCGCTCCCCATGCTCGGCACAAGGGCACGAGCCGCTGCACGGCTCCCGGTTCGCAGATGAGATGGGCGGCCGTAGCGAAACTGAATGGCTGCATGACGCTTTCCTCTTCCAGTGGAGCGCTTGGATGATTGCGCGGCAGGCCATGCTTTTTTACGAATCGTACGAACTCGCAGATCACCACGATCAGGCAACGGCCCCTGCTGTTCATAGTAGGCCGTCAAACGACATCTGCCCGGAAAAGCCGATAACTCCTGCCATTCGTCGCGTTCTTGGGGAAATACAGCATGCTCCGCAACGCCCTTCCCCGCCGCCAGGCGCTTCGCTCGGGCATTTGGCCTCTGACCGCGCAGGCGAGCAACCATGCACCTTTGCGCGCAGATGACGCAGATCGACGCGACTGCCGGACATTCAGCCACCGAAAAAGTGCTAGTCCATCCGGTTCTTGGGTTTATGACACATCCGCCTAAGGGGTGCGTGATACCAGGCTTAGACTGAAAGCATCGAAGCGAAAGATGAGGTGACTCATGCCCCTTTCTATCGACGGCATGAATATCGGCCAGTACAGCTACCGCCCCGTTACGTCGTCGGGCAATGGCCTGCAGACCAACCAACTGGAGCGGGTGACGCCATCCGCTCAGCGTCTCAATGAAGCGCAGGAGCGCCTGCTCGAACGTCAGCGTTTAGAGCAGGATCGCCAGGAGCAGCTGCGTGAGGCACGTGAGCAGCGCATCGCCTTGCAGGAGGAGAGAGAAGAGCGAGCGCTGCAGTTGCGTCTCGAACGTGAAGATGCGGCGAACGCTTTCGATGAGCAATTGCGTGAGCAGCGCCTGGAGACCTTGCAGGAGCAGCGTCAGGACAACCTCAACCCGCTGTCGGCGGAGAACCTGGCAAGGCAGCGGGTACAACTGGAAACCAATCCAGCGGTCACCAATGCCTACCAGGTCAGCCCGCGATTGGCCGAGCAAGCCATCTCGACGTATCGGCAGACCGAGTCACCGGACTTCATCGGACGCAGCCTGGTGGCCTGACAAACGAACCGGCCGCCATGGGACGTCGCGATAACGACGCCCCATGGCGGCCGGTTTCATGCACGAGTTGGGAACATGCGCTCACCCGAACGAGTAAGCGCATCGAGAAATCATTCCTTGCCGAGCGCCTCCTGACGTTCCAGAAACTCTTCTTGCAGCAGCGCATCGGAATTTTCCGGCTCGCTGACATCCAGTTCCTGCTCGAGATGTCCGGTACCGACCGCTTTGCTTTCCAGCTTGCCGACCAGATGCTCCAGCGCGTGGCGCATCTTCTCGGCAGCGCCCTCCACCGCCTGATCCAGTGACTCGGCTTTGTGAGTGACCGAAAGCGGCTGATGGCCCTTGGGCCTGGCTTCGATCTGGCAGCGCTTGTCATCGGCACCGCTCTTGCTGCCATTCTCGTCGCTGATGTGCACTTCGACACGCGACAGGAACTCCTCGTAACGCTCCAGACGATCCGCCACCGATGCGCCGACCCATTCCTGGAGTCGGGCACTGCCTTCGATATGGTTGCTGTTCACTTGAACTTGCATGGTATTCCTCGCTTTTGACGGGTCTACAAGCTTGGAGGCAACGGATCAGGACTAGGTTCCTGCTGATTACCCCCTCGGCCAAGATACGCAGCACGCGCCAAGAAAGCGAAGGATGATCAGAACCGGTCGCGGATCACCACCTCGTCGAATGGCAGCTTGCCGATCCGCGGCTTGGCATCGACAGCTTTCCTGCCCACCGCGACCATCAGGCCGATCACGTGATTTTCCGGCAGATTGATCAGCTTGGCCACGGCATCGAAATCGAAACCATCCATGGGACAGGAGTCCAGGCCCTTGCCACGAGCGGCCAGCATCAGGGTCTGCGCCATCAGGCCACAACTGCGCATGGTCTCGTCACGCTGCACCTGAGGCTTGTCACGGTAGTAGGTGTCGATGGCACCCGCCATGTACTGCTGCACTTCAACCGGCGCCCCCTCCCACACTCGACCGACATTCTGCTCCCAGCTATCGACCTGCGCACAGATCACCACGAGCATCGAGGCATCGGTCATCTGCGCCTGCCCCCAGCCAGCTTCGCGAATCTGCTGACGCAAGGCCGGATCACTGACCTCGACCAGCCGCACATGCTGCAGGTTGAACGCTGACGGCGCGAGCAGTGCCAATTGCAGCAACTCGTTCTTCTCTTCACTGCTGAGGGTGAACCCTGCGTCGTAGCCCTTGATGGCGCGGCGGCTGCGAATGGCTTCGTCGATATGCATGGGAAACTCCTGAATCGCTGACGGAAAGAATCAATGCTAGGGTCTGTTGCCTGGCAAAACCATCGGGCTTTTGCGATTCGATTCATCGCCTGCAACGATTTATTCGAACCCCGTCCGCCCTGGTCAGTCGATTACCCATAGCCCGCACCAGCGCGGGTTTGCCACGCGCCTTGCGAATCGTGCATGCAAGCCAGGGTTTACAAGGGACCCTCGAGGCTCTATTACGGATGTCCCACACGAACGTTCGAGCGTTAAGCTGTCGACCATGACCAACCCGCCCTACATCTCCCTTGCCACTGCCGACGCCGCTGCGCTGAAGGTGGGTGGAGACTGGACGCTCGCACACTATGGTGCACTGCTCCCTCAGGTGGATGCGATCAGGCGCGAGCGCACCGATGATCTGCATGCCGACATCAGCGAACTGGACGCGCTGGATACCGCTGGCGCCAGCCTGCTGGTCGAGTTGCTCGGTGCCGAACGGCTGATGGAGCTACTGCTCACGGCAACGCTCAGCGACGAACGCCGCGCCTTGCTGCAGACCGTCGCCGCCGCCATGCAGACGGATCAGCAGGCCGCCGAGCATCCCGCCCGCTCGACCTACCGGGAGTTCTTCGGCCATATCGGTGAAGTGGTGGAAGGGGTCTGGCACAAGGCGGTCGGCCTGCTGGGCTTCGTCGGCCTCACCCTCAGCAGCATGCTGCTGATTCTGTTCAACCCGCGCCGCTGGCGGCTGACGTCCCTGGCTTCACACCTGGAACAGATCGGCCTCAACGCGGTGCCCATCGTTGCCTTGCTGACCTTTCTGGTCGGCGCCGTGGTGGCCTTCCTCGGCGCGACCATCCTCGCCGACTTCGGGGCGACCATCTACACGGTCGACCTCGTGGCGTTCTCATTCCTGCGTGAATTCGGCGTACTGCTCACCGCCATTCTCATGGCCGGCCGCACTGCCAGTGCCTTCACCGCGCAGATCGGCTCGATGAAGGCCAACGAGGAAATCGACGCGATCCGCACTTTGGGTCTCAACCCGATGGAGCTGCTGGTGCTGCCGCGGGTGTTCGCCATGCTCATCGCCCTGCCGCTGCTGACGTTCGTCGCCATGGTATGTGGCATGGTTGGTGGCGCCATGGTGTGCATGCTGACGCTGGATATCTCGCCGCCGATGTTCCTCTACCTGCTGCAGGAGAACATCCCGATCAATCACTTCCTGGTGGGCATGCTCAAGGCACCTATCTTCGCTTTTCTGATTGCCGTGATCGGTTGCCTGGAGGGCTTCAAGGTCACCGGCAGCGCCCGCTCGGTGGGGGAACGCACCACCTCCAGCGTGGTGCAATCGATCTTCGTGGTGATCGTGGTGGACGCCGTGGCCGCCCTGTTTCTGATGGAGATGGGCTGGTGAGCGAGAGAGCGATCATCCAGGTACGCGACCTGACCAATCAGTTCGGCCCGCAGGTGGTTCACCAGCATCTGGATCTCGATCTGTACCGCGGCGAAGTGCTTGGCGTGGTGGGCGGTTCGGGTACCGGCAAGTCCGTGCTGCTGCGCACCATCGTCGGCCTGCGTCAGCCCAACGCGGGCACGGTGCGGGTATTCGGCGAAGACCTGCTGACGCTGTCGGCACAACGTCGCTCCGAACTGGAGCGGCGCTTCGGCGTGCTCTATCAGCGTGGCGCGCTGTTTTCCTCGCTCACCGTCCTGGAGAACATCGCCCTGCCGCTGATCGAACATGCCGGGCTCACCCGTGCCAGTGCCGAGCGCCTGGCCGAATCCAAGGTGGCGCTGGTTGGCCTGCCCAGCCATGCGGGCGACAAATACCCGACCGAGTTGTCGGGCGGCATGATCAAGCGTGCAGCCCTGGCCCGCGCCCTGGCACTGGAGCCGGACATTCTGTTTCTCGATGAACCGACGGCGGGCCTCGACCCGATTGGCGCCGCGGCTTTCGACCAGTTGATACGCACCCTGCGTGATGCCCTGGGCCTCAGCGTTTTTCTGGTTACCCACGATCTGGATACGCTCTACACCCTCTGTGACCGGGTGGCGGTGCTGTCGCAGAAACGCGTGCTGGTGGCTGACAGACTGGAAGTGGTCGCCGCCACCGACGATGCCTGGATTCACGACTATTTTCACGGACCGCGCGGACGCGCCGCCGAGCAGGCCGCTGTGCCTAGGAGTGTTTGAATGGAACCGCGTGCCCACCACGTATTGATAGGCATGTTCACGGTGGCGATCGTCAGCGCCATCCTGCTGTTCGCCCTGTGGCTGGGCAAGTCCAGCGCGGACAAGCAGTTCAACTACTACGAAGTGGTCTTCACCGAGGCGGTCAGCGGCCTGTCCCAGGGCAGCGCCGTGCAATACAGCGGCATTCGCGTAGGTGACGTCACCAGCCTGACCCTCGACCCGCAGGATCCGCGCAAGGTGCACGCGAACATCCGCATCACCAGTTCCACACCGATCAAGGAAGACACCCGCGCGCGCTTGACCATCACCAATATCACCGGTGGCGCGGTGATCCAGCTGCATGGTGGCTCACCCGAAAGCCCGCCGTTGAAAGCCGGCAATGGTGCAACGCCGGTGATCATCGCCGACCGCTCGCCGCTGTCACGGCTGATGGCCAATGGCGAAGACCTGATGGTCAGCGTCACTCGCCTGCTCGACCGCGCCAACGCCATGTTCTCCCGCGAGAACACCCAGAACATCGCCAAGACCCTGCGCAATCTCGAGCAGATCACTGCCAGCGTTTCCGAACAGCGTGACGAGCTGCGCGAGGCACTGACTCAGATGAGCGCAGCCGGACGCGAAGCCGCAGCCCTGATGAACAACGCCAACCAGCTGTTCTCCGGCCCGGCGCAGAACACCCTGGACAGTGCCGAACGCCTGGTGACCTCGCTCGAGCGCACCAGCAACAATATCGAGCAGTTGCTGCAGGATAACCGTGCCGCACTCGACGGCGGCATGCAGGGCATCGGTGAGCTGGGCCCGGCCATCAACGAACTGCGTGACACGCTCGGCTCTCTGCGCTCGTTCTCTCGGCGCCTGGAAGAGGACCCCGCCGGCTACCTGCTGCGCAGCGACAGCATCAAGGAGTTCCAACCATGAAAGCACTCGCCACCGCTGGCGCTCTGTTGCTGACCGGTCTGCTCAGCGCCTGCTCGATTCTTCCCGCGGGCGAGACGCTGAGCGTCTACCTGCTGCCCAGCAATCTGCCCGTACGCGCCGCGGATGTGCCGCGAGAAAACTGGTCGCTACGGGTCAACCGACCGCAGAGCAGCCAGTTGCTCGACAGCCCACGAATTGCCGTGCTGCCGGACGGCGACCTGATCAGCGCCTACCAGGGGGCGCGCTGGAGCGATCGTGCTCCCGCCCTGTTTCGTGATCGGCTGATTGGTGCGTTTCTCGATGACGGTCGTATCGGTGCCGTCAGCAGCGACGACAGCCGCCTGCAGGCCGATCTTGAACTGAGTAGCGACCTGCGCGCCTTCCAGAGCGAGTACCGCAACGGTCGGCCGGAAGTGCACATCCTGCTCGACGCCCGCCTGGTGCAGGCAGGCAATCAGCGCATCCTCGCCAGCCGCCGCTTCGAAGTACGGCATATCGCCAACGACACCGCCGTGCCATCGGTGGTGAAGACATTCGGCGCCGCCAACGACCAGCTCTCGCAGCAGGTCATCGACTGGGTGGTGGAACAAGGGCGGCGCAATGCGCCAGGTAGCGGCAAGCCCTGAATGGAGCGGCTCTGAACTGGCTTAATAAATCTGGACACCTCAATCGGGCGCTATGATGGCGTCCACAACAGGGGGTGTTTTGTTATGCGTAACTCCTACTCGAACGATTTCAAGATCAAGGCGGCCAGCATGGTGCTGGACGAAGGGCAATCAGTGCCCCAGGTCTGCGCCAATCTGGATATCGGGCCCACCGCACTTCGCCGCTGGGTCAGTCAGTTGCGCCAGGAGC